>DKBA01000071.1 GCA_002450985.1 Acidimicrobiia bacterium UBA6912
GTGGGCAGGGCGACGGCTCAGTCTTGATTGGTCCCGCAGGGACCAATCAAGCATCGCCTCGCCCCCCTCGCATCGCTCTCTACTCGGCGTCGCCGAGCTGAGCATCGCGGCCCAGTACGGGGTGGCTCACGATGCGAGGGAGATCCTCGGCCATCCGGCGCACCTCGAGGATGAAGTCCAGCTCGCGCTTGCCGGCGAACCAGCCGTTCTCGAGCAGCCAGGCGTTCATGTAGCTGATCAACGCTTCCCGTGTCATGTCGAACCTTCCTCTACCAAGAGACTCGGCGGCCCGTTGCCCGACGGTCCTGACCGACCGTCTTCCCCCGGGCTACGGGCCGCCGAATCGGGAGCGCATTCCATAGGTGTGACACTCGACACCGAGAGATCTTGCAGGGACGCACCGGGAAGCGCACGAATGGCCCGGCCGACCCAATCGAGGCCGAGCCGGCTCGCCGGCGGCGCGCTACCGGGCTACGTGTGCGGCGGGAACCCGCCGAGATGCCAGGAGCCTGGTGGAAGCCGGGGCAGGTGCGGCGGCGAGCGCGATCACCGCTGCGATCACGACGATGGCCATCCCGATGACCTGGGCTCTCCTCGAACGCCTCATGCTCCCATCCCCTTCTCTCGCAGGCAGCCCAGCCCGAATCGGGCCGACGGAACCTGCTCGCCTACCTCCCCGTGTCGACGCTATCGCCCGATCCGCTCGTGTCCAGGGCGCCCGCCGAATCTTCAGGAATCGGTAACCGCTCATTAACGGTGGCTTATCACCGCCGCGCACGATCCAACCTGGTCGCCGCCGGCGCCGCCACGCCGGACGAACGCCTCCGGGCGTCCGGTCAGTCCTCGGCGTAACCCGGATGCACGACGAAGGTGCCGCCGCCGGTCATCACCGGGATGTGAGGCATGGAGGTGGCGACGCCGCGCAGCAGCGTCGCCATCACTGCGGCCGGCTCGAGCGAGAGGACCTCGCCCTCGGAGGCAGCGGCCGTCGGCGTCGCCTCGAGGAGTTCCAGCGTGTCCTTGTCGAGCTTCGCCGTGAACGCCGGTGCGCGGTACTCGATGACGCCGTTCACCTCGATGCGGTGGGTCGCACCGTCCACGCGGGCTTCCATGACCGAGTCGCCGAACATCATGAAGGCATTCGCCTTCTCGGCCTCGAAGTCGTCCCGGTCGAGGTAGAGCCGGGGCTTGTCCCGGTACGGCTCGCCCGACGTCGGACAGGCCGTCACGCAGTTGCCGCACTCGTTACAGAAGTCGGTGAGCACCGCGATCTGGAACTGCTGGTCGGCGACGAACGGCGACGGCTCGCCCGCGACCGCCACGCCACCCTGCACCGTGAGCGCCGGCAGGTCGGCCCGCACCGCATCCATCTGGTACGTCATCAGCGCCATGTTCGGGCACACCCCGACACAGAGACTGCAGATCTCGTGGCAGTCGAGACACCGGCTCGCCTCCTTCATCGCCTCCTCTGGCGTGTAGGAGAGCACCGTCTCCTCGAACCCGTCGCGCTCGTCGAGGGGGCTGAACCGGATCGGCACCCGGTACTCCCGCCGCGCCCGGCGCACCGTCATCTCGTGGAGATCGACCGGCCGCTCCTCGGGCACCGGCATGACCCGCCCGCTCCCGTACTTGGCAGCGATGGCGTGGGCGACCCGTTTGCCGTCGGCGGCGGCTTTGACGATCGACGACGGCCCGTGGGCGGCGACGTCGCCGCCCGCATACACGCCGGGGATCGACGACTCGAACGTCTCCGGATCGACCTCGATGTAGCCGCGGCTCGTCAGCGCCGGCGGGGTGTCGCCGAAGAAGTCGAGCACGGAGTGCTGGCTGATCGCCAGGATGAGGGTGTCGAGCTCGATCTCGAACTCCGAGTCGGCTACGTCGAACGGGATCTTGCGACCCGAGGCGTCGCGGTCGCCGCGGTACTCGGTCTTGGTGCACACCAGGCCGCGCAGGTGGCCGTCCTCCACGTGGAGCGCCGCCGGCTTGGCGAGCTCGACGATCTCGATGCCCTCCTCGAGGCTGGCGTGGATCTCCTCGGGGTCGGCCGGCATCTGGTCGATGGTTCGCCGGTAGATCAGGTACACGTGCTCGGCGCCGACGCGGCGGGCAGAGCGCACGCAGTCCATCGCCGTGTCGCCTGCACCGACCACACCGACCTTGGCACCGATCGGCACCGGACGCTCCTCCCGGACGCTGCGCAGGAAGGTGATGCCGTCGAGCATCCCTTCGGCATCCTCCCCCGGGAGGTCGAGCTTCTTGGCGAGCTGGGCGCCGACGGCGACGAACACGGCGACGTAGCCGTCGTTGCGCAGCTCGTCGATCGTGAAGTCCACCCCGGCCTTCTGGTTGTAACGGATCTCGACGCCGAGCTCGTCCAGGATGGCCATGTCCTGGTCGATCTCCTCCTGGGGCAGGCGGTACGAGGGAATCGCCCCGCCCACCATGCCCCCGGCGTAGGGATGGGCCTCGAAGATGGTGACGCCAAAACCCGCATAGCCCAGCTCCTCGGCGGCGGCGAGACCGGCCGGTCCGGCGCCGACGATCGCCACGTTCTTCTGCGCCGGCTCGTTGCGCACGAACATCACCGGCTGCTCTTCGTGCTCCATGATGAAGCGCTTGATCTGGCGAATCGCCAGCGGCTGATCGAAGTGGGTGCGGATGCAGGTGTTCTCGCACAGGTGATCGCACACCCTGCCCAGGATCGACGGCAGCGGGTTGTCCTCCCTGGCCAGCTTCACCGCACCGAGGAAGTCACCCTGGCGGACCGCGTTCATGTACTGCGGCACCTTCTGGTCCACGGGGCACTCGTCCACGCACGGCGCCTCGATGCAGTCGAAGTAGTGCAGCCGGCGCGGGGTCTTGGAGCGGTCCATGCGGAACGAGTGCTTCTGGTAGCGCCACTCGTCGCGCACCTGCTCGGCGTACTGGCGCAGGTTCACCCGCGACAGCACCTTGACGGTGAGGGCGGCGATGGCGTCGGCCCGCGTTGCGTCGAAGCCGTGGTCGGCCGCCCACTCCCTCGCCACCTCGACGATGGGGCCGTCCCCGTCGTAGCCCACCAGCGTCGACTGGAGGTCGGCGCACTGCGCCATCGTCAGATCGAGTCCGCTGTCGGTGAGCGAGGCATACCGCATGAGCGGCGTGAACTCGACGATGTCCTTCTGGCGCAGCCCGGTCCTGCAGATGAAGTCCTCGGTGTCGACGGCCCCTACCTCGTCGTAGGCGGCGTCGACGGTCTCCATGTACTGGAGCATGCGCAGGTAGCCGCCCGACTTCAGCAGGTCTGAGCACACCGTGATCGTCCGCATCCCGGAACGGAGCAGGTCGGCGACGTTGAAGCAGTCGGCGCCGCCGGCGAACGACAGCATGAGGTCGCCCCGGAACTCCTCGGAGATCTTCGAGGCGAGGTTCGTCGTGACCGCGTGGAGCGCCCGCCCCGACAGGTACATCATCTCGTCCGCCTCGAACACGGTGCGCCAGTTGTTCACCTCGAGCGTGTTCGTGAGCTTGAGCCCGAAGGTGAGTCCCTCCGCAGCGGCCACCCGTCGCAGGTTGTGGAACATCGGCACCGCATCGACGTACATGAGGTCGTGGCCGAAGGCCGCGTCGGGGATGGGGATGTCGTCGAACCCGAGCGCGTCGTTGACGATGCCGCGCACCCGGTCGGCGCCGAGCAGCGTCGGGTTGCATTTCACCGACGTGTGCAGCTTCCGCTCCTGGAGCAGATACAGCGAGATCTTCTCGATCTCGTCGGGCGGGCAGCCGTGCATCGTGGACAGCGTGATCGTGTCGGAGAGCTGCGACGGGATGTCGAGGTCCCGCACCGCCGGATAGCGCTCCGCCACGATGCCGATATAGGCCGGCAGGTACTCGGAGGCGTCTGCCATCGTGTCGAAGTACCACTGCACATTCGGCTTCAGCATCCCCTCGAGGTTGTAGCCGACGCTCATGTTGAAGATCATCCCGGGGCGGTCCCCGTACCACCCGAACTTGTGGTGGAGGGCGTGGATGAGCACCCAGGCGCGCAGGTACTCGTCGAACGACTCGAAGACCTTCAGCTCCTGCGACCACTCGACGTTGTAGCCCTCGTCCTCGACGTCGATGCAGGGCTTGTTGACGTCGAGCTCGTCGAGGGTCTGGATCGTCTTCAGCTCGAGGAGCCGCGCCCCCACGAGCCACGACACGATGATGTTCTGCGCCATCTGGGTGTGCGGGCCGGCGGCGACGCCGAACGGTGTGTCGAGCTCGACTCCGTACTTGCTCAGCCGGAAACGGTGGTCGGGACTGGGCACGAAGAACGCCGCGCGCGGGACGTTGAAGAGCGAGTCCCTCTCCTCCAGCTCCGTGAACACCCAATCCGTGAGCTGCTCCATGGAGATGGGGTGGAAACGGTCACTCATTGTGAAACCTCCTGACGCGGGCGGTTCTTCGTAGCCCGTATCCCGTAGCCCGTATCCCGACTCTCGACTTCATACCAATGCTCATAGGCGCGCGTGCAACCGCGCCGCC
>DKBA01000065.1 GCA_002450985.1 Acidimicrobiia bacterium UBA6912
AATCGGCGATTGGGCCGTTCGACCCATACCAGGCGCGCCAGGTCCGGTGTTCCCCTCAGAATCCCAACCGATCGAGGAGCTGTTCCTTGCGCTGCCAGTCGCGCTCCACCTTGACGCGCAGGTCGAGGTACACGGGCGTGCCGAAGTACGTCTCGAGCTCGACGCGCGCCTCCGCACCCACGTCGCGCAACGTGGCTCCGCCCTTGCCGATGACGATCCCCTTCTGCGAGGGGCGCTCGACGTAGAGCGTCGCCGCGATGTACAGCGTCCCGGTCGCCCTCGCCTCCATGTCGTCGACCACGATGGCGAGCGAGTGGGGGAGCTCCTCCCGGAGCCGGGCGAGGTACTTCTCCCGCACCAGCTCGGCGGCGAGCAGCGCATCGGGCTGGTCGGTCGCCATCCCGGGTGGAAAGAACGCCGGCCCCTCGGGGACGAGCGTGAGCATCTCGGCAACGAGATCGTCCAGCCCCGTGCGCTCTGTCGCCGACACCGGGACGTATGCGGCGAAGTCCCACTCCCCCGCCTCTCCGAGCATCACGATGACCTGCTCCCGTGAGGCGGCGTCCACCTTGTTGACGGCAACGACGGTCGGCCCCTCGAAGGCGGCCAACCGCTCTGCGATGCGCCGGTCCCCCGGCCCGGTCTTCTGTGTCGCATCGAGCACGAACAGGGCGGCGTCGGCGTCCTCGAGCGAGCCGTAGACCAGACGGTTGAGACGATCGCCGAGCGCGGTGCGCGGGCGATGGACGCCGGGCGTGTCGACGAAGACGAGCTGCGCCTCCGGCCGGCCGACGTTGAGGACGCCGCGGATGATGTTGCGAGTCGTCTGCGGCCGCGGAGAGGTGATCGCGACCTTCGTGCCGACGAGGGCGTTGACGAGGGTGGACTTGCCCACGTTGGGCCGTCCGACGATGGTGACAAAACCGGACTTCACGTCAGCGCTGGTGCAGCCGGACGCGGGCGATACGCCGGCCCTGCACCTTGTCGGCGACGAAGACATGGTCGGCGAGATCGAAGGACTCGCCCTCCCGAGGAACCCGGCCGGCGAGGCCGAGGACGAGCCCACCGACGGTGTCCCAGTCCTCGTCGGGCAACTCGATCCCCAGCAGCTCCTCCACGTCGTCGATCGCGAGCCGTGCGTCGAGGAGGTAATCGCCCGACTCGAGTTGCACGACCATCGGCTCCTCCTCGTCGTACTCGTCGGCGATCTCTCCCACGATCTCCTCGAGGAGATCCTCGATGGTGACCAAGCCGGCCGTGCCACCGTACTCGTCGACGACGATCGCCAGGTGCACCTGGTTGGCCTGCATGTCCCGCAGCAGCGCGGCGACGGGCTTGGTCTCCGGCACGAAGTACGGCTCCCGCGCCAGCTCCCGGCACGGCACCGGCGCCGCCTGCTGGTCGAACAGCCGGAGCAGGTCGCGGGCGTAGAGCACCCCGACGACATCGTCGATGCCCTCGCCGAGCACGGGGATACGGGAGCGGCCGGCCTCGATGACGAGATCGAGGGCGGCGTCGGTGGACGCAGAGCCCTCGATGCTGACCATGTCGGGGCGCGGCACCATCACCTCGCGCACGATCGCATCGCCGAACTCGAGGACCGACGTGATCAGCTCTCGCTCCGCCGCCGCCTCCTCCTCGTCGTGGTCCTCGTCCTCGGCCTCGTCGTCGTCGTCACCGATCCAGTCGGAGGCGGCCTGGCCCAGCTCGACGACGGGCTTGAGCAGCCACGCCCAGCGGTAGGCGAGTCGCTGCGGGTGACGCCTCCCGATGGCGCGGGGGATGAGGTCGCCGAACAGCACCATCACGACCCCGAGACCGACAAGGCTCCACAGCAGCATCGCTCCGTCGTACCGGCGGACCAGCGCCCACGAGGCAGGGATCGACGCCAGGACGAGGATGCCGGTGTGGAATGCTCCGAGAGCCGGTTGCACCTGGGCGCGGCGTTCCAGCAGCCCGGCGACGACGGCGGCCCGCCGGTCACCTTCCGCCGCGTCGTGGAGCGCATCGGCTCGCGGTGTCCGCACCAGCGACGCCCCCGCCGCCCGGATGATCCCGGTCAGGGCAACGAGGAGCGCCGACACGATCAACGCCGCCCCGGTCATCGCCTCCGTCTCCCGACTCGCTCGAGATAGCGCCGCTCCCGCGCCTCCATTCGCTCGGCATCGTCGTCGTCGACATGGTCGTAGCCGAGCAGGTGTAGGAGGCCGTGGACCACCATCAACGCCATCTCATCGGCGAAGTGTGCCGCATCGGCTTCGGTGTTCGCCAGCACGACGGCCGGACAGATCACGATGTCACCGAGCGCGAGGGGAGGGCCGGGCGGTGTCGCGGCCGGCGGCGACCCGGGAACGAGGTCCTCGAGCGGGAACGCCAGCACGTCGGTCGGGCCGGTCTTGCCCATGTACTGCTCGTTGAGGACCGTCATCTCCTCGGGATCGACGAGGGTGATGGCGACCTCGGCATCGGACGGGACGCCCTCGCTGGTGAGCACGATCTCTGCGAGCTCGGCGAACGGACCGACCGGCAGGGGGTCGTCCCGCTCATCTGAGATCGACACGTTCACGAGCCCTCCACCCGCGGACCGGGGAAGCCGGGATACGGGATCCTCGTGTGGTAGTAGCCGATGAGCGCCTCGACCAGCGCCCGCTTCACGCTGGTGAGATCGCCGAATGTGAGCGCCGACTCGTCGAACTGGCCATCCTCCAGCTTCTCGCCGACCACCGACTCCACGAGCTTCTGGAGGCTGTCGGCGGTTGGATCCTCGTGCTGGGCGAGGGCCCGCGCCGCACCCTCCACCGCATCCGAGATCATGACGATCGCCATCTCCTTGCGCTGCGGCTTGCGGCCTCGGTGCCGGAACAGGGCGGGGTCGACGGTGGGGTCCGCCTCCATGGCCTTGTGATAGAAGTAGCGCATCAGCCCCGTTCCGTGGTGCTGTTCGACGCCGGCGGCCACGTCGGGTGGGATGCGGTACTGGCGGGCGAGACGCAGGCCGTCGCTGACGTGGCGGCGGATGATCTCCGCCGATGCCGCAGGGTCGAGATCGTCGTGGGGGTTCGACACGCCGAATTGGTTCTCGATGAAGTACTGAGGGTTCTCGGTCTTGCCGAGGTCGTGATAGAACGCCGTCGCCTGGGCGAACAGCGGATTGGCGCCGATGGCTCGAGCGGCACGGCCGGCGAGGTTGCCGACGAGGATCGAGTGGTTGAAGGTCCCCGGAGCCTTGTCCTCGATGAGGCGCAGCGCGGGATGATTTCGGTCCGTCAAGTCGAGCAACGTCACCGTCGTGGTGAGTTGGAAGAGATTCTCCAGGAAGGACACGAGACCCTGGGCGAGGAGGCCGCCGATGACACCGCCGGCAAAGCCGGCGACCGCCGCCTCGAAGGCGAGGTCGCGACCCTCGAACATCCACGCCACCGTACCGGCGAGCGGCACCAGGACGGCGGCGCCGAGCACGACGGCGAGCCGCAGCTCACGCCGGGTCGAGACGGCGGAAACGAAGGCGACGGGAGCCACGGTGGCAGCGGCGGCATAGATGGTCAGCGCCGGGTCCTGGGTGGCCACCGCGGTGAATATGCCCATCGGCACGGACGTCAACAACGCCGTGCGCGGGTCGTACATGATCGCCGCCGTGTAACCGAGCAGCGCCGCCGGCATCGCGTAGGCCAGTTGGGGGCTCTCCACGCCGATCAACTCCGGCACTCTCGCCACCGCCGCGGCAAGCAGCATGAGGATGCCGAGCAAGGCGATGTGCTTCGGCTGCGACCACTGGCTGGGAGCGATGCGCCACAGGAACAGCGCGGCCAGCAACACCGCCAGCCCGCCGAGCACCGCCACTGCGGTACGCGAGGCACCCGGCTCGGGCTCGAGCAGGCCGAGGCGGTTGATCGCCTCCAGCTCCACGGCGGTGATCGCCTCACCCTGGTTGACGATCGGCTGACCGAGCTGGTAGGTCACGAACTGATCGGGGACCGCATCACGCGCCTGTTGCTTGTCGAGGTCGGTCGCTTGCTGATCGAGCACCTCGTTGTAGTCGAGGGACAAGGCGACGACGATGGCCGCCGCCTCGCGCAACTCCGCCGACTGGTCTGCGTCGAGCTCGGGGATCACGATCCGTGGCGGGTCGGCGAGCACCCCGTTGCGGACGGTGAGGAGCTCGGCCTGCCGGATGCCCTCCTGGAGCTGATCGTCGGCCAGGTCGACCACCGTCTGCTCGATACGGTCGAAGAAGCCGTCGCCCCCGGCTCCGAGATCTGCGAGGTGGGCGGCGTACAGATCGACGAAGACGGGGATCGCGTCCCGATAGACGGCGTACTCGCTCTCCAGCGCCGCCACCTGCGCCTCGGGCGGGAGCGTGGTCGTCGTGGTGGTGGTCGTCGTCGACGACGTGGTGGCGGTTGACGTGGTCGTGTCGTCCGGGTTCGCCGTCGTGTCCGGCGCCACCACGACGAAGCCAGGGAGGGGTCGGCACGCCGCCTCCGCCACGGGCTGGTCGAGCACCACGGCTTGGGTCTCCAGGCGGAGCCCGCTTGCCGTCTCTCCGGGATCCAGATCGCAGTTGGAGTTCTCCTCGGTGACCAGGGTCGCATCCCCGCTGAAGGTGACGCTCACCACGTACTGATCACTGGCGCGCGCCGCGAGCACCGGCGCGTCGCTGCCATCTGGGCTCTCGCCGGCGAGCACCCAGGTCGGCTCCTCGACGGGGAGCGGCATCGCCTCCTCATCGACCCGGCCCTCGGCGCCGAAATCGATGGCGACCGCGGCCTCTTCGATGGTCACCGCCTCGGCGAACCGGGGGGTCACCGACAGGTCGTAGGTGCGCTCTCGGGTGCGCGGGTTGTTGACGGTGATCGTGTAGTCGATCGTGAAGCCGTTGGTCTCCGCCGTCGCCTCCGGTGTCCGGGCGATGGCGGTCAGGACGATGAGGGGATCCGGACCAAGGGGTGCGTTGCGCACGTCGTTGAAGAACTGACGAATCTGGCCCTCGACGCGACTCCGGACGAGGGGATCGATCCTGTAGACGGCCGGGACCTGGTTGGCGGCTCGTTCCCTGGCCGCTGCCGTCGCAGTTTCGTCGAGCACCTGGACGAACGCGTTCGCCCTGTAGGTCTCGGGCGCCGGGTCACCGATCGCCAAGTCGATCGCGGGCTCGGCCTCGGCGCGCCCGACGGTGAGCGTGATGCCGACGAGAACGATGGTCATGGCGATGACGAGGCCGTTCACGAGGATCGGCCGTTTGATGAACCGGCTCACGACGACGCACCGGCCTCGGCGTCGCGCAGCCGTTCCTCGTAGCGCTCGTAGGCCTCGACGATGGCGGCGACGATCCGGTGACGGACGACGTCGTCGCCGCGCAGCTCGACGAACTCGATGCCTTCGACATCGCGCAGCACGGTCCCCACGATGCGGAGACCGGACCGGCGGCCGTCGGTGAGATCGACCTGGGTGACGTCGCCGGTGACCACCATCTTCGAGTTGAAGCCCATGCGGGTGAGGAACATCTTCATCTGCTCGGGTGACGTGTTCTGCGCCTCGTCGAGCACGATGAAGGCGTCGTTGAGGGTGCGTCCCCTCATGTAGGCGAGCGGGGCGATCTCGATGGTGCCCCGCTCCATGAGACGCGCCGTCTCGTCCGGACCGAGCATCTCATAGAGCGCGTCGTAGAGAGGCCGCAGATAGGGATCGACCTTGGCTGCGAGGTCGCCGGGGAGGAAACCGAGCCGCTCCCCCGCCTCCACCGCGGGGCGGCTGAGGATGATGCGGCGGACCGAACCGGACAGCAGGGCTTCGATGGCGCACGCCATGGCCAGGTAGGTCTTGCCCGTCCCGGCGGGACCGACCCCGAAGATCAGCGTGTTCTCCCGAACGGCGTCGACGTAGCGCTTCTGGCCGTGGGTCTTGGGACGCACGACCCGACCCCGCCCCACCTTGATGGCCTCGGTGAAGATCCCCGAGGGCGACGGCACGTCCTTGCGCACGAGGTCGATCACCCGGTTCACCCGGTCGCCGTCGAGGCGGTGCCCTTCTTGCACGAGGATGAGTAGCTCGTCGAAGATCGTCCGGACCGTCTCGCCGTCCCCCTCGGGACCGTGGATGTCGATCTGGTTGCCCCGCGCCACGATGCGCACCTCGGGGAATGCCCCCTCGATGAGCCGCAGGTGCGCGTCGTGCTCCCCGAGCAGATCCACGATGAGGTGGTTGCTGGGAACCTTGATACGTATATCGGTCGCAGGGGTGAGCGTCACGGGAACTCGCTTGCGCGAACGGAGAAGGGATGCGCGGTAGGACGCATGGAGAGACACCGAGTATACCGGCTGGTGCCCTCTCCCACTACGTCGCTGGGGCCGGTCCGCACACGCCGCAACGTCATCTCGAGCTCCGCCTGCATTCCAGGGCGAGGCCGGCCGCGACGATGGCGGCCGTCTCGGTGCGCAGGACACGGTCTCCCAGACCGAGTCGCATCGCGCCGGCAGGGACCTCGCCCTCGGCGAACCCGCCCTCCGGTCCGACGGCGATCGTGAGGTCGCCCCGCACCGGGAGCGCCTCCTCCGCAGCGGATCCGGCCGCGTCGGCGACGACCAACCGGGGGTCCCCCAGGTCGCTCCACCCGACGGGCCCGGCGATCTCCATGAGGTGCGCACCCCGAGACTGCTCGAGGGCTGCCACCGCCCAGGCGCCGGCCTTCTCGGGTCGGGGGGGAGCGCCTTCGGCGTGCCGGCAGCGCAGCCACACGAGCCGGTCGACGCCCAGCTCCGCGAGCTTCTCGACCAGGAACCTCGCCCGCTCGGTGCGGTGGGGCGGCGCCACTGCACAGGCGAGGAGATCGCCACGGGGCACCGCGGTCTCGCTGCGCCGCACCACACAGCCCTCGCCCAATGCGCCTTCGCCGATCGTGCCGAGACCATCGGTGTAGGTGACGGTGCTGCCCGGTGCGCGCCGCAGCACCCGCTGGAGGTGGTGGCGCGCCTCGGCGGACAAGGCGATGTCGCCGTCACCCCACGGCGGCGGGAGATACAGATGAGGGACGTGGGCCGCCATCTTCAGCCGCGCTCTGTGGGACGCAGCACACAGCTCGTCGCCTCTCGGCGCACGTCGAAGCGCAAAGCCCGCGGGCACGAATTGTGGCACGGCGGCATCACTCACCCCGCCCGAAAACGACGCTTGCGCCGCGCCTCGGCGGGGTTCTCCCCGTGCAGCTCGGCAAAACGCCGCAGCGCCTGCTCCTGCTCGGTGGTGAGATCGGTCGGAACGACCACCTCCACCTCGACGAGGAGATCGCCGCGGCCCCGGCGGCGAAGCCTGGGCATGCCCTGGCGGGCGATGCGGAACACCGTGCCGGGCTGCGTCCCGGCCGGGATGTCGACATCCATGTCCTCCCCGCCGAGCAGCGGCACGGTGACGGCGGACCCGAGCGTCGCCTCGGCGAGACCCAACCGGATGCGGTGGTGCAGGTCGTCGCCCATGCGCTGGAATCGAGGGTCGGCCGGGATCCGCACCTGGACGTAGAGGTCACCGGCCGGAGCGCCGCGCTCCCCTGCGCCGCCCTTGCCGGGGAGGCGGAGCCGGGTGCCGTCGTCCACCCCCTCGGGGATCTCGACCGTCAGGGTGTGACGATCGTCGACCCGGCCTGCCCCGACGCAGACGGGGCATGGGGTCTCGATGGTCTGCCCCGAGCCCCGGCACGTAGGGCACTCCGAGACCGTCATCATCGATCCGAGGAAGGTACTCCGGCTCACCTGCACCTGGCCGGCGCCTCCGCACGTCGCGCAACGCGTCGGCGACGTGCCCGCAGCGGCCCCGGAGCCCGCGCACTCGCTGCACGCGACGGCGGCGGCGAACTCGATCTCACGCCGCACCCCCTCAGCGGCCTCGTCGAGCGTCAGCTCGATCGTGACGCCGACGTCGCTGCCCCGGCGCGGGCCGCGGCGCATCCCGCCGAAGCCGAAGCCGGCGCCTCCAAAGAACTGCTGGAGGATCTCGTCGAGACCGGCGAACTGGCTGAAGAGATCGCCGCCAAACGTGTCGCCACGGTCGTACCGGGCGCGCTTGGCCGGGTCCGACAACACCTCGTAAGCCTCGGCGATCTCGCGAAATCGCTCCTCCGCATGAGCGTCGTCGGGGTTCGCATCGGGATGCGTCTCCCTGGCCAGCTTGCGGAAACGCCGCTTGATCTCCTCCTGGGTCGCGTCTCGTGAGACCCCCAGGACCTCGTAGTAGTCGCTCATCTCAGCGCCCGAGACTATCGCCGAGGCTCTCGCCGACTTCCTCGACGATCTTGATGGTTCTGCGATAGTCCATCCGCATCGGCCCGAGCACGCCGACCCGGCCGCTGCCATGCTCGCCCGCATCGTATGGACTGGAGACGACGGCGAGATCGATCTCGCTCACGTCCATCTCACTGCTCAGCCGGACCGTGGTGAGATCGGACTCCTCGCCGATGAGGCGGCGCACCGCCGTCTCCTGCTCGAGGAGCGCCAGGATGGCGTGNNCCTCGGCAACGGCGAGCTCGTCCTCCGTCGGATTGAACAGGAGCCGGACGACGTTCTGGCTCACCCGGCCCGATGCGGACACGGTCACCGCAAGAACCACACGGGAGCCGAGCGCCACGAGGTGGAACGCACGCACCGTCTCCCCCGAGAAGCCCGGCCCGATGATGACGGCCGGGTAGTGGCTGAGATCGGAGAGCAGCCCGGTGGTCTCCTTGAGCAGCCGGTTCAGCTCGCGGTGCACGTTGGAGAAGAACTCCTCGATGCGACTTCGCGTCGCCGTGCGCAGTCGGGCGGGGGCGGTGTGGTCCACGTAGAACCGGTACCCCTGGGACGTCGGTATCCGGCCTGCGGAGGTGTGCGGTTGGGAGACGAAGCCGTACGACTCCAATCGGGCGAGATCGTTGCGGATCGTCGCGCTGGACACGGCGAGACCGCTCCGTTCGAGGATCGCCTGGGAGCTCACCGGGAGTCCCGTGGCGATGTACTCCTCGACGAGCGCTTCGAGAACCCTGGCGCGGCGATCGTCAAGCATCACAATGAAATTAGCAGTCTCCGGGCGAGAGTGATAAGACGGCGACGCTCACCGCGTCGGTGAGGAGCGGGCGAGCCGCCTTCGCCCGTCCGCCCTCGAAGGCGAGGACGCCGGCGGCGACGAGTCGATTCCCCTCGGCGGAGGCGGCAAGACGCTCCCCGCCCTCGCCCACCTCGACGCCGGCGCGCCTGCGCAGGCCGAGGATGATGCGCTCCCGCTCCCTGGCCCACGCGTCGAGGCGCTCGAACCCGGCTTCGGGCCGCACACCCTGGGCGACCCGCGCCAGGTACGCATCGAGGCGACGCAGGTTGCGGCGTCGCACCCCGTCGCGATGGCCGTGGGCCCCGAGGCCGAACGCCAGGTACTCGCCTTGGGCCCACGTGCTGAGGTTGTACCGGCAGGGGTGGCCGCGGCGTGCCCAGTTGGAGACCTCGTACTGGACGAGCCCGGTGGGCGTCAGTGCCGCGGCCAGCGTCTCGTACTTCTCGGCCTGGTCGTCGGCGTCGGGCGCCGGCCCTCCGGCGAGCACGGCGCGGCTCAGGGCGGTGCCGCGCTCGACGGTGAGCGCATAGGCCGACAGGTGATCGGGAGCGCATGCGATCGCAGCGTCGACGGTGCGCCGCCACGACGCCGTCGACTCACCCGGCGTGCCGAAGATGAGGTCGACGGACACGGATGCGAAGCCGGCCCGTTGCGAACCGGCGATCGCACGCACCGCACCCTCGGGGGTGTGGAGCCTGCCGAGCGCGGCGAGGACACCGACGTCGAACGACTGCACACCCCACGAGACCCTGGTGAAGCCGGCGGCGAGGAGGTCGTCGGCCCAGGCCCCGTCCCAGTCCTCGGGGTTCGCCTCGAGGCTGATCTCGGCGCCGGGCGCGAGCCCGAAACGTGACCGCAGCGCATCGAGGACCGTGATCAGCTCACGGGGCGCAACCGCCGATGGCGTGCCCCCACCGAAGTTGACCGCATCGAGCGGCGCCCACGACGGCTCCATCCCGATCTCGGCGACGACCGCATCGATGTACGCGTCGTGGCCGAACGCGGTCTCGTCCGGGGTGACGACGGCGAAGTCGCAGTACGGGCAGCGTCGCGTGCAGAAGGGGATGTGCACGTAGGCCGACCGCCACGACGCCGCCAGGTCGGCCAGCTCCGGCGAATCGGGCGCGAGATCGTTCCACGGCCGGTCACCCTGGCCCGTTGCGCCTGCCGTGCCGTCAGGGGCAGCGGCGACGCGGTCACTCATCGATGCGCAGGGCCGAGATGAACGCCTCCTGCGGGACCTCAACCTGACCGACCATCTTCATCCGCCGCTTGCCCTCCTTCTGCTTCTCNNCACTTGGCGAGCACGTCCTTGCGCTTCGCCTTGATCGTCTCCCTGGCGATGATCCGGCTGCCCACCGCCGCCTGGACGGGCACGTCGAAGAGCTGGCGGGGGATGAGCTCGCGCAGACGATCGACCATCGCCCGCCCGTAGTTGTAGGCCTTCTCGCGATGGACGATGGTCGAGAAGGCGTCGACCGGCACCCCGTTGAGCAGGATCTCCACCCGCACGAGGTCGGACTCCACGTACTCGTCGGGCTCATAGTCGAGGGACGCATAGCCCCGGGTCCGGGACTTGAGCTGGTCGAAGAAGTCGAACACGATCTCGGCGAGCGGCACCCGATAGTGAAGCTCGACCCGCTCGGGCGTCAGATACGTCATCTCGCCGATCACGCCGCGGCGCTGCTGCACCAGCTCCATCACCGTGCCCACGTACTCGGACGGGGTGATGATCATCACCTTGACGAAGGGCTCCCGCACCGAGGCGAGCTTGCCGGGGTCGGGGAGATCCTGCGGCGACCGGACGACGACCTCCTCGCCGTCGGTGAGCGTCGCCCGGAACTCGACGGAGGGGGCGGTGGCGACCAGGTCGAGGCCGTACTCGCGTTCCAGCCGCTCCCGCACGATCTCCATGTGGAGCAGGCCGAGGAAGCCACATCGGAAGCCGAATCCGAGGGCCCGTGACGTCTCCGCCTGGTACACGAGGGCAGAGTCGTTGAGACGCAGCTTCTCGAGCGCCTCGCGCAGTCGCTCGAAGTCGTCGCCCTCGGAAGGAAACAGCCCCGAGAACACCATCGGCTTCGGCTCGCGGTAGCCGGGGAGGCGACGGGTGGCCGGGCGCCCCGCCTCCGTGACGGTGTCGCCGACCCTGATGAGGTCGATCTCCTTGACCCCGGTGATGAGGTAGCCCACCTCTCCGGTGGCGAGCGCGTCGACCGGCACCGCCGCAGGGGTGAGCACACCGATCTCGTCTGCGTCGGCCTCCTGCCCGGTCGCCATGAAGCGCACCCGCCGGCCGCGGTGAAGGGCGCCGTCGACCACCCGCACGTAACAGACCACGCCGCGGTAGGTGTCGTAGTAGGAGTCGAAGACGAGGGCGCGTGTCGGGTCGGCGGTGGCGCCCTCCGGGGGCGGGAGGTGGGTCACGATGGCCTCGAGCAGCTCGTCGATACCGGCTCCGGTCTTGGCGGAGACCCGGATGATGTCGGCGGCGTCCCCGCCGAGCACGCCGGCGATCTCGGCAGCCACCCGCTCCGGCTCGGCGGCGGGGAGATCGATCTTGTTGATCACCGGGATGATCTCGAGATCGTGCTCCAGCGCCATGTAGACGTTGGCCAGGGTCTGGGCCTCGACGCCCTGGGTGGCGTCGACCACCAGGAGCGCGCCTTCGCAGGCGGCGAGCGAGCGGCTCACCTCGTAGGCGAAGTC
>DKBA01000050.1 GCA_002450985.1 Acidimicrobiia bacterium UBA6912
TTTGCCCGCTCACGGCCGCCTCGGCGTCACCAGCGTCGGCGACTCCCCAGACGATGCCGAGGAGCGCTACGAGAACGTCGTGGCGGTGCTGCTCGAAGAGGCAGAAGCGAGCGCCGGGTAGTGAGCGGTCGGCCCTGGTGGCCGAGGCGGGGCGCACCCGCCGAGGAGGCCGGGACCGGCGGCGGCCCCGACCTCCCGATGCCAATCAGACGAGCGCCGGCTCCACGGCGGGTTCCTCGTGCCCGGGCTGCAACGGGTGGCGACCTTCGATGTGGATCTCCGGGATCCAGCGCAGCCACGAGGGGAAGTACCAGTTGCGTGCACCGAGCAGCTTCATCGTCGCCGGCACGAGCACGGAACGGACGATCGTCGCATCCAGGATCACCGCAACGGCCAGACCGAAGCCCATCTGCTGGAACATCACCAGGTCGCCTGCAGCGAACCCGCCGAAGACCGCGACCATGATGAGCGCCGCTCCCGTGATGATGGCTCCGGTCGAGCCGAGACCGAATGCCACCGACGCGTTGTTGTCGCCGGTGAGGTCGTAGCGCTCCTTGATGCGGCTCAGCAGGAAGATGTGGTAGTCCATGGAGAGCCCGAACAGNNACCTCGTAGTCCATCGACAGGCCGAACAGCACGGCGAACAGGAACAGCGGGATCCACGCCTCGATGACGTCCGTCTGCTGGAAGCCGAACAGTCCGGCGCCGATGCCGTGCTGGAACACGAGCACCATCAGCCCATAGGCGGCCCCTACGGACAGCAGGTTCATCACGATCGCCTTGAGCGGAACGACCAGCGACCGGAAGACGGCCATCAGCAGCAGGAAGCTCAGCCCGAGCACGAAGACGAAGATGACGGGGGTACGCCCCGTGATCGTGCTGACGTAGTCGGCCGTGCCGGCGGCGGCGCCGGTCACGTAGACGCCGACCGAGGCGCCGGCAAAGGCGTCAGGGATGGTCTCGGTACGAAGCGTCGTGACGGCCGCCGCCGCTTCGTCGGTCGAGGGGTCGAGCTTGGTGACCGCTTCCACGGCGACGATCGCCCCGTCGGGGCTCGGCGTCACTGCGACGGCTCCGTAGGCGGGGTCGGACTCGAGGGCGGCGACCAGCTCGTCGACCGCCCCGGCGACGCCTGCGGTCCCCGGCGGGGCGTCGACAACGATCCAGGTGGTCACGATCCCGGTGTCGAACTCGGCGTTCAGCACCTCGTAGGCATGGCGAGTGGAGCTGTCCTCCGGCAGCGATTCGATGAAGTTCTGGCCTGTGCGCAGCGTCAGGAACGGAGCGGCAGCCGCCAGGAGAATCCCCCCGGCGAGCACCATGCTCACGACCGGTCGAGCGGTGACGAGCTCGGTGACGCGGTGCCAGAAGCGGCCCCCGCCCTCCCGGTACCGGGGGCGACCGAGCAATGGGACACGCAAGCGATTCACCCGGTCGCCGAGGAGCCCGAGCACCGCAGGCAGCAGCGTGAGCGCGGCGAGCACGGCGGCCGCCACGGCCAGGATGGCGCCGATCCCGAGGCTGCGCATCACGGTGTCCGGCATGACGAGCAGACCGGTCAGTGCGATGACGACGGTCAGGCCGGAGAAGAAGACGGCGCGGGTCGCCGAATCGCCGGCACGCTCGACGGCGTCGACGACGGTCCCGCCCAAAGCCCGCTCCTCGCGGAACCGCTGCACGATGAACAGCGAGTAGTCGATGCCGACGGCGAGCCCGATCATCGTGATCATGTTCACCACGAACAGCGACAGCTCGAGCGCTTGACCGACGACGACGGTCATACCGGCGGCGGCGATGATGGACACGNNGGTCTCGTCGGCGAGACTGCCGAACTCGGCGTTGACCGAGCCCTCACCCACAGTGGTGATGCGCGAGGCGGAGCCGGCATCGGCGGCGGCAACGGCATCGATCACCGGGGCGGCGAGCTCGGAGGCGTCACCCGATCCCTGGAGGGTCACGATCACGAGCGCCGTCGCCCCGTCGTCGGCCACCAAGCCGGGCACCCCGTCCCGGTACGACACCGCGGACGCGACGCTGTCGAGGCCGCGCAGTTCGGTGACGAGGCCGTCGACGGTTGCAGCGACCTGTGGGTCGTCGACGCTGCCGCTCGGACTCTCGACGACGACGAACTCCTCGAGCGGGTCGTCGGCCGGGAAGTGATCGGCGAGCAGGTTGCCGGCCTGCTCGGACTCGGTGACGACGGTCAGCTCCCCTTCCTCGGTGAGCACGCTGCCCATGCCGGAGGCGAGGACGACGGCAGCCGCCAGCGCGACCACCCATGTGGCCATGGTCGCCCANNCCCAGAGATGGCGGTTCTCTCATGCGCATCGTGCGAGCACCGGAGGCTGCCGACCATCGGGGATACCCCGGTGTGGCCCCGGACCGCGAGTGACCGAGTCGGGGGAAACCCGGAGACCGCCCGCGCCCGGAGCCCACCGCTGCCGGTCGGCAGCCCCCGACCGAACTCCCCGCGCCCCCGCAGGCCGGCCGGCGGGAGCGTCAGCCGCGCCGGAAGCGGCCAAGCACGGACCCGAGCGGCAGACAGCCGCCCGGGACCGGACCTCCCGTCGCCGCAGCGTCGATGCCGACGGCGTTCCAGCCGTTGACGACGGCAGTCTGCTGACCGCTCCCGCTCCCGTACAGCTCACCGGCGATGGTGAACGTGAGATTCGCCGCATCCTGGAAGGACGCCTGCGAGCCGAGCCTGCCGTCGGTGAGCGCCCGGTACCAGACGGCGCCCGCCTGTTCCCATGCATTGCCGCCGAGCCCAACCGCGACCTCGTAGAAGGCACGATTCGGGATCCCGGAGTTGATGTGCACCCCACCGTTGTCCTCGAGCGTCGTCACGTAGTCGTTCATGTGGCCGGGCTGGGGGTCCTTCCCGAGCAGGGGGTCGTCGTAGGCCGTGCCCGGAGCCTTCATCGAGCGGATGCCGACACCGTTGACGTTCTCGGTGAACAGCCCGGAGCCGATGATCCACGAGGCCTCCGCCGCGGTCTGGCCCAGGCTGCGCTGGAGCACGAGCGAGCCGAACACGTCTGAGAAGTGCTCGTTGAGGGCCCCGGGCTGGTTGAGGTAGACGAGACCGGCGGTGAACTGGGTGACCCCGTGGGTCAGCTCGTGGCCGATGACATCGAGCGACGCGGTGAAGCGGTTGAAGAGACGCTGCTCGACCGGCAGGTCCTCGTCCCCGTCGCCGTACACCATCTGCTCGCCGTTCCAGAAGGCGTTGTCGTATCCGACCTGGTAGTGGACGGTCGAGTCGAGGCGCATGTTGGCGCCGTCGATCGATTCGCGGCCGAAGACGTCCTTGTAGAGGTCGTAGGTGGCGCCGGAGCCGTCGTAGGCCTCGTCGACTGCGGCGTCACCCGTCGCGAGGCCGCCCTCGCCGCGCACCGGCGTGCCGGGCAGCGTGCTGCCGTTGTTGGCGGTGTAGACGATCCGCTCCTTGCCGAGCGCCTGCGCTTCCGGCGCCGCTTCGCCCGGTGCGGCGGCGCGGTCCCGCCGCATCTCTGCAGCCCCCTCCAGGTTTCGCCGGGCGGCGGTTCGCTGTTGCGGCGTGCCGTTGCGCTCGATCGCCTCGAACACGTACGGCGGGATGATGCCGAGCACCGGGATGGTCATGTCACTCACTCCTCCTCGGATCGGTACCGGCTCGCACGAGCCTCACGGTTCAGCCAGGTGAGCAGCGGACGCAACGCATCCGGGGCGGCGGCGTCCGACGTGGTCAGGGTGGTCCGGCGATCCCCGGACTCCACCGTGATCGTGTAGGCGAANNGATTCCTCGACCAGCCGCCGCAGCTCTGCCGCCGCCTGCGGCGACAGGTCATCGGTGGAGACGTCGAATGCCCGGCTCATGCCGGTGATGCCGCCCGAACGCCGGAAGCTGATCCGCATCGCTGCTGCCTTCTCCGCGAGCTCGATGCCGTGCCGAGCCCATGAGGACTCTCCGTCACGATACGCAAGCTGCCCCGTTGCTGCGCCCGACTCGGGGCACGGAGTCCCGGAACTCTGCCAGATGGAGGGACATTGGGCCCATTGGAGGCGTCCGGGCATGGGATGCACGATGCATGCGAGAGGGGTTGCGTCGTGGATTTCGCGATCCTCGGCCCGCTGCAGGTGCACACGGACGAGGGGCCGGTAGAGATCCGTTCGGCCCGGCAGCGCGCCCTTCTCGCCGCCCTGATCCTCAACGCCGGTCAGGTCGTATCGGCGGATCGCCTTCTCGACATGGTGTGGGGTGATGCTCCGCCGGCCAGTGGGGCGCGCTCACTCCAATTTCACGTGTGGAAGCTGCGCAATGCCCTCGATCCGCA
>DKBA01000319.1 GCA_002450985.1 Acidimicrobiia bacterium UBA6912
GGTGCCGGCGAGCTGCATGCCGTCGCCCGAGTCACCGGCGAACCGAATCACGGCGCGATCGAGAACCTCCCGGTCTTCCGGGATGGTGAGGGTTTCGTCTGGCACTGAAATCATCTCCTCGGGGGTGTGCCACCACATCCGGGGTCGTCCGGCATACACCTTGGGGCGGCCCAGTCCTTCAGTCTATGCCTGTGCAGCCTGCATTCCGACGGCAATCGCGAGGCCCGGTGCTCAGGCCGGCGCCNNTCGAGGAGGCGATGCTCGGCCCAGGCATCGCCGATGAGCTGCACACTCGGGGGAGGAGCGCCGTCGGCGGCGAGGGGGAGCGCGAGGGCGGGGAGACCCATGTGGTTCACGAGCGCAGAGAAGCAGCTGAGTGGGCCGCGATAGGACACCTGCTCGCCACCGATGTCGATCGTGTCGACGCCGATGACCTTGCGCGAGGCGGCGACGGAAGGCGTCAGCAACGCGTCGTGCCCGACGAGGGCGGCTCGGGCGGCTTCGCGCATGCGACGCCGCCAGGCCAGGCCGTCGAGGTACGGATCCATCGCGGCGGCGACGGCCAGCTCGACGCGGCGCCCGACCTCGGGCCCGTAGTCCCCCGGATGCTCGGCGAAGCGGCGACGGTGCACGGCTGCCACCTCGGGATACATCGCCTCGGACACCAAGCCGGGGAATTCGATCTCGGGGATCTCGCGGTCAACGACCGTGGCCCCCAGCGTCTCGAGCGCCGCGCGAAACCACTCCCAGCCGGCCTCCACCTCCGGCGTCACCGCCCGGTCGACCCACGGGTGGGGGACGACGAACCGCAACCCGCCCGGGGCGGGCGGTGTGCCGGGGGCTGTGACCGGGCGGTGCGACGACCATGGATCTGCGGCGTCATGGCCCGCCATGACGTGATAGAGCAGTGCGGCGTCGCTCACCGTCGACGCCAGCGGCCCGACGGTGTCGAGCGAGGCGGCGAGGGGGAACACCCCCGTGAGCGGGATCCGCCCGTGAGTGACCTTCAGCCCGACGATGCCGCAGAGCGCCGCAGGGACCCGGATCGAGCCGCCGGTGTCGGTGCCGAGCGCCGCCGGCACCAGCCCGGCGGCGACGGCGGCGGCAGACCCGCCGGACGAGCCGCCCGCCGAGGTGGCGGTGTCCCACGGGTTGCGGACCGGCCCGAACCAGTGGTTCTCGGAGGAGAAACCGAAGGCGAACTCGTGGAGGTTGGCCCGCCCGACCACCACGGCGCCGGCCCGCTCGAGCCGCGTCACCGCCGGGGCCGTCGCCTCCGCAGGCGCCGCCGGAAAACTGGCCCCGCATGTCGTGGCGATCCCCGCCTGGTCGATGATGTCCTTCACGGCGATCGGGACTCCGGCGAGCGGTCCGGGGTCCTCGCCGCGCGCCATCGCCGCATCGATGCGCTCGGCGGCGGCCAGGGCCGCCTCGGCGGTCACCAGCGTGAACGCGTTGAGGCTCGGCTGGGCGGCGGCGATGCGGTCGAGGTGCTCGGAGACGACGGCGACGGCCGTGCGGGTGCCGGAACGAACCTGAGATGCGATGGACGCAGCGGGTCCGGCGGCGCCGTCCCCGCTCATTGCCAGGTGACGGGGCGGTCGTCGGGGAACACGGACACCCACAGCCGTCCCGGTGGGACCACCATCTCGGAGCCGTCGGCCTTCGTGAGCGTGAAGAAGTCCTCGATCGCCTCGCGCTCCCAGGTCCCCTCGATCACCGAACCGTCGAAGAACAGGTAGGCGTCACCGGTTCCCGTGGTCTCGAGCGAGGGCACCGAGGAGCCGCTCTGGCCCGACCCGGGGGAGGCGGTGTACTTGCGCGACATCAGCACGAGCAGCGTGTCGGCGGAGATCTGCTCGCCCTCGCCGTCGGCGTCCACCCACTCGTGGGGCGTGTCGGCGTTGAAGCGGGTGTACTGCTCGCCGTCCCACACCCAGCGGACCGCCGACCAGTCGCGCGACCACGACAGCGTCACCTCCTCGGCGGCAGCGTCCGCCGTGCCGGGGTCGCCGAAGGTGAACCACGGGCCAGGGGGCGGATCGTCCGGATAGCCGCGATCGTCGGCGACTTCCCGCATTCCCTCGGTGTCGCCGTAGAGCGTGCGTTCGTAGGCGCGGTTGCCGCGCGGGATGCGGAACGTGTTGGGGCGCGTCTCTCCGAGGAAGTCCACGCCGCGGGCCCGGATCAGCGACTGCACCCAACCCTGGGCGCCGGAGATCTGGAATGTCGCCTCCAGCGGCCGNNTCGGGGTGATTGTCGACCTTGACGGCGATCACCCGCCGGTCCGTGTCGGCGCCGACGGGCGTCGGCATCCCGTTGAGGAGGGAAGGGGGGCCAGTCGGGAGCGTCGTGGTGGTTGTCGTCGTGGTCGTCGAGCTGGTGGTGGCCTGGGTGACCGGCGGCAGGGTGGTGACGGCGGCGCTCGTCGTCGTGTCCTCGGCCTCGTCGCCGCCACAGGCGGCGGCGATGAGGGCGAAGGCGACGAGCGCGATGAGGAGTCGGATGGATCTCACGAGGCGCGTGAGTGTAGGCCCGCTCTGGATTCGTGCAGCCTGTTCGGGGGCAGCGGGCGCGGGGCGGGCCCCATCCCGGAGTAGGGTCCGCACGTGGATGAGCTGGTGGCCTTCGTTGCGGCGGAGCTGTCTGCCCGCGCCGACCCGGAATCGGCCGCGGCGATGGCGGCGTACATGAAGACCGACATGCCGTTCTACGGGGTGAAGACACCGGAGCGCAGACGCATCCTGCGCGAGGTGATGCGCCGCTTCCGGGTGACGTCGCACCGCGACTACGAGCGAGCGGTGACGGCACTGTGGCGGCGCCCACATCGCGAGGAGAAATACCTCGCCATCGACGTCGCCGGGTCGTACCCCGTCCACATCGTCCTCGCCAGCGTGCCCGTCTATCGCACCATGGTGACGGAAGGGGCCTGGTGGGACCTCGTGGACGGTGTCGCCGCCGATCTCGTCGGCAAGGTGGCCCGCGACCAGCCCGCCGAGATGGGGCCGATCCTCGACGAGTGGATCGACGATCCCGACATGTGGCTACGTCGCACGGCCATCATCGCCCAGCTCCGCCACAAGGGAGCCACCGACGAGGCCCGCCTGTTCCGCTATTGCCTGGCCAGGGCGCACGAGCGGGAGTTCTTCATCCGCAAGGCGATCGGCTGGGCGCTGCGCGAGTACGCCAAGACCGACCCGGATGCGGTGCGCCGCTTCGTCCTCGACAACCGCGAGATGTGGTCGGGACTCACCTACCGGGAGGCGACCAAGCACCTCGAGGTCCCACCCCGGTGATCGTGGCGCCGCCACCCCTCCTACGATGGGGGCATGACCTGGACCCCGCCTACGTCAGACGACCGGCGTGCCATGTGGGACGAGCGCTACTCGACCCAGGGCTACGTGTTCGGTATCGAGCCAAACCGTTTCGTCTCGCAGGAGCTGTCGGGTCTCGCCCCGCGGCGCGTGCTCGATCTCGGGAGCGGGCAAGGCCGCAATGCCGTGTGGCTGGCCGCCCAGGGTCACGATGTCACCGCCGTCGATCTGTCCCCGGTCGCCACGGAGCAGGCCACGCGCCTCGCCGAGGAGTCCGGGGTCACCGTCGACTTCGTTGCGGCCGACCTGACCACCTGGGAGCCGGAGCCGGCCGGCTTCGATCTCGTGCTGCTCTCGTACCTCCAGCTCGTCCCCGAGAAGCGGAGCCTGGTGCACGGCAAGGCGGTGCGGGCCCTCGCCCCGGGCGGGACGCTGTTCCTGATCGCCCACCATCTCGACAACCTCGAGCACGGCGTGGGCGGGCCTCAGTCGCCCGAGTACCTCTATACCGAGGACGAGCTCCGCAAGGATTTCGTCGCGCTCACCATCGAGCGGCTCGACCGTGTGCTGCGGCCCGTCGACCGCGCCGGCATGTCCGGTGAGGCGATCGACATCCTCCTGATCGCCCGTCGGTAGCCCACACGGCGGCGCAAAGCAGTTCGCGCCGGTTCGCGACAGAACCCGCGCCTACATGGCGCCGATGCGATGGGCCGGCCAGTACCGGGCGGCGGCCCGCCAGGCGATCGCACTGCGCGGCACCGGGCCGATCTGCCTGCTGTCCCCGGCCGAGCGCGACCTCTGGTCACCCAGGACGAACACCTCGGCGCCGAGCCGCCACGTCCCATCTCCCCGGGTGGGGCCCACCGCCCACGGCTCGGGGAGCACCGCCCCGTCGATGTGGACCTGCCCATTGGCGACGGCCACGGTCTCGCCCGGCATCCCGACGACCCGCTTCACGAGCTCGAAGCCGGGCCGGTCCGGGTGGACGAAGATCACCACGTCCCCTCGCATGAGCTCGCGCCGGGCGGCAACCGCGAGCACGTAGTCACCGGGCTCGAGCTCGGGCGACATCGAGTGCTCGACGATCTCGTATCTCCGCAGGTCCTTGCGGAGCACGGCTGCCGCCACGACACCACCGGCCATGGCGGCCACCAGACCAGGGCGCTTCGCCTTCAACAGGGATCCCAGCACGGCACGGGCGGAGTCTACGGACGGTGGCCCGGGGTCCGCCCGCATCGCGCCGGTGGCTTCGCCCACGCCGCCCGCCGTTCAGCGACGCGACGGGGTGTAGGGTCGGAGCAACACACCGAATCAGGAGGTGACCGTGGGTTTCTTCACGCCCGGCCGCACGGCCCATGCCCACTGCGACCTGTACTGCGGCGTCTACGACCCGGCCCAGGCGATGATCGAGGCGATGTCCGTGCTCAGGATCGCCGAGAAGTACCACGCTTCGGACGACGAGGTCTTCCGGGCTCGCGCCATCGCCATCAAGGAGCAGCGTGCCGAGGACGTCAAACATCATCTGATGGTTCTGTGGGCCGACTTCTTCACGGCCGACCATCGCCAGCAGTTCTCCAACCTCGACGATCTGTTCTGGAGGGCGATCCACCAGGCGGGAGACGCCAAGAAGTCCGTCGANNGGCCACCCGATCCGGGTGGCCTCTCCTCGTCACGAGCGTCCCGCAGGCGCCGCACGGCGGCCGGGAGCTCCGAACCAGGTGAACAGCAGCGCGCCGATTCCGAGCGCAACGAGGCCGAATGCGGCGGTCCCGACGATCACTGCGAGCAACGCAGCAAGCCAGCCGGTGCCGAGCGCAGCCTGGAGGAGCCAGGCGGCGCCATAGGCGGCGCCGCCGGCGGCGACCGCAAGGGGGACGGCACGGGCCGCAGTGTCCACGACGACCGAGAGGTTTCCTCCAACGCCACGCCTGCCGTACCACGTGGCGGCAAGCGCCGCGGTGTAGGCGCCGAGCGCCACGGTCGAGGCAAGGGCGACGCCCTCCAGCCCGAATTGCCCCTGCAGCCCGAAGAACAACGGCACGGCGACGACGGTGGCCACCGTGCCGATGACCACCGGCGTCCACATGTCCCGGGTGGCGTAGAACGCCCGTGACAGGATCTGGAGCCCGCCCCATATCGGCACGGCGAACGCGTAGAAGAACAGCGCCCGCGCCGTTGCGACGGTGTCCGCCGCCGTGAACTGGCCGCGCTGGAACAACGTCTGGATCACGGGCTGGCTGAGGGCGACGAGCAACCCTGTGGCCGCCATGGAGAGCACGATCACGAAGCTGAGGGCGCGGTCCACCGTGCGGCCCATCTCCTTGCGGCGTCCCTCGGCGAACAGCAGCGCGAGATAGGGATAGGCGGCGACGCTCGCCGCCTGGGCGATGGCGCCGACCGGGACCAGCATCGTGCGCCGGGCGTACTGGAGCTGGGTCTGGGCCGCTTCACCCACCCGGTTGCCGAAGACGCTCATGAACGTCTCGTCGAGCACGACGATGGACTGGCCGATCATCAGCGGCAGGGCGATCTTGAGGTATTCGGCGAGGGCGGGGTGGTTCCACTCGGTGCCGCCGATCCAGCGCATACCGACGCGATGGGCACCCCACCACTGGAGGGCGAAGTTGCCGGCGAAGGCACCGGCGAGCGCACCCCAGATGAAGCCGTCAGGCCCCGCGGCATCGGTGAAGGCGGCGTCGGCGATGCCGCCGAGGATGATGCCGAGGTTGTAGACGATCGGGGCCAGCGTCGGGATGACGAACACACCCTTGGCGTACTGGACGGCGCTGAAGAGCGCCCCGACGACGAAGAAGAGCTGTGCCGGCAGCACGATTCGGGTGAGCCGGATGGTGTTGAGCGTCTGCTCGACGGTGAAGTCCGGATACAGCCAGCGGATCACCGCCGGGGTGAGCAGCCACCCGATGACGACGAGCGCCGAGATGCCGATGGCGATGGGCCGGATGATGGCGGTGAGCGCCTTCCACCCTCCCTCCTCGTCGTCGGCGGCGAGGTAGCGGGCGAAGATCGGGATGAACGTGATCGACAGGAACCCGCCGGCGAGGAGGTAGTTGAGGAAGTCGGGGATGCGGAAGGCAGCGACGTACTGGTCGGTGACGCCGCTGGCGCCGAGCAGCGCGGCGAAGATGATCTCGCGGAGCTGGCCGAGGATGCGGGACAAGAGGACGCCGGCCGACACGATGAGGGCGGCCTTGCCGATGCGGCCGGAGATCCGGCTCGAGATCCCGCCCTTCCTCGTCGTCATCGCCGAAACGGTAGTGGGCGGGCCTGGAACCATCGTGCCAGGCGCTCCCCATCGGGAGCCGAGGAGCACAGATGGTTGACGCGACGGCCCGTCGGCCGACGGGTGACCGTGTGTAACGTGCGACAGGAGGCTCGTGTCTCGTGGGTGCGGCCGGGTCGCGGCCGTGGGTTGTGAGGCGGCGATTCGGGTGTGCCGGAGGCCTGGGTGACCAAACAGAACGGGAACGGGGGGACGCTCGGCACCTTCGTCGGAGTCTTCACGCCGTCGATCCTCACCATCCTCGGGATCATCCTGTTCCTGCGCCTCGGCTACGTCGTGGGGAACGCCGGGCTGCGCAACGCCCTCGTCATCATCTTGGTCGCCACCGTCGTGAGCACGCTCACGTCCATCTCGCTCGCCGCCATCTCCACCAACATGGAGGTCAAGGGAGGGGGCGACTACTACCTGATCTCACGCACCCTCGGCATCGAGTTCGGCGGCGCAATCGGCGTCGTTCTCTTCCTCGCCCAGTCGGTGTCGATCGCTTTCTATGCGATCGGTTTCGGCGAGGCGGTGTCGGCGATGGCCGGTTTCGACGGCAATCGCCCCGTCCAGGCGATCGCCGCTGCAGCGGTCCTCGCCCTGTTCGTGCTCGCCTGGCTGGGGGCAGACGCCGCCAGCAAGTTCCAGTTCGTCGTCATGGCGTTCCTGGTCGCTGCGCTCGTGTCGTTCTACATCGGGGCACTGGGGAGTTTCGACGGGTCGACGCTCGGTCGTGACTGGCCGCCGCCGCAGGGAGCGCTCGGCTTCTGGGCCGTCTTTGCGGTGTTCTTCCCCGCCGTCACGGGATTCACGCAGGGCGTGAGCATGTCGGGGGACCTGCGCGATCCGGGAAAGAGCCTCCCCACCGGCACCTTCGCCGCCGTGGGACTGTCGACGGTGGTGTACGTATCGGTTGCCGTGCTGCTCGCCGGCACCACCTCGCTCGTGGTGCTCGCCAACGATCCGTCGGCGTTGCGGTCGGTGTCGTTCGTCCCCGTCTTGATCGATGCCGGCGTGGTTGCGGCCACCCTGTCGTCTGCGATGGCGTCGTTCCTCGGGGCCCCCCGCATCCTCCAGTCGCTGGCGTCCGATCGTATCTTCCCGGTCCTCGGGTTCTTCGCCAAGGGCCACGGCCCGACCAGCAACCCGCGTCGGGGCGTGTTGCTGTCGCTCGTGATCGCGCTGGCCACGATCGGGCTCGGCAGCCTGAACGTCGTCGCCCCGGTGGTGTCGATGTTCTTCCTCATCTCGTACGGTCTGCTCAACTACGCCACGTACTACGAGGCCCACGCCGGCAGCCCGTCGTTCCGGCCTCGGTTCCGCTTCTTCCACCAGCGGTTGAGCCTGGCCGGGGCGATCGCGTCGTTCGGCGCGATGGTGGCGATCAACCCCATCGCCGGGATCGTCGCCCTTGTCGTGCTGTTCGGCATCTACACCTACCTGAGCCGGCGCACGCACGCCGAGCGGTGGGCCGACGCCAGCCACTCCCACTACTTCAAACGCGCCAAGGACAGCATCCGGCTGATGGCCGGCGAGGCGGAGAGCGCCAGGAACTGGCGGCCGCAGGTGCTGGCTTTCTCGGCCGACCCGGCGCGACGGGAGCGGCTGATGCGGCTCGCCGCGTGGATGGAGGGAGCGAGCGGCCTGTCGGCGGTGGTGCAGATCATCCAGGGCGCGGGCGCGGTGAAACGGCGCGAGCGCCAGGAACAGGAGCGGGCGCTCAAGGCCGAGGCCGAGGCGCTCGGGGTCGACGTGTCGCTCGTGGTGCTCGCCCCCGATGCGATGGAGGCGTTGCCGATCATCGTGCAGTCGTACGGGCTCGGCCCGCTGCGGGCCAACACCGTCCTGTTCGGGTGGCCCGAGGAGGCGGGTCCGGAGCGACGGCACGACTATGTCGAGATGCTGCGCGAGGTGATGCGCCTCGGGGTGAACGTGATCGCGGTGTCGAGCGATGCGCTGCGCTGGAACGCCATGGGCGAGGTGCCGCGCAAACAGCGCAGGATCGACGTGTGGTGGAAGGGTGACGACAGCAGCCGGCTGGCGCTGCTGATGGCGTATCTCGTCACGCGCACCGACGCTTGGGGCCGGGCCGGTATTCGGCTCCTGGCGACCCTGGGGGACAGCGCCGACGCGGGACACCGCATGGCCGAGCTCGAGGAGATGCTGGAGGATGCGAGAATCCCGGCCCAGGTCCAGATCATCGCCTCGACGGTGGATGCGGCCTCGGCCGTGTGCCGCGACTCCACGCTGGTGATGGTGCCGGCGCGACTTCGTCGCGACCAGATCCTCGACCCGCTCGACGAGGACATGTACGCCCTGTTCGAGCGCTTGCCCATGGCGGCCGCCGTCGTGGCGGCCTCGCCCGTCGATCTCGTCGCCGGACCCGAGTCCGAGGCGCACAGCCAGCTCGCCGAGGCGGAGGAGCGAGTCGAGGCGATGGAGAACCGGCTGCGCCGTCTCGAGGCGCAATTCGCCAAGATCGACGCGGAGGTGGCGGAGCTTCGGGTCAAGGCAGAGCGCAACGGCTCCGATGACGACGAGGCGCGTCTCGATGCCGCCGAAGCCCGGCATGCAACGTTCACTCGGCGCCTGCTGAAGGCTCGAGCGTTGACCGAGCGGGCGCAACGCGAGTTGGTGGCACTGCTCGAGGCAGCCGTCAACTCCGACCGGCCGTCTCGCTGACGGGCCGGCCTGCCGTCACACCAGGTCGCGACTGTTGAGGATCCAGGTCGTGAACCAGGTGCCGATGGCGAACACGACGGCCGCCTTCACGAGCGCACCACCGGCGCCGGGCTCGACGTTTCCGAGGGCGAAGTCCGGTACGAACGGGAGCACCTGGCTGGGGCTCAGCGCGACGAAGGCGCTGAACCCGATCCGCCACGGAGAGAGGCTGGCGAGGGCGCCGATGGCGCCGGCGACCGCGCTCTCCCAGATGAACACGAAGGCGAGCCCGGTCAACGTCGCCCGCTCGGTGAGGTAGCCGAGGGGCGTGAAGAGCGAGGCGTACACCGCGGTGGCGATCCAGGCGCCCACCACGAGGGGGAGGATGTAGCCCCAATCGCCATGACGGAGCCCCATGGCCGTGCCGAGGGCGACTGCGCCGATGCCGGACACCGCGCACGCGGCTGCGATGGCGGCCAGGATCTTGGCGGCCGCGATCCAGGCCCGTGGGATGGGGCGCAGGACGATGAACGAGAGGGTCTGGTCCCGCCGCTCGTCACCGAGGGCCGATGTGGACAAGATGAGGGCGACGATGGGCACGACCACGCTGAAGAAGAAGCCGACGGTGACGCCGGTGAAGGTCTCGAGGCGGGAGGCGGCGGCCGACCGCGAGGTGCTCAGGTAGACGATCAAGCCGGGCAACACGGCCAGGGCGGCGAGCCCGAGGAACCGGCGCAGGCCGAGCACCTGCACCGTGGTCATCCGTGCGACCCGCAGCGCCGCCGTCATCGCCGATGCACCAGATAGCGGAAGACGCTCTCGAGGGAGTCGTCTTCCGGGCGGAAGGCACGGAGCCGGATGCCGAGCTCGGCGGCGACGGTGGGTACGTGGGAGCCGAGGGTCCGAAGGTCGGTGGTCTCGACATGCACCCCGCGCTCGTCGAACTCGACCCCGCGCACCGCATCGGAGGCGATGAGGGCGGCGGCGAGGCGTCGCGGATCGCTCGCCTCCACGAGCACGCGGTAGGGAATGTCGGCCATGGCGCTGCGAATGGCGGCGATGTCACCGGCGGCGGCGAGCTTCCCGTCGACCATGGCGATCACGCGGTCCGTCATCCGCTCGACCTCTTGCAGCACGTGCGAGGAGACGATCACCGTGCGCCCCTCGTCCCCGATGCGACGAAACAGCGCGATGAGCCGCATCCGCTGCATGGGGTCGGTCCCGTTGAGCGGCTCGTCGAGGACGAGCACCTCGGGATGACTGACGAGCGCGGCGGCGACCTTGGCGCGCTGGCGCATGCCTTTGCTGAAGCCACCGACGGCGCGATCGGCAGCATCCTCGAGCTCGACGGTGGCGAGGGCCCGGTCGGCGGCGGCCGCCGGGTCGGC
>DKBA01000066.1 GCA_002450985.1 Acidimicrobiia bacterium UBA6912
GGAGACTCGGGAGCCGCAGACCGACGGCGGTGTCGATCTCACCCTCGACGGTTTCACGGGCCGGGTCTTCGTGCGGGGCAGCGACTACACGGTGGAGATCGACGGGCGGGTGGCGCTCCACGGCCGCGGCCACGGCGACGCCAGCTTCGACGGCATGGGATGGTGGCACACCCGCCGGGCGTGGGGGCGCTGGTCGGGGCCCGAGCCGATCAGCGTCGGACCGGACGAGGGCTGATCCCTGGCCGGCTTCCACCATGAGCCGGGGACTGCCCACCGGTCCCCGGCTCAGCTACGCCCCGCATCCGTCGGGGTGAAGCCGTTGTTCGCCACCACGGACGCAAACCAGCGGCCGCTGTCCTTGATGATGCGCTCTTGCGTCTCGTAGTCGACGTGCACGATGCCGAACCGCTTGGCATACCCCTTGTCCCACTCGAAATTGTCGAGGAGCGACCACACGAAGTACCCGTGGACGGGCACGCCGGCGGCGATGGCGCCGTGGAGCGCGACGAGGTGGCGTTCCAGATAGCTGCGCCGGACCTCGTCGGGCACCCGGCCGTCGACGGGCGGCACGGTGTAGGCGGCGCCATTCTCCGTGACGTAGATCGACCGATGGCCGTACTCCCGGTGGGCCCTGGCCGTCACATCGGCGATCCCGGGCGGGGAGACCTCCCACCCCATCTCGGTCCACTCGTCCCCGGCTTCGTCGAGCGGCGGGGGGCGCTCGTGGTCCGCCACGTCGGCCGCAGCGCATCGCTCGACCGTGTAGTAGTTGATGCCGAGCATGTCGATGGGCCGGGCGATGGCCTCCATGTCGCCCGGCATCACCACGGCACCGTCCCACCCGAGCGCCCGCACCGCATCGTCCGGGTAGCCGCGGCCCGCCAGCGGATCCATGAACCACCGGATGAGCTTGCCGTCCTCCAGTCGGGCCAGCTCGACGTCGGCGGGATGGCTCGAGCGAGGCAGCTGCGGCGCCTGGTTGAGCACGATGCCGACCCGGCCGGCGCCGTGGCCCCGGACCATCTCAACCGCACGAGCGTGGGCGACCATCACGTGGTGGGCGACGTCGCGCGCCTCGTGCGCCGACCGCATCCCCGGAGCGTGCCTGCCCTCCTCGTGCCCGACCACGGCGACGACCCACGGCTCGTTGATCGTCCACCAGTTCCGCACCCGGTCGCCGAGCCGATCGACGACCACATCCACGTACCGGGCGAAGGCGTCGATCGTCGCCCGGGAACGCCAGCCGCCCCGGTCCTCGAGCTCCTGTGGCAGGTCCCAGTGGTACAGCGTCGCGTATGGCGTGATCCCGGCAGCGAGCAGCTCGTCGACGAGGCGGTCGTAGAAACCGAGACCGGCCGGATTGACCGCCCCATCACCGTCAGGGACCACCCGCGGCCAGGCGATGGAGAATCGGTAGGCGCCGAGGTCGAGCGATCGCATCAGTGCGATGTCCTCTCGCCACCGGTGGTAGTGGTCGCACGCCACGTCCCCGGTATCCCCGCCCGCCACCTTCCCGGGGGTGTGCGAGAAGCGGTCCCAGATGCTCTCGCCNNGGGACGCATCTTCGAGAACCACGCTTCTCGTGGCAAACCGCCGTTGGGCCCCGCAGCACGGGCCGACGGGCGTTTCCCTCGGCCCTGGCAAAGGCGTAGCGTTGGATGCATCATCCGGTGACATCACGCGCCCCCGTCACGGCGGCAACAGGAGGACACGCATGTACGAGCCCCGTCCCGAGCACAAGTTCAGCTTCGGTCTGTGGACCGTGGGCAACATGGGCCGCGACCCGTTCGGGGAACCGGTGCGCGGCGCCAAGACCCCCGTCGAGCTCGTCCACCTCCTCGCCGAGGTCGGCGCCTGGGGCGTCAACTTCCACGACAACGACCTCGTCCCCATCGACGCCACCTGGGCGGAGCGGGAGAAGATCGTCGCCGACTTCAAGAACGCACTCGACGAGACCGGCATCGTCGTCCCGATGGCGACCACCAATCTCTTCACGGACCCTGCGTTCCGTGACGGGGCCTTCACCGCCAACGATCCGGCGATTCGCGCCTACGCGATTCAAAAGACCATGCGGGCCATCGACCTCGGCGTCGAGCTGGGTGCGACGACCTACGTGTTCTGGGGCGGACGTGAGGGCGTCGAGTCGGATGCGAGCAAGGACGTCGTCGAGGCGCTGCGCTGGTTCCGGGAGGGACTCGACTTCCTCGGCGCCTACGTGAAGGATCAGGGCTACGACCTCGAGTTCGCGCTCGAATCGAAACCCAACGAACCCCGCGCCGACATCTACCTGGCGACCACCGGCAACATGCTCGCGTTCATCTCGACGCTCGAGCACGGCGACATCGTCGGGGTCAATCCCGAGGTCGCCCACGAGCACATGGCAGGGCTCAACTTCATGCACCAGGTGGCCCAGGCATGGGAGATGGGGAAGCTCTTCCACATCGACCTCAACGACCAATGGCCGGGTCGGTACGACCAGGACCTCCGCTTCGGGTCCGTGAGCCTGAAGCAGGCGTTCTGGCTGGTGAAGTTCCTCGAGGACGTCGGCTACGACCGGCCCCGCCACTTCGACGCCCACGCCTACCGCACGGCCGACTACGAGGACGTGAAGGCGTTCGCCCGCGGCTGCATGCGCACCTACCTGATGCTCGAGGAGAAGGCCGAGCAGTTCCGCAACGACCAGGAGATCAAGGAGCTGCTTTCCCAGATCACCGCAGACGACGGCACGTACGCCTTCTGGCGGGGCGGCTACACGGCCGACAAGGCAGCCCAGCTCAAGAGCCACGAGTTCGACCGTGTCGCGCTCGGCGGGCGGGCCCAGCCGTACGAGCGGCTCGACCAGCTCGTCGTCGACCTCTTGCTCGGCGCTCGTTGAGGATCGAGGAGACCGGGTTCGAGGGCCACGACGCCGTGGCCCTCGAGGACGGGCCGGTGCGGGCCGTCCTCGTGTCCGGTGCGGGTCCGCGCATCGCGAGCTTCGCCAGCGGGGGCCACCCGAACCTGCTGGCCTGGCTTCCCGGCGCCGGGATCGATCTCGACGATGGCCGCCGTTTCTCGTTCTACGGGGGGCACCGGCTGTGGGTCGCCCCCGAGGTGCCCGAGTGGACCTACGAGCCCGACGACGACCCGGCGACGATGACGAGAACCGGCGATGCGATCCGGCTCGAGGTCGGCCCGGTGCGGGTGCCGCTGCGCAAGGTCCTCGAAGTGTGCATCGACGGCAGGCGGCTGGTTGTCGACCACACGATCATCAACGAACGTGACCGGCCGGTGGCGCTGGCGGCGTGGGCGATCACCCAGTTCACGCCCGGCGGGACCGGCATCGTGCCCCTGCCCAACGCCCCGGCCGACCCCCACGGGCTGCAGGCCAGCCGGTTGCTCGTCGGCTGGCCATACACAGACTTCGGGGATCCGCTGCTCGGTCTCGGCACCGATCTCATCACCGTGACGGCGCGGCGGACGACGCCGGTCAAGCTCGGGGTCGAGCTCCGCAGAGGGTGGCTGGCGTACGTCGTCGGCTCGACTGCCTTCGTGAAGCGGTCGCAGCATTTCGTGGACGCCCGCTACCCGGATCTCGGGGCGAGCGCCGAGTGCTACTGCAACGACGTGTTCCTCGAGCTGGAGACCCTGAGCCCGGTGTGGGAACTCCCTCCCGGCGAGGGAGTGCAGCACCGGGAGAGCTGGGAGCTGGTGGCGGTCGAGCCCGGGGCCACGCCTGCCGAGGTGGCGGCGATGATCGAGGAGACGAGCGCATGAGCCACGTGCTGGGCATCGACACGTCCACGACGGCCACCAAAGCCGTGCTCGTCGACGAGCGGGGCGAGGTCGCCGGCGTTGCGGCATCGACCTACGGGGCCGATTCGCCGCACCCGTTGTGGAGCGAGCAGCAGCCCGACCTCTGGTGGACGGCAACCCAGGAGGCCATCCGCGAGGTGTTCGGCCAGACGGGCGTGGCAGGGAGCGAGGTTGCCGCAGTCGGGCTCACCGGGCAGATGCACGGCCTGGTCGCCCTCGACGACACAGGAACGCCGCTGCGCCCAGCCATCTTGTGGAACGACCAGCGCACCGGCGCCGAGTGCGACGAGATCCGCAACCGTGTCGGNNCCCAAGGACTTCGTGCGGCTCCGCCTCACCGGGGAGTACGCCTGCGACCGTGCCGGTGGTGGGGGGACGATCCTCTTCGACCACGCCGCCCGCACCTGGTCGCCCGAGATCCTCGCCGCCCTCGACATCCCGGGAGAGTGGCTCCCTCCGACCTTCGAAGGCCCGGAGGTGACCGGCACGGTGTCGGCGACTGCAGCGGCGGCGACCGGGCTCGCCGCCGGCACACCCGTCGTCGCCGGGGGCGGCGACCAGGCCGCCTCCGCGGTCGGGACCGGGGCGGTGGCCCCCGGCGTCGTCACGGCGTCGCTCGGCACCTCCGGGGTCGTCTTCGCCACCACCGACGGGCCGGCGATCGACCCGCTCGGCCGGGTGCATGCCTTCCCCCACGCCGTGCCGGGACGCTGGCACATGATGGGCGTGACCCTCGCCGCCGCCGGGTCGCTGGCGTGGCTCCACGATGCCGTCGCTCCCGACAGATCGTACGACGAGCTGTCGGCGCTCGCCGCAGCCACGCCGCCGGGCGCCGCCGGCCTGCTCTTCCTCCCCTACCTCTCCGGGGAGCGCACGCCCTACCCCGATCCCCTGGCCCGCGGCGCCTTCGTCGGCCTCACCACGAGACACGAGCTCGGCCACCTGGTGCGGGCCGTCATGGAGGGCGTCGCCTTCAGCCTGCGCGACGCCCTCGACGTGATGGTCGACGCCGGCGTCACCCGGCCCCGCCAGATCCGGATCAGCGGCGGTGGCGCCCGCAGCGAGGTGTGGCGGCAGATCGTCGCCGACGTGCTGAACGCCGAGGTGGCGACCGTGACCACGACGGAGGGCGCCGCCTACGGCGCCGCCGTGCTCGCCGCCGTCGGCGCCGGGTGGCACGACACGGTCGAGGCGGCCGCGGCGGCGTGGGTCCATGTGGTCGACGCCACCGAACCCGAGCACGCCGCCGTCTACCCCGAGCTCCACGACCTCTACCGCAGCCTCTACCCGGCCTTGCAGCCGGCGATGCACCGTTTGAGCACGATCTGAAGCGGCCTTGCCCCTCCCTGTGCTTTCGCCCCCCTCTGCACTCCCCTCCCTCTCACCTCAATCCACGGTGGGTACGGAGGCCGTGGTGTGAATANNGGCCGGCTCTCCTCTCCGTCCCAGGGGGAGGAACCTGCTCGAGGGGCCCGGGAGCACCAACGCGATCGAGCCCGCCGGGAGTGTGGCGGGCTCGATCTGGTCGGCAGGATGGGAGGAGTCCTGCGTGGTGTGGTTCAGAAGCTGAAGCTCGACTCCGTCGCGTCCTGGTCGCTGTCGGTGCCGAAGCCGTGGCGGAAGCGGAAGCCTTCTGCCTGGAGATCGGCCATGAGCTGGTCGAGTTCCTCCTGGGTGATCTGACCGTCCTCGAGGTAGGGCGCCGCGGGACCATCCGGGTCGGTGAGCGGGTTGCCTTCCGGCAGCTGCGCCAGCTCGTCTGCATCGATCACACCGTCGGCGAGGAAGTCCTCGAACCCGGGCCCGAAGCCCCGGAAGCCGTGGCGATCACCGAATCCTCGTTCGCCGCTCGAACCGAACTCGGCACGGAGCTCCTCGCGCTTGGCAGCGATGGCGTCGCGGATCTGATCGGCCTGCTCCTGGGTGATCACGTTGTCGGCGACCAGTCCCTCGAGCACCTCACCGAGGATGTCGCGCCGGCCCTGGCGAGCGACGCCGTCATCGGTGGTGGTGTCGTCGCTCTCGGGATCGTCGACGACCGTGGTGTCCGTCGTCCCCGACTCGTCCTGCGCCGTCGTTGCGTTCTCGTCCTGCGCCGTTGCCGACGACGACGAGAGCAGCGCGTATGCCACGCCCCCGGCGGCGAGCAACGCCACCACAAGCAGCACCCCCAACATCTTGCGCATGAGCGGTTCCTTTCGCGAGCTTCGGCCACTTCAGCCACAACATCGTCGTCCCCGGCGATGAGATGGATCTGAGCCGATTCTGAGAATCGGATGAGATCGCGGGGCCGCCGCTCACGCACCGGCGATCGGTAGCTCGAAGCCGACCTCTGCCCCGCCGCCGGCACGATCGGCGACGAACACCGAGCCGCCGTGCTCCTCGACCACCTTCTTCACGATCGCCAAGCCGAGCCCCGAGCCGGTCGTGGTGCGTGCACCGGGTGCCCGGTAGAACCGGTCGAACACGCGCTCCTTGTCGGCCGCATCGACGCCCGGGCCGCGGTCGGACACGGTCACCCTTCCCCCGGCGACCGTGACGGCGATGGACGCCCCGTCGGGGCTCCATTTGTGGGCGTTGTCGATCAGGTTGCCGACCGCCCGCTCCAGCCAAGAGGACCGGGCGGAGACCGTTGCCGGCTCACTCGTGAGGTCGATGACGCGTCCGGTGCGACGGCGGAATCGATCCACGACCCTCTCCACCAGCTCGTCGAGTCGCACCGTCTCCGTGACCTCGGTGACGGCGTCGGGATCGGCGGCGAGATCGACGAGCTCTGCGGTGAGATCGGACAGCTCCCGCAGCTCGAACGTAGCCGCATCGAGCAGCTCGCGACGCTGGTCGGCGGGCAGGCTGTCCGCCCGGGCCAGCAGCTCGATGTTGGTGCGGAGCGCCGTGAGCGGCGTGCGCAGCTCGTGGCCGGCATCGCGCACGAGTCGTTGCTGCTGCACCCGTGACTGCTCCAGGGCCTCGAGCATCGCGTTGAAGCTGCGCGCCAGCCTCCCGACTTCGTCGTCGCGCACCACGTCGATCCGGGCGGCGAGCTCCTTCGTCTCGGCCACGTGCTCCACCGTCTCGGTGAGGCGGTCGACGGGACGCAGCGCACTCCTGGCGACGACGAGACCGAGCAGACCGGCCAGGAGGACGCCGAGGCCCCCTGCGATCGTGAGTGTGCCGGTGACCCCGGCCAGCGTGTCGTCGACTTCCTGGAGCGAACGAGCCACCTGGATCGCCCCGCCCGGCACCGGGGCGGTGATCATGCGAAGCCGTTCGTCCTCGACGCTGACGGTGCGCAACACTGCGGGGTGGGTCCCCCGGGCCACCGCCGTGTCGAGATCGGCGATGGGTAGGACGAGGGGCTGGTCCGGTGCGATGGTGCGCCCGGCCTCGTCGACATACTGGAAGAAGAGTGCGTCGAACCCCGTGTCGGCTCGCCCGAAGATCGACTCTGGGCCGAATCGCCGATTGCGCCCGGGGTCGCGGCTGATGAGGTCTCCGATCCGGTCGTTGTCGGGAAAGCGCCCGATGGCGGCAACACGATCGGAGAGACTCTCGTCGATCTCCCGCATGAGCTCGCGCCGCGCCACCACTTGCCCGAGCACCACGGCCACCACCACGACCACGGCCACTGCCGCGGCCGAGATGAGGGCCATTCGTGTCCTCAGGCTCATGTCACGTCACACCTTCGCACGACGCCACGCCGGGCATCGGCCGGCCTCATGACTCTCGCGCCACGTACCCGACACCGCGCACCGTGTGGATCAGTCGCGGGAGGTCGCCCACCTCGGTCTTGCGGCGCAGGTAGCCGATGTAGACGTCGAGGGAATTGGAGGAGGTCTCGAAGTCGTAGCCCCAGATGCGGTCGTAGATCACCGAGCGATTCAGCACCACGCCTGCGTTCTGCAGCAGCAGCTCGAGCAGGTCGAACTCCGTCTTGGTGAGCTCGATCACCCGATCGCCCCGGCGCGCCTCGCGCGTCGCCGAGTTGAGGACCAGGTCGCCAACGGTGAAGACGTCGGTGGCGCCGCCGCTCGCCCGGCGCAGGAGGGCACGCAGGCGGGCGAGCAGCTCCTCNNTCGTCGGCCCCGGCGTCGAGCCCCGCCACCCGGTCGGACACCGTCTCCCGCGCCGTCAACATGAGGATTGGGGTACGGTCGCCGCGGGCGCGGATGCGACGGGTCGCCTCCAGACCGTCGACGAACGGCATCATCACGTCGAGCACGATGACATCGGGGCGCTCGTTCATCACGGCGGCGAGGGCCTCGGCGCCGTCGCGGGCGGTCAGCACCTCGAAACCCTCGAAACGCAGCGCCCGCTCGACGGCCTCGCGCACGCTGCGATCGTCCTCCACCACGAGGACGCGGGCGGTGCCCGTCTGCGTCATGAGGTCGATGTCCATGTCGTGGCCAGCATCTCGCCCCGCTCTCGGAAGTGCCTGAGATCACTCTAAGGAATCGCTGAGAGCGCTTCGTGCTCTCAGCGGCCGGCGCCCCGGCCGGGTCACCTCGTCGTAGCGGCCCGTTGCGATGCGCAGCACGTTGGCGAGGGCGGCGGTGGGCACCTCGCGCCCGCCATCCCACCATGTCCTCAAGTAGTCGTCGTGGGCGAGCCCTTCCCGGGCACCACCGGCGGCGGCGTCGAACACCTGCGCCCCGAACGAGGGGTGCACCGGGTTGCGGCCGTGGAGCAGCCACTCGCTCGGGTCGCACGACCAGAGGGAGACCGGAGTCGCGGCGCCCTCGAGCAGGCAGCCGAGGAGCCGAGGGTGCACCGCGAGCTGGATCTCGTCGCCGGGGACGAGCGCTCCCCACACGCGACCTGGGGCCAGACCGAGGTCCGCCGCCGTGTCGGTGCGCAACCCGGGGGCGGCAAGGGCGATCACATCCCCGTCAGGGCCGAGCACGTCGGCGAGGCCGTGGCGCAACGCCTCGCCGACCACGACGGCTCCGTAGGAATGACCGATGACGGTGACGTGGCGACCCGCGGGGCGCGGCAGCCCCGCGGCGAACGACGCGAGCCGGGGGCCACCGCGATCTGCGAAGCCCCCGAACGCCGCAGCGCCGATCGACTGCGGCGCCGCGTACACCAGGGCGGCCACCACCGCCAGGCTGTCCGTGCCGTCGAGCCGCACCATCGTCTCTGCGGTGGCGGCGAGCTCGTCGAACCCGGCCGCATTGGAGCCGGCACCGGGTACGAGCACCGCCACATTGCCCGCATCGAGGGGGCCGACCCACTCGGCGATGCGCATCGGACCGCTCGGTTCGAACAGCAGGATGCGGCGACCGTCGCGCAGCAGGGAGGTGACGATGGCGAGGTCGCGGCGCAGCGCCGCCATCTCCCCGGCATGCATCGCCGCCGCCCCCATCGATGCCGGTTCACCTCCCACCTGGTCGCGGCGTGCCACCAGCTCGCGCCGGAACGACATCAGCAGCAGCCGGTTGGCGATGAAGCGCGCCTCGAGCGGGGCGCCGCCGAGCGGACCGACGACCTCGGGGCGAGTGAGGGCGATGTGCCCCACCTCGTCCGGAGTCAGCGCGGCGAAGAAGGCGGCGACGGCCGAGGCATCTGCTCCCGCTGCGACCAGCGAAGCGAGCTCGTCGGCGAGACGATCGCGATGCGGCTGCGAACTGCGCCACGTGGCGAAGGGCACCGCCGCCCCGGCGAGAGCGGCGAAGTCACGACCGGCGCTCAGCTCGTCCAGAGTGCCCGCCGGGATCAGCGTTGGCGCGGCGAACACCGAAGTGTGGCGTTCGACGAGGTCGGCGCGCTCCCGCAAGCTGCGTGCCCATGCCTCGCACCACCCCATTCCGCCGGCGAGGGCACGGCCCACCGCGCCGCCGGCGGCGCCGTCCCCGGCAGCGGCGGCGAGCGATGCGGCGGGCGCGGCATCGGCCAGCCGTGCCGCCGTTCCCTCGAGTGCGAATGCCAGGTCCCGCATCGCATCGGAATCGATGCGGCAGGTGGGCATGGCGGGCACCCTATGTCACGAGAGCTCCGGGGGCAATGGGTCTGCGTCCGCTCGCCGGCTCAGAACCGGTCGGGGTGCGGGCCNNGCCAGCGGACTCCACGCCTCGAGCACGATGCCGTGCTCCCGGCAGTAGGCCTGGAGGTGGTTCTGCTGAAGATAGGGGTGGAGCTCCACCTGGTTGACCGTCGGAGCAACCTCGGCCGTCGTCATCAGCTCGTCGAGATGATGCGGCTCGAAGTTGCTCACGCCGATCGCCCGTGCCCGTCCTTCGCGGTGGATCGCCTCGAGCGCCCGCCACGTCTCGGCGGCCGTGCCCTGTGCCGGCACCGGCCAGTGCACGAGGTACAGATCGACGCCGTCCATCCCGAGCTCGGCCAGGCTGCGGTCGAAGGCCCGCATCGTCGAGTCATACCCCTGGTCGGTGTTCCACACCTTGGTCGTGACGAAGATCTCGGAGGGATCGATGCCCGCCGCCCGTATCCCGTTGCCGACGCTCGCCTCGTTGGCGTACAGCGACGCCGTGTCGATGTGGCGGTACCCCGAGGCCAACGCGG
>DKBA01000307.1 GCA_002450985.1 Acidimicrobiia bacterium UBA6912
GGCGTGGACGTGATCAACTTCTCGATCTCGGGTACGCGCACCAACTTCCTCGACCCGGTCGAGGTGGCGTTCTTGTTCGCTGCCGACGCCGGTGTATTCGTGGCGGCCTCGGCGGGCAACACACCGGGAGCCGGCACGGTCGCCCACCCGAGCCCGTGGATCACCACGGTTGCGGCAGGCACGCACGATCGCTACTCCGAGGCAACGCTGACGCTCGGTGATGGCTCTACCTTCACGAGTGCCTCGTTCCAGACCACGGGCACCGACGTGTTGCCGCTGGTGTACAGCGCCGACGTCGGCCTAGCAGGAGCCGACTCCGAGGACGTCAGGTTGTGCGTTCCCGGCTCGCTCGACCCGGCACTCGTCACGGGCAGCATGGTGGTGTGCGACCGGGGTGTCATCGCCCGAATCGAGAAGAGCCTCGCCGTTCAGGAGGCTGGCGGCCTCGGGATGATTCTGGCGAACACGAGTCCCAACTCGATCAACGCCGATCTCCACTTCGTGCCGTCGATTCACGTCGACGAAGTGGCTCGCGACGCCATCCTGGCGTACATCGGCGCCGCCGCCGATCCCACCGGGCAACTGAGTCCGGGCGTCTCGGTCATCGATACGACCGCGCCGCAACGCGCTGCGTTCTCCTCACAAGGTCCGCTGCAGGCGTCATCCGACATCCTGAAGCCGGACATCCTTGCGCCGGGTGTGGACGTCATCGCAGCCGTGGCGCCTCCCGGAAACTACGACCGTAACTGGGATGCGTACTCCGGCACGTCGATGTCGAGCCCGCACATCGCCGGCCTCGCTGCGGTGGTCAAGTCCGGGCACCGCCGGTGGTCGCCCGCGATGATCAAGTCGGCGCTCATGACGACGGCCAACGCGGTCGCAGGTGCGACGCCGTTCGACGTGGGCTCGGGTCATGTCGATCCGAACTCCGCGATCGACCCGGGGCTCGTGTACGACGCTTCATTCGCCGAGTACGTGGGCTTCATATTCGAGGACTTCGATCGCAGCGACCTGAACCAGCCGAACATCACTGTCGGTGAGTTGGCTGCGTTCCAGACGGTCACGCGTACCGTTACGAACGTGGGCGACTCGACCGCCACGTACACCGTGTCGGTGGATGCGCCACAAGGAATCGACGTCACGGTGACCCCGTCGACGCTCACGATCCCGCGCAACAAGACGGCGACGTACCAGGTCACGCTGACCCAGGTCAGCGCACCACTAGACGAGTACGCGTTCGGCTCCCTCACGTGGAGCCATGGGCCACACTCTGTCACGAGCCAGATCGTCGCCCGTCCGGTCAAGCTGGCTGCCCCGACAGAGGTCAGTGGCTCCGGCACGGATGGTTCGCTGTCGTACGACGTCACGTTCGGATACGCCGGCGACTTCACAGCGGCGCCGCATGGTCTCGTCCCCGCGACGACCCAAGAAGGCAATGTTGTGGACGATCCGGCAAACGACATCAACACGGCACTCGCAACGGGCGTCGGTGTGACGTTCCACACGGTGAGTGTCCCGGCCGGCACGGCCTACACGCGTATCTCGTTGTTCGACGAATACACGGACGGCGATGACGACCTCGATCTCTACGTGTTCACGAGCGCAGGTGCGTTCGTGGGCGGATCGGGATCCGGCACGTCCGCAGAGCAAGTCGACTTGCTGCTGCCGGCGGCCGATGACTACATCGTGGTGGTGCACGGATGGCAGACGGATGGCGCCGACTCGAACTACACGCTGTTCGATTGGTCCGTCTCGGCGACACCCGCCGACGGCACCGGTGCGACCGACCTCTCGGTGACGGCGCCTGCGAGCGCCCTTCTCGGGTCCATCGAGCCGATCACCGTCGATTGGTCGGGCCTCGACACAGGGACCAAGTACCTTGGCGCCGTGTCGTACGCGGAGTCCGATCTGTTCGGGCTGACGGTCGTCTCCGTCAACACCGACTGACTGGAAACCCATAACCTAGGCAGTGAGGGGGCGCCGTTCGGGCGCCCCCTCACTCGCGTATCAGGTAGATGTCCAGCCTCCAGCGCTCGTCGCGGGTGGGCCTTCGGCTATGGGTCAACGAGTCGAGCGATTCGGTAGCGACCCCCGCCTGGGCCACGAGCCTCGCGATCGACAGGCGTCGAGGGAGCGAGGGTACGCCAGGCAGCGGTCCCGATCACTCGGCGGGGTTCTCGCAGAGGAAGGGGCCGCGGCCTCGACCACCGTGGTAGTGGTAGTCGGTGCCTCGACAGCGCAGCACGACCCGGTAGCCGTTGACCAGCACCTGCGGGTAGCGCATGCCCGGCTGGGGGCAGCCGAGGCTCCCGTCGCGCCAGGTCACCTCTTCGGAAGACACGATCTCGATCTCGCCGAGGGCGACACCGAGGCGCTCGGCGAGGGCGACGACGGCGGCGTCGGTGTGGCGCATGCCGAGCCCGAAGCTCAGCGAATCCCCATCGCCATGTCCTCGAGCCGCTTCACGCGCTCGGGGATCGGCGGATGGGTGCTGAACATCTTGCCGAAGCTGCTGCCGCCCCGGCGACGGTCACGCGTGCCGAAGGCCTTGAGCGGGTCTGCGATGAACAGCTGAGACACGGCGGGATTGACGTTCATCGGCACCCGGCTGGTGCCCGCTTCGAGCTTCTGCAGCGCCGAGGCCAGCGCCAGCGGCGACCCGGTGATCTGCGCCCCGCTGCGGTCCGCCTGGTACTCACGGGATCGCGAGATGGCCATCTGGATGACCATCGCCGCCAGCGGGGCGACGATGATGCCGATGATGGCGGCGATCGCCCCGAGTGGGTTGTTGTCGTCCCGGCGACCGCCCAGACCGCCCCAGAAGGCCATGCGGGTGAGGAACGACAGTGCGGCGGCGATGGTGGCGGCGATCGAGGCGATGAGGATGTCGCGGTTCTTCACGTGGGACAGCTCGTGGGCGAGGACGCCTTCGAGCTCCTGGTTCGACATGAGGTCGAGGATGCCGGTCGTGACGGCAACGGCAGCGTGCCGTGGGTTGCGGCCGGTGGCGAAGGCATTGGGCTGCGGGGTGTCGATGACGTACAGCTTCGGCATCGGCATACCCTCTCGACTGGCGAGTGAGCTGACGATCATCTCGACGTTGGGGAGTTGGCCCGGCTCGATGGGCTTGGCGCGGGCCGCCGCCAGCGCCATCCGATCCGAGAAGAAGTACATCGCGAAGTTGAAGACGGCGGCGAAGATCAAGGCGATGGTCGCACCGCTCCGACCACCGAGCAGGGCGCCGAAGGCGATGAAGAGGCCGCCGAGCAAGCCGAGGAGGGCGGCGGTCTTGAGGTTGTTCGTCATGATTGTTTCAAGTGTATTCCGCCCCGGCTGCTAGCAGGGTGNNTTCCGCACCCTGCTGGAGGCCCGAGGACCCCGCAGCGAAAGGCCCGGTCCGGGGCTCCGACACCACGGGGCCGGAATGGGGCCGGTCGACCCCTTGCGGTTGGGCGCATCGTCGCCCACACTGGGGCAACGAACACCCGGGGGTCCTCGAGGGGTGAGACGCACCGCCACCGTCGTGGCCGTCCTGGCGATGCTGTGGACTGCATCGCTTCCCGCGTTCGCCTCCATCAACCCGACGCCGGCCGCGGCCTTCCCCGACAAGGTGCCCGGCGCCTACCTCGTGGTGATGAGCGGTGATCCGGCGGTCGCCTACACGGGCTCGCTCCCCGGGCTGGGGGCCACCGCCATCCAGGCAGGCGACACGTTCGATCCCGACTCCCCCGCGGTCGCCGGTTACGTCTCGCACTTGCGCACCACCCACGAGGACGCCATGCGAGCGGCAGGCATCCCGCTCGACGCCAAGCTCTACGACTACACCGTCGCCGCCGACGGTTTCGCCGCCACCTTGACTGCGCCACAGGCAGCGGCGCTCGCCGCCCAGCCGGGGGTGCGAGCCGTCGTGCGTGACGAGATCCGGACGCCGGCCACCGACTCCACACCCGACTTCCTCGGCCTCACCGACCCCAGGGGGCCGTGGGCCACCGGCTACGCCGGAGATGGCGTCGTCATCGGAGTGATCGACTCGGGTATCTGGCCCGAGCACCCCAGCTTCGCCGATGCGGGTACCGGCACGTCCTCACCCGACGGCTTCACCGGGAGCGCCTGCGACTTCGGTGGCGCGGTTCCGGGGGCCGTCACCCACAACCGGGACGACGCCGCCTTCGGCTGCGGCGGAAAGATCGTCGCCGCCACGGCATTCTCGGCGGGCTTCACCGCCGACCCGGCACGGGTGATCGCCGCGACCGATTATCTCTCCGCACGAGATGCGAACGGCCACGGAACACACACGGCAGCGATCGCCGGTGGCGCCCAGGGAGTCGTCGCCGAGATCGGCGCATCGGGACAGCCCGTCGAGGTTTCCGGTGTCGCCCCCAGGGCGCGGATCGCCGCCTACAAGGCCTGCTGGACCGACGACACGGGTGCCGTCGGCTGTACCCTCAGCGACCTCGTCGCCGCGATCGACGAAGCCGTCGCCGACGGCGTGGACGTCATCAGCTATGCGGTGACGTCGGGCGCGGCGAGTCTCGGCATGGACGACCTCGCCTTCATGTACGCCAGCGCGTCGGGCATCTTGGTGTCGGCTCCGGCAGGCAACGGGGGGCCGGACGCTGCCTCGATCAACAGCCCCGGTGCGACCCCGTGGGTCACCACCGTGGCGGCGGCGTCGGACGACCGTGAGTTCCGCGGCACGCTCACCCTCGGAGACGGGACGATCATCGAAGGGGCGAGCACCTCGGCGGGCACCGCCGAGCTGCCGGTGATCGACGCCACCGAGCTCGGGAACCCGACGTGCGACCCGGCAGGTTCCTTCACCGAGGCGATCGCCGGCGCAATCGTCGTGTGCGTCGAGAGCGAGCTCACGCCTGCCGCCGTGACCAAGGCGGTCGCCGACAGGGGCGGCGCCGCGGTGGTCGTGCCGGGGCTGGGCGACACTCGGGCCGTTGTCGCCGGCGACACGGTGCTCCCCCTGATCACGGTCGACGACACCGCGGCGTCACGGATCGCCGTCTACATCGCCGAGTCGGGAGGCGCCGCGGTCGCCACGCTCGGGCGGGGCATTCCGACCGACGTGACGGGGTCCGTCATCGCCCACTTCTCCGCCCGTGGGCCCAACCCCGTCGCACCCGACATCCTGAAGCCCGACGTCACGGCACCCGGCGTCGGCATCGTCGCCGCGACGTCGCCTTCCGCCGACGGGGCCGCGAGCTTCGCCGCACGGAGCGGCACGTCGGCAGCCGCGGCGCACGTTGCGGGGGTCTATGCGCTGTTGCGCCAGGCCCATCCCACGTGGTCGGCGTCCGCGGTCAGGTCGGCGCTCATCACCACGACGCGCCGTGACGTGTGGACCGATGGCGACCTCACACCCGCCGACGCCCTGTCGGCAGGCAGCGGGCTCATCCAGCCGGGCGGAGCGATCACCCGCCGTGGGACCCCCTTCAACCCGGGGTTGGTGTACGAGACGGCGCTCGCCGACGACGTCGGTTTCCTCTGCGGGCTCGGCGCCGGGGGCGTGTCCACCGCGGTCGCATGCCGCGTCCCGGCGATCGACGCCTCCGACCTGAACCAGCCCTCGATCGGCTTGGCGGGAGTGGTCGGAACCACGACCGTGACCCGGACGGTCACGAGCGTCGCCGATCGAACGAGGGTGTTCGAGGCGCGGATCGACGCACCTCCGGGCTTCTTCGTCGAGGTCGACCCCGCCCGCCTCACCCTCGCTCCCGGCGAGTCGGCGCAGTTNNCTCACGTGGGTCTCGGACGACTACCGGATCGCCAGCCCGATCGTCGCCCACGCCGCGGCGCTCGCCGCACCGGCCGAGATCGGCAGCGCCGGAACGAGCGGAAGCGCGGCATTCGAGGTTGCCTTCGGCTACGGCGGCGACTACGCGGCGACCGCCCATGGCCTGGTGGCGCCCACCGTCACCACCGGTTCCGTCGCCGCCGACCCGACCGGAGACGTGCGCACCGCATGGGACACCGGCAACGGTGCAGCGACGTCTCGCCTCGTCGTGGGGGACCACGGGGTGCTCGTCCGAGTCGCCCTGGCCGGCGGCCTCGACGATCTCGATCTGTACGTGTTCGCCGAGGACGGCAGCCTGGCAGGACAGAGCACCGGTCCGCGTGCGCAGGAGCGGGTCGATCTCGTGCTGCCGGCGGCAGGCAGCTATACGGTGATCGTCCACGGATCGGACGTTGCAGGAGCGACCGCGGACTACTCGCTGTCGGAGTGGGTGCTCGACGGTTCGGTCGCGGCCGGCCTCGACCTCGTGCGAAGCCCCGCCCAAGCCGTCGAGAACGGGCGCGGCGTGGTGTCCATCGCCTGGAGTGGAGCGGCACCGGGCGTGGAGCTGCTGGGTGCGGTGACCCACGCGGACGACCAGGGGACGATGGCGGTCACGGCGGTGAGCGTCGACACGTCACAGATGGCGGCACCGGGCCCGCTGGCGGTTCGCAACCCCTGACCCGGGCGGGCCGCTCACTCCGGGTTGGCGCAGTAGAAGGGGTCGCGGCTCCCGCCTGAGTGGTAGTCGTAGCGGGTGCCGTCGTGGTCGAGGACGATCCGTGTGCCGTCGACGAGGGCCTGGGTGTAGGACATCCCCGGCTGGGGACACCCGATCGCTCCGTCGCTCCACACCACTTCCTCCCACGCCACCACCTCGATGGTGCTCTCGTCCACCCCGAGCATCGCAGCGAGATCGGCGATCGCCACCTGGACCCGGGCGTTGTCTCGGGGGTCGACGCCGGGCGGCAGGCTCCCGGCGGATGCGGGCGGCGCGGTCGTGGTCGTCGTCGGTGTGGGCTTCTCGGGAGCAGGCGTGATGTCGACCGGGAACGTCGTCGTGGTCGTCGAGGCGGCGGACGAGGTCGTCGTAGCCGCGCCCGGGGAGGGTGCACCCGACGTGTCGTCGCCGGCGCCGCACGCAGCAGTGACGAGTCCGAGGGCGAGCAGCATGACGACGACGCGCCGGTGTGCGTTGGCTCTCATGCCATACCGACGCTCGGCGAGCGCCCGCGAGTTCCCGACGCCCCGGGCGACGTCTGCGTAGGGTCGGGGTAGACCGCTGCGAGGAGGCGACACATGGATCTGAACGGGCTCGGGGGCCGCTGGCGTGGGGGGTGGCGCACGTGGGTCGAGCCGGAGCTCCTGCACAGCGAGTCACCGATGGAGGCGACCGTCAGCCCGATGTTCGATGGCAAGGCCGCCGTGATGCGCTACACGGCCGAGCTCGAAGGACCGGTCGAGGGGTTCGTCTTGTTGGGTGCGTCCCAGGACGGCGCCACCGTGTCGTGGATCGACACATGGCACACGTCGGGTCTGGTCATGACCTCCCACGGCCCCGTCGCAGCCGATGGCATCGATGTGGTCACCACCTTCCGGGCCGGTGACGAGGAATGGCGGTGGACCAGCGAGTACTCGATGGACGAGGGGCGGCTCGTCATCCGACACTACAACGAAGGCCCTGGGGTACCTCGCTACCTCGGCGTGGAGGCGATCCTGGAACGCGCTGCCGGCTGACCCGGCGGCCGGCCGACTGTGGCGGCAGGGTCCGGCAGCGCCAGACGAAGCCGCACGGCACGTGGGGACCGGCGCACCGGCGCTGCCGTCAACCCAAGTAGTACATCCCCAGGAGCGCCTCATCGAGCGCTGGTGCGTCGAGGCGCAGAGCGGCACGCCGTCCGCCATCGAACGAGGCATAGCCGGGATCGGAGACCACGGGCTGTCTCCGCTCGAGAGGTAGATGCCTTCGCGGTCCGTCGCCCGGTGGGGCAGTGGGGCGGCGTGTCTCCGCAGGTGCCGCCCCTCCGTCGATCCTGGTCACAGGGGGCTCCTTCGTCGTCGACGAGGCCAGTCCACCGTACCCATGTCGCGGCGCGCCGAGCCAGAGTATTTTTCGCGTTCTGGAACCACCTGGCGCGGCCGCCACGGTCGGAGGATTCACCCGGACGGGAACGATCCCGTGGCGGAACCGGAGGAACGATGCCCTGGCGGTCGGCCGACACGCAGCGGGGAGGGCCGCTTCAACACTCCGGCACGTTGACCGCAAGACCGCCGAGGCTCGTCTCCTTGTAGATGCGGTCCATGTCCCGGCCGGTCTGNNGACTTGACGGCGCCGATGGCGTTGCGCTCGATGCACGGCACCTGGACGAGCCCGCGCAGCGGGTCGCACGTCAGGCCGAGGTTGTGCTCGAGGGCGATCTCGGCGGCGTTCTCCACCTGGAATGGCGTGCCACCGAGAGCGGCAGCGAGCCCGGCCGCCGCCATCGCCGACGCCGCACCGACCTCTCCCTGACAGCCCAGCTCGGCACCCGAGATGCCGGCGTTCGCCTTGAGCAGGGACCCGATCGCCGTTGCCGTGAGGAGAAACGTGAGCAGGGGGTCGTCGTCGCAGGCGCTGGTGCAATGCTCATCGAGGAACTTGAGCACGGCGGGCACGATGCCGGCGGCGCCGTTCGTCGGGGCGGTGACGATGCGGTGCCCTGCGGCGTTCTCCTCCCCCACTGCGGTCGCCCAGACACCGGCCCAGTCTGCCGGACCGGTCGGGGGCAACGGCAAGGACCCGGGTGCGCGCAGCTGGGCGGCGAGCTGGGCGGCGCGACGCTGCACGCGCAACCCTCCGGGAAGCTCACCCTCGGTGGCCAGCCCGCGATCGATGACGGCGAACATCACGTCGGCGATGTGCGCGGCTCGGGCCCGCACGATCCCCTCGGCGTGTAGCGCCGTCTCGTTCTCCAGGGCGAGCGCTGCGATGCTCCGGCCCGTCGTCTCGCAACGTTCGAGCAGCTCCGCACCGGAGCGAAACGAGAACGGGACCGCCGCGTCCTCGGCAGGCGCCGTCTCGTCGGCGCCGACCTCGACGACGAAGCCGCCGCCGATCGATGCGTACTCGCGCTCGGCCACGACGACTCCCTGCGCGTCAGCGGCCCGAAACCCCAGCACGTTGGCGTGCGCGGGGTGGAACTCGCGGTCGAGGCGAAGCGCCCCCACCGGAAACGCGACACGGTGCCGGCCACCGAGCAGCAGCGTCCCGTCTTCCGCGACGTCCGCGTCGATTGCGACAACCGCATCCATCGGGACGGTCTCCGGCTCGTAGCCCGACAGCCCGAGGAGCACGGCGCGTGGCGTTGCATGGCCGGCGCCCGTCAGCGCCAGCGAGCCGAAGAGGGTGACCGCGATCGTGGCAACCCGGTCGACGTCTTCGATCCCGGCGACGAAGCGCCGCGCCGCCACCATCGGCCCCACCGTGTGCGAGCTGGACGGCCCGATCCCGATGGTGAACATGTCGAGGAGGCTCGTGTAGGTCATCGTTCACCCGACTTCGGCGGTGAGTACCCGGAAGTCGCCGAGACCCCGCGGGTGGAGCAGCGTCTCGGCGTCCTTGATCTCGGAGCGTACCCGCAGCCTGGCCATCGCATCGACGCCCGCCGCCAGCTCGCGCTCCCTCGTGCGCAGGGCGGCGATGTCGTCGCGTAATCCCCACGCCGTGAGGAAGTCGTCTTGCCGCTCCAGCCTCACCGCAGCACCGGCCGCCGCGGCGGCGATGTGCAGCGCTGTGAAGTTGACATCTACGGTGACGTCCGTCTCGCCGGGCTCGGCGAGAGGGTCCGGACCGAGATGGTGGCTGCGATAGGTGCGCAAGGTCCCCTGGGTGCGACGCGGTTCGAGCTCCTCGGCGGTGCCGCCGTAGTCGACGACGAGCAGCGCACCCCTCTCCAGCCGCTGAACGGCGTCTCGCACCCACTCCGTTGCGGCGAGCTGCACCTCGACCATGCCCCCTTCGGGCACCCGACCGCCGAAGTCGTCGGCCCACCCGGCCACGTCGGGCCGCGCCGGCGCCGCCACGAGGGCGAGCTCATCGCCGTCGACACCGACCCAGCGCTCCTCCCATCCGGCNNCCGGAGAGCCGGGGACCGACGTCGTCGAGGGAACCGGCGATGCGGTCGACCCCCGGGACGGCGGCGAGGGCGGTCCGCGCCGCAGGCGACGCCTCGACGGTGACGACCTCATCCGGCGCCGCTGCATCGCCGAGCCCGTCGAGGAGCGATCGCAGCAAGCTCCCCGAGCCCGCCCCGGCCTCGACCAGACGCAACGGACCGCCGATGCGGGCACGCTGAGCAGCGACGAACCGGGCGATGACCCTGCCGAACCACGGGCTCACCTCCGGGCTGGTGAGGAAGTCTCCCGTCTTGGTCGAGCGCAGCGGGCCGGTGGCGAAGAAACCGTGGACGGGGTCGTACAGACAGGCGTCGTGGAACACCTCGAACGGCATCGGGCCGTCGCGGAGGATGCGGGTGCGGAGTGACCCGAGCAGGCTCACGAGGGTGCAGCGGGGTTCGCCGGATCCGGGGGCGGCTCAGAACCCGGCGGCGACCGTCTTGGCCACATCACCGACGTCTGCGATGAGGTTGGGGAAGATGCCGAGCACGAGCACGCCGACGGCGGTGAGCACGAGAGCGAACTGCAGTGACGGCGCCACCGCGCGGCCCATCCCGCGAAGCTCCGCCGCGGGGATCGTGTCCGGCACCTGATCGAACCACGCCGACTTGATGACCTTGGCGTAGTAGTAGAACGCCACCACCGAGTTGAGCACGGCGATGACGGCGAGCGCCGTCGCCCACCCGCTGTCGACACCCAGCACGGAGGAGAACATCACCAGCTTGGCGAACCAGCCGGCGATCGGCGGTATGCCGGCGAGGCTGGCGAAGAACAGCGCCAGCAGACCGGCCAGCCCGGGTGCGTAGCTGCTGAGTCCACCCCAGTCGGCGATCAGGGTGCTCTTGAGCCGATTGGCCCCGGCGATGACGACGGCGAACGCACCCATGTTCATCACGGCGTAGATGAGCAGGTAGGTGACGGTGGCGAAGAACGCCTGCTCGAGCTGGTCACCCGTGACGTTGCCGGCGACCGCCGCCCCGAACGGAACGAGGATGAAGCCGCCCTGGGCGATCGACGAATAGCCGAGCAGCCTCACGATGTCGTCCTGCCGGACCGCGATGAGGTTGCCGACCGTCATCGAGAGCGCCGCCAGGATCCACAGCAGCGGACCCCACACGTCGCGCAGCTCGGCGAACGCCTGGTAGGAGAGGGTGAGCAGCCCCACGAAACCCGCCGTCTTCGACACGACGGACAGGTACGCCGTCACCGGAATCGGGGCGCCCTGGTACGTGTCGGGCGTCCAGAAATGGAACGGCACGGCGGACACCTTGAAGGCGAAGCCCAGCAAGGTGAGGATCACGCCGATGGTGAGCAGCGCCGAGTCGCCGAGCGCCGCAGTCGCCGCCCGGATCCCGCCGAAGGTCAGCTCACCGGTGTAGCCGTAGACGAGCGACATGCCGAACAGGAGGATCGCCGCCGACAGCACACCGATGATGAAGTACTTGAGCGCCGCTTCGTTGGAGCGGGGGTCGCCTTTGCGCCATCCGGCCATGAGGAACGTCGGCCCCGTCACCAGCTCCAGGGCCACGAAGAGGGTCACCAGGTCGCGGCTCGAGGCGAGCACGACGGCGCCGAGCGCCGAGCACAGCATCAGGAAGTAGAACTCGCCCTGCCAGTAGCGGTCCTCCTCGATGTAGCCGACCGACAGCAGCAATGCGACGGCCGTGGCGCCGAGGAACAGCCCCTTGAGCACCAGCGAGAACGTGTCGACGACGAACGAGCCGCCGAACAGCACGCGCTGCGCAGTCTCCGGCTCCGTGCAGAAGTCGAGCGACTCGCAGAAGCCGAGGGTGAGCACCGGGACGAACGCGGCGAACAGCCCGACGAGGCCGATCACCGCCGTCCAGTACTTGGGAATGCGCAGCAGGTCGACGACCAGCACCGCCAAGACGGTGATCCCGAGGATGATCTCGGGTGCGAGCGCGTGGTAGTCGACGTTCACCCGCTCAGCCCCCGAACGCCTTGGCGACGAGCTCGACCACCGCATCGTTGGTGGCGCCGAACACGAGGCGCGGGAACACGCCGATGGCGAGGATCGACACGATGAGCGGGGCCCATGCCGCCATCTCGTAGGCGTCGACATCGTGGAACGTGTGGCCCTGCCACTGCTCACCCGGCTCGCCGAAGTTGACCTTCTGCAGCATCCACAGCAGGTACCCGGCGGCGAGCACGGTGCCGACGGCACCGATCACCATCAAAGTGCGGAACAGACTCTCACTCAAACCTTCGAGGGGGTTGAACGATGCCAGGAGCGCCATGAACTCGCCCCAGAACCCGGCGAGCCCGGGCAACCCGAGCGACGCCATGGCGGTGAAGCCGAGGATGCCGCCCATGACGGGCATCAGCTTCTGGTTGCCGCCGAGGCGCGCCATCTCCCTCGTGTGGTAGCGGTGCGACATCGAGCCGGCGAGGAAGAACAGGAGGCCGGTGATGACACCGTGGGCCACCATCCCGATGATGGCGGCGTTGATGCCGATGTCGGTCAGGGTGGCGATGCCCAGCATCACGAAGCCCATGTGGCCGACCGACGAGAAGGCGATGAGCCGTTTCATGTCGGTCTGCGCCAGACAGGCGAGCGACGCGTAGATGATGCCGATCACCGCCAGGATGCCGATGGCGGGCGCCCAATCCCGCGCCTGGTCGGGGAGGATCGGCAGGCTGATACGCACGAAGGCGTAGGTGCCGAGTTTCAGGAGGATCGCCGCCAGCAACACCGAGCCCACGGTCGGTGCGGCGGTGTGGGCGTCGGGCAGCCAGGTGTGGAGCGGGAACATCGGCACCTTCACCGCAAAGCCCAGGAACAGGGCGGCGAAGACCCAGAACCCGAAGGTGGCGCCCCACAGACCGGCACGGCCGATCTCGGACAACACCTCCATGCTGAACGTGTTCACCCCGTTGTTGAAGTCGCCGGACTTGAAGTAGAGGGCCAGGAAACCCAGAAGCATGAAGGCCGAGCCGAAGAGGGTGAACAGGAAGAACTTGATCGAGGCGTAGAGCCGCATCTCGGTGGTGCGCTTGAAGACCGGGAGCGTCACCTCGTTGCGATCACCCCAGATGCCGATCATGAAGTACATCGGCAGCAGCACGACCTCGAAGAACACGAAGAACAGAATGAGGTCGAGGGCCACGAACGTGCCGGCCATACCCGTGGCGAGCACGAGGATGAGCGCCAGGAAGGCCTTGGGGTTGTGCGGCTCCGGCCAGTGCTCCCACGAGTAGATGATGGAGAGCACGGTGATGAATGTCGACAGCACGAGCAGCGGCAGCGAGATGCCGTCGAGGCCGATGATGTAGCGCGAGTTGATGGCGCTGATCCACGACAGGTCGGTACCGAACTGGAAGTCCATGGCGCTGCCGTAGTCGAACTGGATGGCCAGCACGACGGACAGCACGAAAGACGCCCCGGCGAACAGGAGGGCGGTTGCCTTCTGGGCTTGCTCGTTCGCCTTGGGGATGGCGAGCACCGCAGCGGCCCCGACGAGGGGCAGGAACACCACGAGGCTCAGGCCCCATCCGTTCTCGAACCAACCCATGTGTGCGTTCCTCCCGTTGTCTCAGAGCTGCTGGAAAAGGATGAATCCACCGACGAGCAGAACCGTGCCGGCGATGATCAGCGTGGCGTACTGCTGCACCCGGCCGGTCTGCAGGCGACGCAGCAGACCGCCCGACGCACCCGTGGCCGCCGCCGAGGCGTCGATGGCGCCGTCGATCGCCCGCTGGTCGAAGGCATACACCACCTTGCCGGCGCCACGAGCGAGGAAACCGGCACCGTTGACCACGAAGTCGAGAACGTGGCCGTTGAACCAATCCACGGCGCGGGCGAGCGGCCCGCGCACGGGCCGGATGATGCCGTCCATGTAGAAGTCGTCGATGTAGTACTTGTGGCGCAGCAGCGGGTACAGCACCGGGATCGAGAACGAGTCGCGCTCGGCCTGGGTGGCGGCGTCCTTTGCCCACAGCCGGTACCCCAGCCCGATACCGAACAGCGCCGCGGCGGTACCGAGCAGCGCGACGGTCAGGTCGATGCTCTCCGGGTGATGGTCGAACACGGTGAAGAACCTCGCGCCGACGGTCTTGGTGAAGTACTCGGTCACCCCGGGGACGTTGATGAGCCCGGCCACGACGGAGAAGCCGGCGAGCCCGATCAGCGGGTAGGTCATCACGTTGGGCGACTCGTGCGGGTGACCGTGGCCCTTGTACTCCCCGAAGAAGGTGAGCCACACGGCGCGAGTCATGTAGAAGGCGGTGACGAACGCACCGGCGATGGCAACCCAGAAGATGAAGTTGGCGAGCCCTGCGCCGCCCTGAGCGACGCTGAAGCCCGACTCCGACGAGGCGGCGTACGACAGGGAGGCCAGGATCTCGTCCTTCGACCAGAAGCCGGCGAGCGGCACGATGCCGGCGAGCGCGGCAGAGCCGATGGCGAACGTCCAGAACGTCTGCGGCATGTACTTGCGCAGGCCACCCATGTCGGACATGTTGTTCGAGTGCACGGCGTGGATCACCGATCCCGCCCCGAGGAAGAGCAGGGCCTTGAAGAAGGCGTGGGTGAACAGGTGGAAGAGTCCTGCCGTGTAGGCCCCCGCCCCCATCGCCGTCACCATGTAGCCGAGCTGGGACAGCGTGGAGTACGCCAGCACCTTCTT
>DKBA01000001.1 GCA_002450985.1 Acidimicrobiia bacterium UBA6912
ACCTGCTGCTGATCGGTCGTCGCCGCCGCCTCGTGACCCCGGGACCTCGATGCGTCGCGATGCTGTCCGGCGGGGGTCGTGATGGCACCTCCGAGGGGTGGCGCTAGCGCGACTGGGGAGGGACGCGCACCACGACCGGCTCCGGAGACGCGCCGCCGAAGACCCATTGCGCGATGTGCTCGGCGACCCAGGCGGGGGTGTTCATCGCCTGTTCCTCGTGGTATTTGCGGAACATGTCGACCTCATGGACCACCGACTCGTCCTGGGCGCGAATGCTCTTCTGCATGTCGGTCTCGACGACGCCGGGGGAGACCGCGAGGGCGAGACGCAGGCGATCGCGCTCCTCCAGCGCGAACGTCTCCGTCAGCCGATCGACACCCGCCTTGCCGGCGGCGTAGGGCCCGGTGCCGGCGAGGCCTCGCCGGGCGAGGCCGGAGGAGATGTTGACCAGCGCACCGAGACGATCGGCCTGGTCGAGATGGTCCAGGTACACCTTGGTCCCGTTGAGGACGCCTCCGAGGTTGATGCGGAGGTGCGCCTCGAGATCGGCCCAGGAGACCTCGCGCAGCGGGGCGACCGGGTCGAGCACCCCGGCGTTGTTGATCCACAGGTCGATGGGCCCGAGCCGGGAGGCGACCTGCCCGGCGAACTCGGCGAGGCGCGTCGCGTCCGTGACATCGACGGCTGCGGTGACGACATGCGCGCCCCCGAGGCCCGGTTCGTGCCGGGCGCAGGCGCCCACCACCGCTCCGTGGTCGAGGAACCACTCGGCCATGCCGGCGCCCAAGCCCCGGCTCGCACCCGTGATGACGACAGTCTGTCCGGAGAGGTCCATGCCGGCGCATGGTACCGGCGCCGCTCCGGGTCAGGCGGTGCCGCCTGCCCGGGACCTGCGCTCGTCGGGCGTGAAGGCGGTGCGGAAACGATCGAGGGCTGTCTCCGGGTCGGCCGACGCCCACGCCTCGAGGCCTACGACGCCCGTGTAGCCGAGGTCGGCGAGCGCCCGGGCCACGGCGGGGTAGTTGATCTCGCCGGTCCCGGGCTCCATCCGCCCAGGAACGTCGGCGACCTGGATCTCACCCACGTAGGGCAGGCACCGCTCGACGAGTTGGATGAGGTTCCCCTCGCCGATCTGGGCGTGGTAGAGGTCGAGGTTCATCCGCAGGTGCGGGTTGTCGACGGCGGCGACGAGGGTGAAGGTATCGGCGGCCGCAGCGAACGGTGTGCCGGGGTGATCGACGGCGGTGTTGAGGTTCTCGAGCGTGAAGACGCGGCCGCCCCGCTCGCCCAGCGCGGCGATGCGCTCGAGGGTGCGGAGCGCGGCGAGCCACATGGCAGGCGTCGTCACCTCGCTCGGCGCCACAGGGAGCCCATCGGGGTCGAGGCCGGTGCCGTGCAGGTTGAGACGCGGGCAGTCGAGCCGCTCGGCGACGGCCAGCGACTCCGCGGCGGTGGCGAGGAGCTCATCGGCGCCGCCGGGATCGACGAGGCTGCCCCGCAGGTAGCCGGTCATCGACGAGAACGTCGCCCCGGTGGCTGCCAGGGCGTCGATGTCCTTGGTTGACCAGTCCCAGATCTCGATGAGGAAGCCGAGGTCGTGGAGGCGGTGCACCCGGTCGAGGAACGGCAGCTCGGTGAACAGCATCTCGGCGCTCGCTGCCAGCTGGAATCCCACGATTGCTCCTTCGTCTCGCACCATGCCGTGATTCGCCCGGCGGACCGGCCCGCCCGACGGGTTCGCCGATGTGCATGTTGGCACCGAACGCAGCGCACCGATCTCGCCCCAGGGCCACTTGAGGCCGAAAGACCCGGGCGCCGTGGCGGGCGCCGGGTGCTGGTCCCCATCAGCCAGAACCGGGCGTACGTCGAGGAGAAGACCGGGGTGAGCTCGGACTCCGGGTGGGGCCTCTACTTCCGGCTGAACCCCGCTGCCGGTGATGCCGTCGATCCCCGAGGAATCGGAGATCTGGGAGATCCTCGCGGGTCGTCTGGCTGGAGCGACGGGAGGCCCGGTGACGGCCAGACGGTCAGCCGCGGGCGATGAGCGGGGCCAGCGTGGCGCCGAGCAGCGCCACGCGCTCCGGGATGTGGCCGTTGGCGGGCATGTTGACGGTGAAACCGTCCACGCCGCGGCCGAGGTCGGCGGCGAATCCCTCCGCAACGGTGTCGGGATCCCCGTAGTGGAAACGCCCGAGGAGGCCGGCGCGCGTCGCGTCATCGAGTGCGGTGATGTCGACGCCCCGGCGCAGGAGGAAGGCAGCCAGCTCGGCTTCGGCCTCCTCCATCGTCGGAGCGATACACACCGAGCGCTGCCAGCTGACGGTGATCTCGGAGCGATCACGTCCCAGCCTGGCGCAATGCTCGTCGAGCGCTTGCAGCTTGCGGGGGATGTCCTCGGGCTGGGCGATCAGGTTGGACTCGTCGGCATACTGCGCCACCATACGAAGCGTCTTCTTCTCGCCGGAGCCGCCGATCATCACCGGGATGCGCCCCACCGGGCCGGGCTCGTTGATGGCGTTATCGACGCGATAGTGATCGCCGTCGAGCGAAGGTCGCTCACCGCGCAGCATCGGCAAGATGATCTGCAACGCCTCTTCGAGCTTCTCGAAGCGGTCGGTAAAGGTGCCGAACTCGATGCCGAACGCGTCGTGCTCCAGCTCGTACCATCCGGCGCCGATGCCGAGGTGTGCCCGGCCGCCTGACACGATGTCGAGGGCGGTCACCGTCTTGGCGAGCACGGCCGGGTTGCGATAGGTGTTGCCGGTGACCAGGGCGCCAAGCCTGACGTTCTGGGTCTCCCGCGCCAGCGCACCGAGCAGCGTGTAGCACTCGAGCATGTAGTCGTCGGGGTCGCCGAGCATCGGCAGCTGGTAGAAGTGGTCCATCACCAACACGGTGTCGAATCCTGACGCATCGGCCTCCCTCGCCTGGCGGGCGATGGCGGGGAACAGCTCCGCGGGTCCGGCGTCCGGATAGGTGAAGTTGGGTATTTGATAGCCCAGGTGCGTCATGACGCCACCCTATCCGGGTTCGGCGGCCAACCCGTCGACCACGACGGCGATGTGCATGCCTCGTCGACCGCTCCGGGAGGCCGGACGGTAGCCAGCGCGCGCCGGCGCGCCGCTACGCGCCGGCTTCACCGGACGAGCGAGGGTTGGCGCCACGTGGATGAGCGGATGTGGGAGTTCACGAGCACGCTGTGGCTGTATCCCGGCGACGGCGGTTGGCACTTCGTGACGCTCCCACCGGACGTCGCCGACGACATCGACCAGGTCGTTGGCGAGCGAAGGGATTTTGGGTCCGTTCCGGTCCACGCCACCGTTTGGGCCACGACCTGGCGGACCTCGCTCTTCCGGGACGCTGGCGCAGGCTCGTTCGTGCTGCGGGTGAAGAAGGCGGTGCGTCGCGCCGAGGGGCTCGAAGCCGATGACTCGGTGGCGGTACGTCTGCGCTACGACGCCGATCGGGGGTGACGGGCCGCTCGTCGCCGCGGCACGCCGGCTTCACAGGGACGACGCCAGGGCGAGCGCTTCGTCGACGCCCATACGTCTGCCGCGAGCGATTGCGGACTGGATGTCGTCCCTCGGGTCGCGCATGAGCATCCGCACCGGCTCGTACTGGTTCTGCTCGACGTCGGCGATCGTTGCCCCGGTGCGCAGCTTCAGGGTCTCGAGCGCACCGAGGAGGGGTGCCGCCTCCCGGTCGCTGCCCTCGGCGACCAGCACGGCGGTCTTGAGGTACAACACGAGCACGATCGCAGAGAGGTCGCGGGCCGCAACGAAGAGCAGCAGTGCTGCGTCCAGATAGCGGCGGGCCTCGCCCAGCCGACCGAGGAGGAAGTGCCCTTGGGCCAGCATGAACTTCGTCCACCCGAGATCGAACGGCGCGTCGAGCGCCTCGAACTCGGTGGAGGCGAGGGTGGCATAGCGGATCGTCTGGTCGTAGCGCTGGTCATAGGCGGCGAGGTTGCACAGTCCCCAGTAGGCCCGGCCCACGCCGAGCCGGTCGTCCGTCGCCTCGGCGAGCTCGAGCGACTCGGCGAGATAGCGTTCCGCCCGATCCCTGTCCCGCGGGTGACTGATGGGGAACGAGGCGTTGTAGAGGGCATTGGCCACGTCGCGGGCGTCGCCGTGCTGCCGCATCAACGCCAGGGATTGTTCGTACGGGCCGACGGCGTCCTTCGTCGCACCCCTCCAGTAGGCGACGCCGCCTCTGGCCTCGAGGGCGCGGGCCCGAAGCCGCGGGTCGCCCCCTTCCATCGCCAGAACGAGGTCGATGCGTTCCTCCGCCTCGTGGAGATGTCCCCGGATCTGCCAGTACCGCCAGAGATCGGCCACCATCCCGAGCGCGAGGTCGACCTCACCTGCAGCAACGGACCATTCGAGTGCGGCGCGCAGGTTGTCGTGATCGGTCGTCAGCCGGTCCAGCCATCGGGCTTGCTCACTCGTGAGAAGAAAGGGGGCGGCACGTGCTGCGAGGTCGGCGAAGACCGTGGCGTGGCGGCGGGCGATGATGGCTTCGTGGCCGCGGACCACGAGGGCGGCTCTGGCGTACTCCCGCACGACGACGAGCATCTGGTAGCGGGGCTCGCCCTCGCTGACCGTGAGGCGGAGAAGGCTCTGCTCAACGAGGCCCTCCAGACCATCGAGCACCTCGACGCCCAGTTCCTCGGGAGGTCCGCACACCGCCTCGATGTCGGTGAGGGTGGCGCCGCCGATGAAGACCGAGCAGCGTTCGAACAGCCGTCGCACCGGCTGGGTGAGCAGGTCGTAGCTCCAGCCGATCGTGGTGGTGATGGTGCGCTGCCGAGGAGGCATGTCCGAGCCCCCGGCGGCGAGGAGACGATTGTCGAGCCGCTCCAGGATGGCGTCGAGGGTGAGGAGCCTCACCCGGGAGGCCGCGAGCTCGATGGCGAGCGGCAGGCCGTCGAGCCGCCGAGTGATCTCTGCCACCTTTGCGACGCTCGCGTCGGTCACGGCGAAGTCGGGCCGCACGGCGCCGGCCCGGTCGGTGAAGAGGGCGACTGCGTCGTTGGTGGCAACCGACGCCGCATCCTTGGCTTCGGCGCGCGGAACGGCGAGCGGAGGGACGGGGTAGTCGTGCTCGGCAGCGATCCGCAGCGGCGCCCGCGAGGTGACGAGCAGCGCCACGCCGGGCGACGACTCCACCAGACGGGCGATGAAGGCGGCGCACGGGAGGATCTGCTCCACGTTGTCGAGCACGAGCATCGTGCGCTTGCCGCGGAGATAGCCGAGCAGGTGGTCGGCGGGGGAGACGTTGGCTGCGGTCGTGTGGAGCTCGAGCGTCTCGAGAATGGCGGTGGGCAGCAGGTCGGGATCGGTGACCGTCTCGAGCGGGACGAAGCTGACCCCGTCCGGGAACGACGGGGCCACCCTTGCGGCGACCGCAATGGCGAGCCGGGTCTTGCCGGTCCCGCCAGGCCCGGTGAGGGTGACGAGACGGGCCCGCTCCAGCAATGCCGCGACCTCGCGCACCTCCACGTCCCTACCGATGAAGCTGGTCGCCTGTGCCGGGAGGCTGATGGAGGTGACATCCGCCGTGCGGAGCGGAGGGAACTCGTGCGCCAGCCCGGCCACGTCGATCTCGAACAGCCGCTCCGGGCGGGTCAGGTCCCGCAGCAGGTGGGTGCCGAGCTCGCGAATGGTGACGCCATCCGGGAGCCTGGGGCCGATGAGCTCGGCGGTCGTGGCGGAGACGACGATCTGCCCTCCATTGGCGGCGCCGGCGATTCGCGCCGATCGGTGCACGTCGAGCCCGATGTAGTCGTCGCCGCCGAGGATCCCCGCACCGGTGTGTAGGCCCATACGGACCTTGACGAGCGCACCTCGAGGCCACATCGTCTCGGCGATACGCCGCTGGATCGAGGAGGCTGCGGCGACTGCGGCGATGGGGTCGGCGAACGCAGCGAAGAACCCATCGCCGATGGTCTTGACCACGACGCCGCGCCCGTCGACCTCGGTGCGCAGGATGGCGTCGTGGCCGGCGAGCAGCGCGGCGAACGACTCATGCCCGAGCGCCTGGAGCAGTCTTGTCGACCCCTCGATGTCGGTGAAGAGGAACGTCACCGTGCCGGTGGGCAGCACGCGCCGTTGGGGGGTCGCAGTCACCAGTCGATCATACGGCCGGACCGGTTTCGCAGTCGGAGGTTCTTCTCTCCAGCTCGACGGCACCGCGGCGTCCAGGTGGGCCGAACGTCGATGGGGAAGGAAGCCGGGCCCGCCGTCCGGGGCGTACCCTGGTCGCCGTGTCTCGTCTCGGCCGCTCACTTCGCCTGATCCGCATCGGTGAGACGCCGCGACTCATGACGCTGGCCGGACTCGTGGGCGTGGGAGCGGGTCTCGGGGCCGTGGTGCTGATCACTGCCATCGAGCTGGTGACGTCGACGGCCGGCTGGATCGGCGACACCCTCTCGCTTGGCCGGTTCTGGCCGCTGGTGATCTTGCCGGTTGGGATCTGGCTGTCGTGGCAGCTCACGTCTCGGTTCGCGCCCGAAGCAGCGGGCCATGGCGTCCCGCATATCATCGCCGCCATCGCCCTGCGCGCCGGCACGATCCGGTCGCGGCTCATCACCGTGAAGACGACCGCTACGGCGGTGACCATCGGGAGCGGTGGCTCAGTGGGGCGCGAAGGCTCGATCGCCCAGATCGGCGCATCGATCGGCTCGTGGATCGCACGGAAGGCCCGACGCCGCGAGAACGACGTACGGGTGCTCGTCGCTGCGGGAGCGGGCGCCGGGATCAGTGCGACGTTCAACGCGCCGATCGCCGGGATGCTGTTCGCCATGGAGGTCATCCTCCAGGAGTTCGCCCTTCGGCACGTGCACACCATCGTGATCGCCTCCGTTGCCGGGGCGGTCGTCAGCCGTTCGATCATCGGCGAGGAGCTGACGTTCCAGGTGTCGCCCTACTCCCTCGACGATCCCAGCCAGTTGCTGCTCTACGCGCTCCTCGGGCTGGCGTGCGTGGCGGGTGCGTGGTTCTTCCTGGTCGGCCTCGATTGGTTCGAGATCGTGCCGCGGCGGATGCCGGCATGGCTGCGCCCTCTCGTGCTCGGGTCGGTGGTCGCCTTGCTGGGACTGCTTCATCCCGAGGTGCTCGGCACGGGTCAGGACTTCGTCGGCGGGCTGCTGCGGGGCGAGGGCGACCTCGCATGGTGGACGCTCGGGATCCTCGCCGTGTCGAAGGCCATCGCCACCTCCGCCACGCTGGGCGGTCGGGGGGCAGGGGGCATCTTCATGCCGAGCCTGTTCATCGGGGCCGCCACCGGTTCGGGTGCAGCGCTCCTGTTCGCCAGGGTGTGGTCGTGGAGCGAGGTCCAGCCCGGCGCTTTTGCGCTCGTAGGAATGGCGGCCACGTTCTCCGCCGTCGCCCGGGCGCCGCTGACCTCGATCCTCATCGTGTTCGAGATCACCGGCGACTACGGGCTGGTGTTGCCGCTCATGATCGCTACCGCGATCAGCACGATCCTCGCCGGCGTCGTGCGTCCCGAGAGCGCCTACACGGCGCCGCTCGCCCGCATGGGGATCCATCCCGTGCACGCAGGTGTCACCGACCTCCTCGACACGATCAGGGTCGGCGATGTGGTCGGTCGGGGCACGGTCACGGTTGCGCTGGACGCGACGCTCGGCGAGGTGCAGGGAGTGCTCCATCGCGCCCATCTTCGCGGGGTGCCCGTCGTCTCCGACGGCCGGCTCGCGGGCATCGTGGCAGAGAGCGACATCGCCCGTGCGGGCGGTCCCTCCGATCAGATCACCGCCGCGGACGTGATGACCCCGAGCCCGGCGACGGTCAACATGGACACGCGCGTGTCCGAAGCCCTCGAGCGTATGGCGGCGCTCGGGGTGGGAAGGCTGCCGGTCGTGGCGTCGCACGACCCGGACCGCCTGCTCGCGGTCTTCCGGCGCGAGGACGTGATCGCCGGATACCACCAAGCGCTGAGCGTCACCGCACGAGCGCATGCCGTGCCCGAGAGGGTGCGCGCCCGCACCCAGGCCGGGGCCGAGTTCTTCGAGCTCACCGTGCCGCCCGGTTCCGTTGCCGACGGCCGCAAGGTGAGCGAGGTTCCGTGGCCGGAGGGCTGCCTGCTCGTCTCGATCCATCGTGGTACCGAACAGATCGTGCCGTCGGGCGCCACCGCGCTGATCGCCGGCGACGCCATCACCATGTTTGGCGGACTCGAAGCGCACGCCCGGCTCGTCGAACGCCTCGCGGCGAGCGCGGAGCCGCCCGCCGGTTGAGGGGCGCGGCGCTGCGATGTCACAGCCGGCCGAGCAGCGAGGCGGTCATGCCATCGTCGACTGTGCCGGAGACGATGGCGAGCTGATCGGTCCATCCCTCACTGAACACGCCATCGGTCGTGAGTGAGAGACGGGTGAGGTTCTGGGCGAGAGCTGCGAGACCTCGACTGCGCACCTTGGGGACGTTCGAGCCGTCAGCGGGAACGGCCCGGCGGTCTCGTCCGGGGATCTTCGCACCGGGCTCGCGACGTCCGCGTGAGACCGAGGCTGCGTGACGGGCGGCGAGAGTGGGCCGGCGCGGGCGGGCTCAGCCGTGCGTCCCGGCTCCGGCGGTCGTGGCGAGGACGGCGGCGACGTGGTCACTCATCGCCCACGTGTAGTGACCGTGATCCGGCCAGACCTCGAGCTGTGCCGCAGGGAGCTGGGCGGCGAGCCACTCACCGACCGACGCCGGTACGTTGCGATCCGCCGCGGCGTACCAGAGGCGGGCCTGCGTCGTGATCCGACCGAGATCGAATCCCCACGAGGTGCGATAGAGGCCGGCCTCGTAGGCGGCGCCGCGCCCGGAACCGACCAATGCCTCGCGAGCGACGCCGAGGAACCAGTCCCTGACGTCGGGCCGAGACATCATCGCTTGGTCGGGTGCGCTCATCACACGCTGCGCCGCTGCGAAGAAGCGTTCGCTCCGGCCAGTGCGGAGAGCGAGTGCGGCCATCGCGTACTCCAGCCTGCGGAGCAGCGGGTTCGCCGGGATCCCGGCAATGCCAGGCGATTCGCGCATTCCGGGCGCCTCGATCGGTCCTGATCCGACGACGATCCCGACTCGGGTCACCCGGGCGCCGAGCAGCAGGGCGCACGCCAGTGCATAGGGGGCGCCGCCGGACGCACCGAGGACCGAGAACCTCCCGATGCCGAGCCTGTCTGCGGCTTCGGCGACATCGCCCGGCCAATCGAGGATCCGCCGGCCCGGCTGGAACGTGGAGAAGCCGTACCCCGGGCGCTCCAGCACCACCACCCGGGCGGGCACCTGGTGGCGAACGACGATGGGCTCTGCCAGCCTCATCTCCAGCCGGCACCCGGGGAAGCCGTGGCAGTAGACGACGGTGGCGGCATCGGGCGATCCCCACTCGGCGTATCCGATGTGGCGCCCGTCCCCAAGCGCCAACGACCCTTCGATCACGTCCCCACCGTCGTCCGCCGCAGGGTGCTTCACCAGAGGCGAACGACCTCACCGACCCCGCGGCCGAGGCTCGAGAGCCCGACCGGGCTCATCTGCAGCCCAATAGCGACGTGCTCAGATGTCGCGGGGCCGCGTCCGCACCTCGATCGCCCATCCGACGAGGAGCAGGATGCCGCCGATGCCTCCGATGACGCCGAGCGACAGACCGGTCACCGGGAGGATCTCCTCGGTCGCGGTGTCGTCCCCCGGCGGCTCGGAGCCCGCCGGCGACACCAGCGTGGCGACGGTCGTCGTGGTCGTGTCCGCCAGCGGGCCGGTGGTAGACGAGACCGCGGTCACGACGGTCGTGTCGGTGGCGGGCTGCTCCTCGGCAACGGTTGTCGTGGTCGCCGGTGGAGCCGCCGGCGGTGGCGTCTCCGGGGCGGTCGTCGTGGTCGTGGTCGTGGTCGTCGTGGTCTCGGGCGGGGTGACGCCACCGGGCGTCGGTGGTGGGGTCGGCGGCGTGTCACACCGGGTCGGCGTGACCGGCGAGACCCAGACGGTCGCACCGTTGAGGAGTACCGACCATGTGATGTCACCGTCGATGCCGAGGGCGGCGCCCTCGATCATGCAGTGAATCTGGACCATGTGCGGCACGCCGTCGCGAGCGGTCACTTCACATCCGCTCGAGGTGACGTCGACGACGGCTCCTGTGGTCACGTCGGTGACCACCACCTGGATCGTTTCCACCGACCAGCCGTCGGCCGTCGAGAAATCGCCGGCCATCCCGGCACAGCCGGTCGTCCCGTGGTCGCAATCGAGGCGTGCCTCCGGACTTCGTGCTGCTTCCGCATCGGCGACCTGCAGGACGCCGAGAACGATGACGACTATCAGACCGATCGCGGTCGTGATCTTCCTGGCCATGAGCCTCTCCCGTGCTCGTGACAGGCCCACCTGTGACTCCGTCTCGCCCGCCTGCCAACGGCGAGCCGGAGGTTCTCGGAACCCGGATCCGAAGGGCGGCTGAGAAGTCGGGTTCGTCCCCCGGCCTCGGCCCGCCTCGGCGGTCAGGCTCTCTGTACACCGAACCTTGTCATAGGTCTACGCCTTCTTCGCGGCAATTCCGTCGGTCGATCGACCCATTTCTCTCCAGGCCGTTTTCGACGCCAATTCGAGCGCGGGAACGACCGTGAGATACGAGAAGTTGCGTCGCGGTCGTCTGGCGTCGCGCTCAGGCGTCGATGTCGCACCACAGCGGCTGGTGGTCCGACCCGGCCGCCTCGCCGTCTACCCAGGCTGCGCGGAGGCGCGGGACGAGATCGGAGGTGACCCACGCCTGGTCGATGCGTGCCCCATCCTTGGTCGCACCCGAACCCGTTCCCGCGTGGGGCCACACGTCGACGAACGGGCTGGTGCCTCTGCCGATGCTGGTCTGGTACTCGCGATCGCCTGGCGCGAAGTTGAAGTCGCCGAGCACGACCACCGACCGGGGCATCGCGGGCTCGCTCCCGAGCTGCCAGCCGCCCCCATGGGGGTGCTCGCCGGTCCAGCCGCCGCCGTCGCGACAGGCTTCTGCATGCCGTCGCTCCAGCTCGGCCACCTGGGCGATTCGAGTCGGAGCGGACACGTAGCAGAGATGCGTCGAGACGACCCGGACCGCCTGCGACTCGCCGGTGATCACGGCTTCGAGGGCGCCGCGGCGCATCGACTGCGGCGACGCCGGGAGCCGGGGAAGGGGATGGTTCTCCGAGGCGAGGATCGGACGCCTGGCGAGGATCATGTTGCCGAACTGGCGCCGACGTCCGGCGCTCTCGCCGGGGAAGGTGGCGGGGGAGTGGAGGTCGATGTTCGGTCCGTACACCCACCAGTACTCGGGGAGGCGCTTGCCCAGCTCGACCGGCTGATCCACCATCCCCGACCGTGGCCAGAAGCGCTCTACCTCTTGGAGGGCGATGACATCGGCGCCGTCCACGGCGCCGGCGATACGGTCGAGGTCGTGGTAGCCGTCGCGGCCGACGCCGAAGTGGATGTTGTAGGTGACGAACCGCATGATGTCCTGGCTCGAATGGTCGTGTGGTCGCGCGTTCTCCACCTGAAGTGGCGGAGGACACCGTGTGAACTGTCGGCAGCTCGCCACGGAACGGAAACGGTAGGTGTGTCGTCGCCGCAACCAGGGTCATTCGGCACGTGACGGGGGGACACCGCTCCGGTAGGTTGCCGCCACGATGCGCATCACGATCCTGTCGCTGAACCGGGGCCGGGGGAGTGGAGAGGTGATGCGCGCCCACGCCGTCGAGCTGATGCGGCACGGCCACGACGTGCAGCTCCTCTACCCGCTGATGGACGACGGGGTGGCAGGCGCCGACAACCGTGACGTGCCGCTCCACTCTCCCGTACTGCCGGTCCACGAGTATCTCCCCGACGCACGAGTGGAGCAGCGTCAGGTCGCCGCGATGGACACCGCGGAGGCGCTCGCGTATGCGGCCGACTACACCGCAGCGCTCGCGAACGCCACCTCGGACGCAGAGCTCATCGTCGGTCATCATGCCAACATCTCGGCGGTCGCCGTCTCTCGGGTGGCGCTGCGGCGCGGGATCCCGTACGTCATCTTCGTGCACGGCACCGGCATCGAGCCGATGCACCGCGGCGGCTACAGCCGGCCGGTGTGGGCGCAGATCGACGCCGCGCTGCGCCACGCCGCCGGGATCATCGTCACCACCACCTACGTGCGAGACCGGCTGGTGCGTCCGGTTGTCGACGTGCCGCCTGATCGTTTCCTGGTGCTGCCGTGCGGTGTCGATCTCGCCGAGCTCCACCCAGACCGTGGCGGGGAGGTACGCAGCAAGTACGGGCTGCCCGAGCGGTTCGTCATCTCCCCGGGCGCCGTCACCTGGCTCAAGGGGGCGCACAACGTCGTGAGGGCGTCGGAGCGCTACGGCGAGCTGGCGCCTACGGTGTTCATCGGCGACGGCGGGCTCCGCACCGAGCTCGAGCCCAGACTCGGACGGCGCGGGCGTTTCCTCGGCTACGTGTCGAACGAGGACAAGGCGGCGCTGATCAACAGCGCATCCTTGCTCGTGGCCGCACCCGAGAAGAAGGAGCACTTCGGGATCATCTACGTGGAGGGGCTCGCCGCAGGAACGGTCCCCGTCGCCTACCAGGGCGGGGGCGTCGACAGCGTCGTCACGCCCGAGGTCGGGGTGCTCACGCCGCGGGATCCCGACGTGCTCGGCGATGCTGTGGCCGGGCTCCTCAGCGACCCGGTGAGAATGGCGGGACTCGCCGCGGCGGGCCGCATCCGGGCGGAGTCGCAGTACGACGCCACACGGCTCGGCAACCGGCTCGTCGAGTGGCTCGGCGACGTTGTGAAGGGTTGGACCGGCGACGCGGCGGCCCCGATGCCTACGGTGGTGGGATGAGCGACACGGCGCCCACCCCGTTTGCCGATGCCCGAGACGAGGCGGCGGTGTTGGCCGAGCTGGAACGACTGGTCGCCGCCGACCGCCTCGTCGGACATGGCGAGGCGTTCCTGGTTCGGGCCAACGGCATCGTCGATGCCTTCCTGACGACGGGCATGCTCTCGATCGCCGACGACCCGTTCGGCGGGAAGGATGCCGAGCTCCTGGCCGACACCCACGCCTACTACTTGATGTTGTGGCGGCTCTTCGACCGGACGCCGGCCTCGATGATGGCGGACTTCGCCATCAGGGTACGGCGCATCCTGGCTCGCCGTGTGCTCGCCGCGGTCGGTGACGACGTCATCTTCCACCACGACGTGTACATCCTCTCGGGCCGCAACACGTCGCTCGGGAACGGCGTGTTCGTCAACCGGGGCTCGACGCTCGACGACCGCGGTCCGATCACCGTCGGCGACCATACGATGATCGCCGCAGGGGCGATCCTCACCACGCACGGTCACATTCTCGACGACTTCTCGAAGCCGCTGCCGTTCGGGGGGCGGACGATGGCGCCGATCACGATCGGCTCCAACTCGGTGGTGGGCTACAACTCGATCGTGATGCCGGGCGTCACCATCGGCGATCGGGTGATCGTTGCCGCCAACAGCGTCGTGACCAAGGACATCCCGGACCGCTGGGTCGTCGGCGGCATCCCCGCGACGAAGATCAAGGAGCTCGTGCCCCGCGAGCAGTGAGCGAAGGCCAGCCCACGGTCGCTCAGGCGAACAGCGCCCCGTACGAGTTGGTGTAGTGCGGGGTGAGTCCGGCGGACTCGATGCGGCCGAGATGCGCGAACCGGAAGCGGACGTCGTCGATGGCGACCCGCCACGCCGAGGCGTCGACGTGCATCCTCCGGTCGTGGTCGAAGTACACCATCCGACCCACGTGCCGGTATCCCTGGACGAGTAGCGGCACCCGGGTGACGAGGTCGATGTGATTGACGACACGGAAGGTGACGTCGCGCAGCCGGGCGTCGTACGCCGCGCGGAAGTCGGCCTTCCCGATCCGGGGCTGCCCGTAGGTGTACACCCCGGTGACGGTACCTCCCGCCTCGATCACCCGCGCTGCGGCGAGGACCGTCAGCGCTGCGCCGAGGCTGTGTCCGGCCAGCCACAGCGCACGGTCGCCGATGGCGGCCAGGGCGTCGCCGACGTTCGGCCAGACGAGGTCGAGTGCCTCGTGGAACCCGGAGTGCACCATGCCGCCCAGCTCGCCCTGCCGCGGTCCGAAGCGTGCGTCGGCGATCCAGTCCCTCGGGTCGGCCTCAGTACCGCGAAACGCCACGAACAGACGCGCGTCGTCGCCGCACGCGATCGCCTGGGTGCCGCCCGCACTGAAGAACACGGGGTCCCGCAATGCGAGCGCCGAGATACCGCTGCGCGCCGCGACCTCGGGCTCGTAGGCGATACGGGACAGCTCGAGCAGGTTCTTGGCGACCGTGCTGTCGAAGTTCATGCGTCTCCCCTCGCTACGGCCCCCTCGCTCGAACGAGGCCGCATGCCAAGGATCGCACACGCTTCGTCGATCCGGCGTGCGAGCTCCAGGGAGGGGGCCGGTCGGGCGTTAGCCTGTGGTGCCGATGTCCAGCCAACCCTGGTGGCGCACCGCCGCCATCTATCAGGTCTACATACGATCGTTTGCCGATGGGAACGGCGACGGGACCGGCGATATCGCCGGGTTGCGCTCCCGACTGCCGTATCTCGCCGCCCTCGGGGTCGATGCGATCTGGATCAATCCGTGGTACCGGTCGCCACTCAACGACGGGGGCTACGACGTCGCCGACTACCGCGACATCGACCCTCGCTTCGGCACGCTCGACGAGGCGACGAGCCTCATCGCCGATGCCGAGCGTCACGGGCTGCGAGTGATCCTCGACCTCGTCCCCAACCACACATCGCACCGGCACCGGTGGTTCGAGGAGGCGCTCGCCGCGCCCCCGGGAAGCCCGGCGCGCGCCAGGTACCACTTCCGACGGGGAAAGGGCAGGCAGGGGACCGCGCCGCCGACGGATTGGCGCAGTGTGTTCGGGGGACCGGCGTGGACCCCTCTCGGCGATGGTGACTGGTACCTCCACCTCTTCGATCCCACCCAGCCCGACCTCAACTGGGCAAACCCCGAGGTCCGGGCGGAGATCGAGGACGTCATCCGCTTCTGGCTCGCCCGCGGCGCCACCGGGTTCCGGGTCGACGTCGCCCACAGCCTCGTCAAGGACCCTGCGTATCCCGACGTCGGCGATGAGGAGGAGGCGCTGCTCGTCGCCCACGACGAGAGCAATCACCCCTTCTGGGACCGGCCGGAGATCCACGAGATCGCGAGGGAATGGCGGGCGATCCTCGACGGGCACGGCGACCACACGATGATGGTCGCCGAGGCGTGGGTGGCATCGCTCGCTCGCCTCGTCGCGTACCTGCGGCAGGGCGAGTATCACCAGGCATTCGACTTCGCCTTCCTCGAGACGGAGTGGGACGCCGCGGCGATGCGCGAGGTCATCGCCGCGTCGCTCGCGGCGACGGCGACGGTCGGCTCCGTGCCCACCTGGGTGCTCTCGAACCACGATGTCGTGCGCCACGCCACCCGATACGGGCTGCCCGGCGACGTCTCTGCCAAGGCCTGGCTGCTCGACGGCGACGGGACGGACTACGACCCCGCCCTCGGGTTGCGCAGGGCCCGGGCGGCGACGCTGCTCATGCTCGCGCTCCCCGGCTCTGCCTATCTCTACCAGGGGGAGGAGCTCGGCCTCGCGGAGGTGTACGACCTCCCCGCCGCCGTGCTCGACGATCCGGTGTGGATTCGGTCGGGTCACACGGAGAAGGGCAGGGATGGGTGCCGGGTCCCGCTCCCGTGGACCGTGGCCGGGCCCTCCTTCGGGTTCGGTGACGGCGGTGCGTGGCTGCCGCAGCCGAGCGGTTGGGGAGCGCGGTCGGTGGAGGCGCAGCGCGGCCGTCCCGGGTCCACGCTGGAGATGTACCGGCAGGCCCTGGCGTTGCGGACGGCGTGGCTGCGCGACGACGTCGACCTCACATGGGAAGACCGCGATGCGGAGGTTGTCGCCTTCCGGCGCGCCTCGGGTCTGCGGTGCCTCGTCAACTTCGGCGAGGCCGGTCACCCGATACCGCCGGGGAAGGTCGTGGTGGCGAGCGGTCCGCTCGATGGCGACAGGCTGCCTCCCGACACGGCGGTGTGGGTGACCGAGGGTCAAAGGCGATAGCCTGACCTGGCCGGTCCGCATGCACGCCGAGGACAGGAGACGTTGCCCATGATCGAGGTGCCGAGCCTTCGGGCCGAGACCCGCTACGGCATGCCGAATGCCGATCTCCTTCTCTTCAATCGCCACTACATCATCGGCTACTCCTTCCTGATGCGGCAGCCGCGGTGGGCGATGGAGGTGATCGACCCGGACACGGCGCTCATCGGCTCGGTTCGCGCCGACAGCTTCAGGCCGGACTTCCGGGTGCCGGAGCAGTGGCGCGTCGATCTGGAGGACTACGTGAAGTCCGGGTACGACCGCGGCCACCTGATCTCGAGTGCCGATCGCCGGGCGACCGACATCGCCAACAGCGAGACGTTCCTCATGTCGAACATGGCGCCGCAGAAACCGGGCTTCAATCGCGGGATCTGGAAGGAGCTCGAGACGGCGGTCCGATCGCTCGCCTCTCGTGACGAGGTCCTCGAGGTCTACACGATCTGCGGCCCGCTGTTCCACTTCAAACGTGAGGTCGAGAAGCTCGGCGTCGACGTGGCCGTGCCTCACGGCTTCTTCAAGTCTGTGCTGGCGGAGGATCGCCGGGGAGGTCTCAAGCTGTGGACCTTCGCCATCGCAAACACCGAGACGCCGAGCAAGCCGCTTCGGGAGATGCTCAAGCCGACGGTCGACGTGGAGGCATGGACCGGGCTCCCCCTGTGGGATCGGCTGCGCGGAGCGAACGTGGACCGAATGAAGCGCAACAGAGGGAGGATGTGGGCGCAGTGACGCTGCGCGCACCGGTGCCAGGACGGTCCCTCCCGCTCAGGTCGTCTGCGACCCCTTGGCGCTCTTCTTGAAGCCGGTGGCCCTGCTGAGCACCTCGTACCAGAAGGACGCCCCCATCGCCAGGGCGGCGGCCGCCAAGACCCAGCCGAGCAGCTTCACCCCGGCGGCCCGCAGGCCACCACCCCCGGTGCCGAGCGCGTAGGACGCCTTCTCGAGGATCCCGTCGCAGGTGCCGTCGCACTCGGTGCCGACATCCCACCCGATCGGCAGCCCGATGTCGACGAGCTCGTCGATCGTGCCTTCGACACAGGTCAGCTTGTCCGGAGCGTCGCGGCACGCCTCCAGGTCGACGGTGGAGGTGTCGGCGACGGCGACGACGAGGCCGCGAACGTTCTCGTTCTGCCACAACTCCTGGGGGATGCCGATGGCGTCGACGTTGAAGGCGATGACGACCAGCAGACCGAGCCCGAAGGCGACGAACCGGCTCCGCTTGCGGTACCACGCCGAGAGCGCCCCCATCCGCGAGTCGTACCAGCCGCCCATCGAGTCGCGAAACGCTTCGAGATTCGCCCAGGCGTCGTCGCCCATCCGCCGCGCCTCGGCGACGAGGCGTTCCGCGACGCGCTTCACGGGGGCGGAGTCCTCCAGGGCGTCGGCGCCGATGCGGACCAGGCTGAGCGGGTCCTGGTGGAAACCAAAGACGAGATCTCGTGCATCGGCGATACGATCCCGGACGGCGTCGAGATCCGATGGCGTGAGGTGCAGCGCGGCCGCCTTGCGCGCAACCGCGGATTCGACGCGAGCGACGACGGCCTCGTAGTCGGCACCCGTCGACGTGCCCGCCACCAGCATCTCCTCGATGTCGTCGAAGCCGGCGCCGATCGGATCCCATATGGTCTCCTTGGCGTCGTCGCCGAGCGGCAGCGCATCGATCGCCCGCCCCACCTCGGCGAGTCCGGCCTTGACGGCGGGCTCGACCCCGGCCGCATGCAACAGGTCGACGAGCGCACCCGAGAAGTCGCCCGTCGAGATGCCGCGCAACGAGCTCTGGAAGCCGGGCCAGGTCCTGTCGACTTGTCGGACGAGGGGGTGCTCGTTGACCGCGTCGGTGAGGGTCTTCGTGCCCCGGCGCACCGCAGCGGCGAGATCGCCGACCCGGGCGGCCGTCGGGAGCTCGGGCACGACGGGCCGCTCGCCGCCCCGGCGCCCGGCACGGACCAGCCCGAAGAGCGCCCGGCGACCGGTGCGGTTCTCGAGCCACAGCCGCCGGGTGGTGGTGGCGATCAGGGGCTCGACCTCGTCGGAGACGCCGTGCGAGACGGCGACTTCGCTCACCGAGGCGAGGGCGCCTCGGACGGCACCGCGCCATTGATCCGCAGTCGCGCCCGTCGCCATGGCCTGCCGCAGCGCGGTCTCAGCGGTCGCGACGGCTGCCAGCAGGGCGTCGCCGGTCGCCGGGTCCTGCTCGGCGGCGAGGCCGCGCAGCTCTCGCATATCGCTCGCGATGGGGTCTTCGAGCAGGCCGCGCAACGACCGCCACAGCTCCTTCGACCGTGTCTCCATGACCTTGGCGACCAGCTCGCGCAACCCGGACGTGACGAGGCTGAACACGAGGAAGATCAGGGTGAGCGCGATGACGACATCGATGACCACGGAATCCAGCACGCCGTTCCTCCTCACCCTGTGGCAACGGGGAACCTACCCGAAGGGCGCCCCCGCGTGTCGACCACCCGGTCGATTCGGGGGAGTGACCATCGGCCCTTTCATCGAGCGGTACGGGGGGTTACGACGGAGATGACATCACTCCCATCCAGAAGGAGGAGCGCGATGGCCATCATGCGATGGACGCCCTTCGGCGCCCTCGGCTCGCTCGAGCGGGAGATGCAGGACTTCTTCGATCGTTTCACCCCGTGGCGCGGGGAGGGCGCCCTCGTACCGGCAACCGACGTGTATCGGGACAACGGCACGCTCGTGGTGCGCACGGAGCTGCCCGGGGTCGATCCGGCGGGGATCGAGGTCGAGGTCCAGGGATCGATCCTGCACATCCGCGGTGAGAAACGTCACGAGAGGGAGATCGACGAGGCCGACCGCTACCTGTACGAGTGCCGGTACGGACGGTTCGAGCGCGACATTCCCTTGCCGGAAGGCGTGGACGCCGACGCCGTCGAGGCTTCGTTCGCGCATGGCGTCCTCACGGTTCGCGTCGCGGTGCCTCAGACCGAGGAGGCCGCGCCGAGGACGATCAAGGTGGAGGTGACGGGGGCCTCGTGAGCAGGCTGGTGCTCATTGGAGCGGGCCCCATCGGTATCGATGCGGCACGGGAATGCGTTGCGCTGGGGGTTGCGGACGCAGTGGCGGCCGTGGCCGACACGGACTCTGCAGCCCGGGCGGCCGCCTCCGAGGCGTTCGGGTGCCCGGTGGTCGCCGACGCCGCCGATCTCCCGAGGCTCGACACGACGGGCGTCGCCCTGCTCGCCTTCTCCTCATCGGCCGAGGCGACGGCCGCCGTCGCCTCAGCGATGCTGGAGCGAGAGTGGCACGTCGTCACGACCTGCGAGGAGCTGAGCGACCCGTCACGACCCGAGTGTGATCGGCTCGATCGCGCGGCGCGCCTCGTGCGACGGGCCGTGGTCGCCACGGGCGCCAACCCCGGGTTCGCCATGGACGGGTTTCCGCTTGCGATTGCCCGGGGCTCGGTCGACATCTCCGCCGTGAGGGTGACTCGCCGTGTGGACACGTCGACACGGCGGGAGCAGCTCGTCGCCAAGACGGGCCGGGGCTGCACCGAGACGGCGTTTCGGTCGCAGGCGGCCCGTGGCGAGCTCGGCCACGTCGGGCTGGGGGCGAGTGCCCGGCTGCTCGCAGCCGGGCTCGGCTGGCGACTGGGCGAGCTCGACGAGCTGATCGAACCGGTGCTCGCCGGCGATGACTCGGTGGCCGGCCTCCACCAACGGGTGAAGGGTTCCGATGCCTCTGGCCGGATGGTCAGCCTCGATCTCGTCATGGCCTGGGAACTGGGCGGCACGGTGGACCGGGTCGAGATCGAAGGGTTCCCTTCCCTCGTTGCCGAGATCGTCGGCGGCTACCCCGGGGACGTGGGCACGACCGCCCGGGTCGTCAGGGCGGTCGGCGCGTGTCACACCCTGGAACCCGGTCTCCATCTCGCGGGTGGTGGTCTCATCCCTTGACCTCGTGGGGAACGCTCGCGCCGCGGTGGCGAGAGCGTCGCTGCGTCGTTGCCAGCGAGGTCACCGCCAGCGTGAGGGCAGCGGCGCTCGACACGTGCCACGCGGCGTGGGCCTGGAGCGGCGAGTCCGGGTCACACCAGGGGCCGTCGGTCGAGCCGAGCGTGGCGGCGGCGCCCGTCGCCACCGCCACGAGGACGATGGCGGCGAGGCGAACGCGGGCTTCGGGAAGCCGGCCGAGGCGCACGACGAAGGCGGCGGCGGCGGTGGCGCCCGCGAGGGCGAGCACGGGGCCGCTCGTGGCGGGAGCGATCCCCAGCGCGGCGATGCCGGCGCCGGCGCCCACGAGCCACCACCATCGGGAGAACAGCCCCGGTGCGCTCCACCATGCCAGGAACCCGAGCAGCGCACCGATCGTGGCGTCGTGAGCGAACTGGGCACCGGGTGGGGCCGGACCGTGATAGAGCGAGCTGCCGACGCCCACGGCGACGAGAAGGCCGCCGGCGACGGCGACCCGGCCACTGTCGGGGAGCCGGCGGCGCAGCACCACGAGGACGAGTCCTGCCACCACGTAGGCGAGGCTCGACACGGCGTTGCCCGGCTGGGCGAGAATCCCGGAGCGAATCGTCTCGCAGTCCCCGGCGCCCAGTCCCGATGAGGCGAGCCAGCCCAGGACCGGCGTGTCAGGCGGGATTCTCGGCCTCGTAGATGCAGAACTCGTTGCCCTCCGGGTCGCGCATCACCGTCCACGACGGGTAGTCGCCCTCTTGGTGCTCGCCGACGACGGCGCCGCCGAGGTCGACCACGCGGGCGGTGAACGCCGACCGGTCGGGTACCCGGATGTCGAGGTGGAGCCGGTTCTTGCCGGTCTTCGCCTCTGGCACGAGTTGGAAGGCGAGATGGGGGCCGCCATCGCTCATCGGGCTCAGGTAGACGTACCGCTCGTCGCGATGGAGCACGTCGAGCCCGAGAAGCTCCGTCCAGAACGCCACGGCGCCGTCGAGATCGCTCGTGTCGTGCATGACGGCGGTGACCGCCCCGAACGGGCCGCTCATTGCATGTCGTGGGAGGCGGCGCGGGCGGCTTCGCGCAGGTGCCTCAGCGCCTCGCGGCTCCGCTCTCGCAACGACCCGAAGCCCTCGTCGGCGGAGTCCTTCGCCTGCTCGAGGTGAGGTCGGGCCGCGTCGAATGCGTGTTCCAAGTCCGTCAGGGCGTCTCGAGCCTCCATCTCGCCGAGCTTCGCCTGAAGACGCATCTGGTCCACGTAGCCTCGCCACGAATCGAGCTGGCGCTGCGTCGCCGCCTTGTAGGTGTCGACGTCGTTGGCGACCTCGGCTTCGAGATCGGCCCAGGCCGCTTGGAGCTCGGTCTCGAAACGCTCGAAGGCGCGGATCGCGCGCTCGGCGACATTCCGCCACTCCTCGCCGGCGGTTTCGGACAGGCGATGCGCCGATGCGATGACGGCGTCTCGGTCGTCCTTGAGCTCGGCGATGACGGCGGCGAAGTGTCCCTTTGATTCACCGTCCCAGAGATCGACCTGCGCCTCGAACTCGGCGATGTGATCGTTGAGCTTGCCGATGCGCTCCTCGAGCTCCTCGGGGGACGGGGCAGCGGTTGCGTCGGTCATGGTTCCTCCATCGGGGCGGCGCCCCGGCCGGGTGATCGCTCCGAAAACTATCGCATCGGGGACGGCGGCGGCGATAGGGGCGAAGGGCTCGCCTCAGAATGCGGCTAGGGAAGCCACGAGGAGGCCCTGGCCGAGATGGTACGTGACGATGACCGCGAGTCGTCCGCGCCGCGTCGGTGCGACGAAACGGTTCCAGGCGAGGAGGGCATCGCTCGCGTAGAACAGCACCGCCCCGGCGATGGCGATGGCGACGCCGGTGCCGGCGGCGGTCGCCACCATGGCGGAGATCACCACCATGTAGACCACCACCGGGGCGAAGAGCGCTCCGTCGGTGCGGCGAACGGTGGAAGTGATGCGGCGTCCCAGCGTTGCTGCGCCTCCGGCCACGACCGCGACACCGGCCGCCAGCGGAACGGCCGACACCAGAGAGGTCGCGGCGAGACCGGCGACATACCCCACGTGGGCGACCAGGAACGATGCCAGCCCGGCGACGAAACGCTCCCGCTCGAGCATCAGGAACACGTCGCCGGCGAGGCTGAAGATGAGGGCGAGCACGAACAGGGCGCTGGTCCACGAGTTCCCGCCGGGGTCGATCGCCAGGGCGGCACCGATGAGCCAGACCATGACTCCCGGTTTGGCGACGTACTCGACGCGGCGTCGTCTGGCGGCGACCGCCCACCAATCGACGACGGCCGTCGCCGCAGCGAGCCCGAAGAAGACCCAGGCAGCGGTGGTCACGAGCCCACCGCCGGCAGCGCCGAGAAACGAAGGATGAGGAGGGCCAGGGTGCGGGCGACGTCGAGCAGGTCGGAGACCGGAACGAACTCGTCCGCACGATGGGCGATGCGGGCGTCGCCGGGGCCGTAGAGCACGCTCGGGATGGCGCCGCGGTTCACGAGCAGGCGTAGGTCGGAGCCGTACGGAACGCCGGTGACGGCTGGGACTGCTCCGGTGACGGCCTCGTGAGCGGCGGCTACGGCGCCGATGATGGGGGCGCCGCCCTCCGTTGCGGCGGGGTGGAACTGGCCACCCCACCACTCCACGCGCACCGGGTTGGCGGCCAGCCACGCATCGTCGATGGCGGCGACCGCTTCCTCGAATGCCCGGCGGGCCTCCGCCACGCTCTCGGCGGGACCAACCCCGTAGCGTCCCTCGGCGACCAGCGTGTCCGGCACCGTCGATGACCATTCGCCGGCGCGCAGGGTGCCGATGGACAGGGCGAGCGGGATCGTGTAGGCCGCGAAGAGGGGATCGGCGAAGGCGGCATTGCGGCGCGACTCCAGAGCGCGCAACCCAGCGTGGACCATCTCGAACTTCTCGATGGCGCTCACCCCTTCATTGCGGACGGCCCCGTGAGCGGGTGCGCCGCTCACGGTCAGCCGGAAGCCGAGGGCTCCGGCCTGACTCGGTGACACCTCGCCGTTCGTCGGCTCCACGACGACGGCGGCATCGGCCGTGTGGCCGCGGCGCAGCATGGCGAGCGTACCGGCGCCACCGTCCTCCTCGCCGACGACCGACGCCACGAGGGTGTGGGTGCGAGGGCTCACGCCGGCATTCCGCACGGCGCGGACGGCGGCCAGCGCACACACGAGACCGCCCTTCATGTCGGCGGTCCCCCTCCCGTACACGCGACCGTTGCGCAGCGTCGCCGCCCACGGCGGCGTCGACCACAATCCGGCATCGCCGACCGGCACCACGTCGCTGTGCCCGTTGAGCATGAGTGTGGGACCGTCGCCTCCCCAGCTGCCGACCACGCCGAGCGCCTCGTCACGCTCCACCTCGGCCGAGTAATCCGTGTCCGTGCCCAGCGCAGCCATGTCGATGTCCCAGACGTCGACGTCGAGTCCCATCGCCGCCATCTCGGCGGCGAGTCGCTCCTGGGCGGGCGTCTCGGCGTCACCGACGCTGGGGATGGCGACGAGGTCGGCGAGCAGCCCGAGCATCCAGTCGCGGTCGACGGCGTCGAGCACGCTCCGCTCGACCGGCGTCAGCCCCGCAGCACCGGCCGGGTGAGACACGTCGCACCTCCCTCGCAGGTGAGCGTGATCTCGTTGCCTCGGTAGGTGCGCACGGTGCACCCTGCGGCTTCGAGTGCGGCTTGGGTGCGGGGGTTCCCTTCCAGCATGATGCAGCGGCCGGGCGCCGTTGCCAGGACGTTGGTGCCGTGGGTCGCCATCTCCTCTGGGGGAACCTCGATCAGCCGGTAGCCGCGCTCGGTGAGCAGCTCGTAGAAGGGCACCGGGAGCAGCGGCAGGTGCACGACGGCGAGATCGTGGTCGACAACGCTGATGAGCGACATGAGGTGCAGGCAGGCGGCGGCGCCTTGCCCGTAGGGGAGAGGCACCGGGATGAGCTCGACATCGGGAAGCAGCGACCTGAGCTGGTCGAGGGCCACGCCGTTGGTGCGAAAGCCCAGCCCGACCGCCAGCGTGTCCGGTCCGAGCCACAACAGATCGCCGCCCTCGGCGATGGCCGGCTCGGTCAGCCGGCCGGCGATCGGCACACCGTGAGCCTCGAGCGTGGCGGCCAGCGCTTCCTCCTCGCCGCGACGTAGCTCTTTACCCATCCGCAGCACGATGGTGCCGGCGTCGGTGACCAGCACCGGGTCGTGGGTGAAGATGGCATCGGCCAGCCCGTCGAGTGGAGCATCGTGAGAGATGATCTCGGCGCCGTCCTCCTCGAGCAGCCGAACCAGCGCGGCGTGCTCGGCCTGCGCAGCGGCGAGGTCGGGGGTGCCTGCGTAGTGCCACTCAACCGGGTCGGCCGCACTCAGGCTTGCGTCGGGGCGCCGTATGGCCACGCGGCGCAACGGCTCGATCATGCTCTGTGCGCCGTAGACGCGCATCGGGGGCCTCCCTGGAGAAGACCCCCGATGCTATCGACTGACGTCAGGTGGGGCTCACTTCGCCGTCGGCACCGTCACATCGACCCACACGAGCCGGTGGTCGCTGCTCGGGAACGGGAAGGTGCCAACCAGGTCGAAGAGCGGATCGGTGTTCAGCGGCCAGAACACGCCGGCGTCCTCGATCTGGAGCGTCTTGCGCGGCAGCACGTAGTCCGCCCGCAGGTTGCCGGGTGCGGTGTCGCTGAAATCGGCCGTGTCGAACGCCGGATCGCTCAGGTGAGTCTCGTTGGCGCCACCCTGCAGTTCGGACTGCTGGACGGCACCGAGGCTCGAGGGGGTCACCTTCGTGTTCACCAACGGGTGCTCGATCAGCTGCTGGATGGCGCCGGGGATGCTGTCGCCGTCGAGCGGATCGGAGTTCTGGTCCCCGGCGATCACGAACAGGTCGCCGGGCTTCAACCCGCCGACGCCACCCTCGTCGTCGTAGATGTAGCCGCTCTTGCCCGGGCTGACGTAGTCGGCCCAGAAGCGGATCTCGTCGAAGTTGCGGGTGCCGTTGCGGTCCTCGGGGCCGTCGAACACCGGGGGCGTGGGGTGGCTGACGAGGAAGTGCACGGTCTTCTCGCCGATCTCGATCGGGACGTCCCAATGGCTCTTCGATGACAGCCGTACCACCTCCAACTCCTCCGGCGAGTACCAGTCGCCCGGCTCCGGAGTGTTCGGATCGTCGGGCAGCAGCGCCCCCGGCATGTCCTTCCACAAGAAGAGCTGGAAGGTGCGGATAGCGTCGAAGTCGATGGGGTACTTCGAGTAGACGGCCATGCCGAATTGGCCCGGGAACCAGCCGAACCCGTAGGCATCGTTCGCGTAGATGAAGTTGAAGGGTGCCGGGACGGGATCGATGTTGCCGTCGTTGTCCAGGTCGAAACCAGAGTGGATTCCGGTGTTGGAGGGTGCGGCGTAGCGATACGGGTACTCGATGCCGGAAACATCCGGGGCCTGCGCCACTGCCAGGTAGTTGTCGGCGAAACCATCGAGCGCAACACCGCCGGCGTCGTAATCGAACTCGTTGACGAGGAGCACGTCGGGTCGGGTTCGTTGAACGATCTCGGCGATCACTTCTGCTTGCTGGTTCCCTGGCGCACTCAGGTCTGCCTGCAGCTGACCGTCGAAGTTGCGGTTGAGCGAGGCGTTGAACGTTGCGAACCGGACCGTGTCTTGCGAGCTCCCGGCGGTCGCCGGCGTCAGTGTGGCCGCCATGAGCGCCATCACGGCGAGCAGAACCCATGCGAATCGTCGCATACCATCCTCCCTTTGGGTTGCTGGAGGTCAACCTACTCCGCCGGCGCACCACATGCCGCACCCGGGCCGCGGCGCAAGGTCACGCGTCGGGGACGACGGCGGTCGTGACGATCTCGATGACGGCTCGCGGCTCCACGAGCTCGGTGACGCCGAGCATCGCCATGGCGGGGAAGTGCCCGCCCATGTGTGTGCGCCACACGGCGCCGACCTCCCGGAGGTTTCCCCGGTACTCGTCCATCGCCGTGGTGTAGAGGTTCATCGCCACGACGTGCTCGGGAGCGGCGCCGGCGGCGGCGAGGGCGGTCACGACGTTGCCGAGCGCGGTATCGAACTGTTCGACGAGGCCCGGGCCGGTGAGTCGGCCCTCGGCATCGACGCCGATCTGGCCGGCGACGTAGACCGTCCTGCCCGGGGCGGGCACGACGGCGTGGGAGAACCCACGGGCCGCCACCATGCCCTCGGGCGACAGCAACTCGTGGGGGGTCACCTGCCCCTCCACTGCGGGGTGCGGCCCTCCATGAACGCCGCATGGAACTCGGCGTGGTCGGACGTCGTCATCAGCAGCGCCTGCGTCATCGCCTCGAGCTCGAGCGCCGGGGCCAGTCCCATGTCGCTCTCCCGGGTGAGCAGGAGCTTCGTGGCGCGGTAGGCGAAGGTGGGGCCACCGGCGATGCGAGCCGCCAGCTCGCCTGCGGCGGAGGCCACCTCGGCATCGGGCACGACCCGAGTCGCGAGCCCGATCTCGAGGGCGCGGGCGGCGTCGACGGGGTCGCCGAACATAAGGATCTCGGTCGCCCGCCCCAGCCCCACGAGGCGGGGGAGGAGGTAGGCCGAGCCCATGTCGCCGCCGGAGAGACCGACCTTGGTGAAGAGGAAGTGGAAACGGGCGGACTCGGCGACCATGCGGAAGTCGGCGGCGAGGGCGATGACCGCACCCGCCCCTGCGGCGGTGCCGTTGACCGCGGCCACGATGGGGACGGGGCACTCCCGCATGTTCTGGACGACGGCGCCGGTCATCTTCGTGAACTCGAGCAGGTCGCGGGCGTCCATCGCGAGCAGCTCACCGATGATGGCGTCGACGTCGCCCCCCGAGCAGAAGCCCTTGCCGCGGCCGGTGATCACGAGCGCCTCGACGTCGTCGCGCAGGGGGAGGGCGCGCAGCAGATCACGCAGATCGGCGTACACCTCGAAGGTCAAGGCATTGAGCTTCCCTGGGCGGTTGAAGGTGAGCGTCGCCACCTGGCCGGCCACGTCGAAATCGAAGTGTTCCCACGATCGGCTGAACGGGTCGGAGGTGCGGAAGGGGCTCATTGCTGGAGATCGCCCCCATCGATGAGGATCGACTGGCCGTTGATCGCCCCCGCCGCGTCCGAGGCGAGGAAGGCCACGGCGGCGGCCACCTCCTCGGGTTCGATGAGCCGCCCGAGACGGGTGCCGGCGAGGAGGGCTGCGAGCGCCTCCTCCTCGGAGCGTGAGGTCTTCTCCATGATGTTGGCGATCGTGCGCTCCGTCATCGGGGTGCGCACATATCCCGGGCACACCGAGTTGGCGGTGATCCCGCTGCCGGGAAGCTCGGCCGACAGCGACCGCATCAGGCCGAGAACGGCATGTTTGGACGCCACATAGGCGGCGATGTAGGGGGCTCCCTGGTGCGAGGCGACGGAGGCGATGGTGACGATCCGTCCCCAGCCTCGCTCCCGCATGCCGGGCAGAACTTGCTGGATGCAGAGCAGCGGTCCGGTGGCGTTCACGCGGAGCATCCGATCCCAGGAGGCGAGGTCGATGCGCTGCACCGGGGCGGAGTCGGCGATGCCTGCGTTGTTGACCAGCACATCGACGGGTCCCGCCGCCGCAAACGCCTCCGTCACGGACGCCGGATCGGTCACGTCGCATGCCACCGTGGTGACCGGCCCGGGTGCCGCCGCAGCCGTTGCGGCGAGGGCCTCCTGGTCCCGCCCCATCGCCACGACGTGGAACCCCTCGGCCGAGAGCCGCTCGACCACGGCGCGGCCGATGCCCTTGTTGCCGCCCGTCACCACGGCGCGTCGCACACGCTCGCTCATGGGGTCACGATAGAGCCCGCGCCGGCCGGCGTGCCGGAACGCAGCGCCCGCCGCAACTAGGCTCGGTGCGGCCGATCGGCGAGGAGGACGCACCAGATGAGAGTGGCCTGCATCGGCGGCGGGCCCGGCGGGCTCTTCCTGTCGATCCTGCTACGCACGAGCGACCCCTCGATCGAGGTCGACGTGTTCGAGCGCAACGCCCGCGACGCCACGTTCGGGTTCGGCGTGGTGTTCTCCAACGAGACCCTCGACAATCTCGCTGCTGCGGATGGGCCGAGCCTGGAGCGGATCCAGCGCGAGTTCCGCTCGTGGGGCGAGATCGACACCTATCACCGCGGACGCTGGGTCCGCTCGACCGGTCACGGCTTCTCGGCGATCTCGCGGCTTCGCCTGCTGCAGATCCTCGCCGAACGGGCCGAGGAGGTGGGGGCGAAGGTCGTCTTCGAGAGCGACCTCGGGGTCGGCGATCTCGCCGGGTACGACCTCGTCGTGGCGGCGGACGGCGTCAACAGCGCAACCCGCAACGCCCGGCCGGCCGCCTTTGCACCCACCGTCGAGATGGGATCGGCGCGCTTCGTGTGGTTGGGTACGCACAAGCTCTTCGACGGCTTCACGTTCCTGTTCGAGGAGACGCCCTACGGCGTCGTGCAGGCCCATTGCTACCCGTTCGACGCCACGACCAGCACGATCATCGTCGAGATGGACCAGTCGACGTGGCGTAGGGCGGGCCTCGACGCCGCAGAGCACCGTGGGTTGGAGCCGGGGGAGAGCGACCCGCAGGCCCTCGAGTTCGCCGAGGAGGTGTTCGGGCGTCATCTCGATGGCCAGGGTGTCATCGGCAACAACTCGGTGTGGCGGACGTTCCCCACGGTGCGCTGCGACCGCTGGTACGACGGCAACGTGGTGCTGCTCGGCGACGCCGTGCACACCGCGCATTTCTCGATCGGGTCGGGCACCAAGCTCGCGATGGAGGACGCCGTTGCGCTCGCCGAGGCCCTCGATGGTGAGCGGGACATCGCAACGGCGCTCGCCGTCTACCAGGAGGCACGCAAACCCGTCGCCGACAGCCTGCAGCGGGCCGCGGACACCAGCCGGGCGTGGTTCGAGTCGGTGGATCGCTACGCCTCGCTCCCCACCCCTCAGTTCGTGTTCCAGCTGCTGACCCGTTCCCAGCGCATCACCCACGACAACCTCAAGCTGCGCGACCCGGACCTCGTTGCGCAGGCCCTCGAGTGGTTCCGCTCGACCGTCCCTGCGCACCTGCGCCCGCCCGACCCGGCCACCCCCCCGATGTTCTACCCGTTCGAGCTGCGCGGGCTCCGGCTCGCCAACCGGGTGGTGGTGTCCCCGATGGCGCAGTACTCGGCCGTCGACGGCTGCGTGACCGATTGGCACCTCGTCCACCTCGGCAGTCGCGCCGTTGGCGGCGCCGGTCTGGTGATGACGGAGATGACGTGCGTGTCCCCGCAGGGGCGGATCACCCCCGGCTGCGCCGGCCTGTGGAACGACACCCAGCAGGAGCGGTGGGCGCCGATCGTCGACTTCGTGCATCGGGAGACCGGGGCTGCGATCGGGCTCCAACTGGGTCACGCAGGACGCAAGGGCTCGGTGAAGGTGCCGTGGGAAGGTGGGGGAGACCACACGCCGCTCGACGAGGGCAACTGGCCGTTGCTCGCCCCCTCGGCGCTTCCCTGGCACGCCGGGTCGCAGACGCCGGCCGAGATGACCAGGGCCGACCTGGACGCCGTCGTCGCGCAGTTCGCAGCCGCCACCCGGCGCGGCGCCGAGCTCGGCTTCGACCTGCTCGAGCTCCACTACGCCCACGGGTACTTGCTGTCCTCGTTCCTGTCGCCGCTCACCAACCGACGGGAGGACGAGTACGGCGGGTCGTTCGAGAACCGGCTCCGCTTCCCCCTCGAGGTGCTCGCCGCGGTGCGGCGGGCGTGGCCAGACGACAAGCCGCTCTCGGTCCGGATCTCCGCCACCGATTGGGTGGAGGGCGGGGTCACGGCCGAGGACGGGGCCGCCATCGCCGCAGCACTGGCCGCTCACGGCTGCGACATCGTCGACGTCTCGTCCGGCCAGGTCCACCCGGACCAGGCCCCGTTGTACGGCCGTCTCTACCAGACGCCCTTCAGCGACCGGATCCGCCACGAGGTCGGCGTGCCCACGATCACGGTTGGGGCGGTGTCGAGCGTCGACGACGTCAACACGATCATCCTGGCGGGAAGAGCCGACCTGTGCGCCCTCGCCCGGCCTCATCTCGTCGATCCGTACTGGACGCTCAACGCCGCCGTCGACCAAGAGTTCGCCGGTCATCCGTGGCCTTCGCAGTATCTGTCCGGTCGCACCGCACGCCGCAGAGAGCAGGACCCGCTACGTCGCGTCCCGACGGAGTGAGGGCGGTGGCATGAGCGAGTGGCGCCGCGAACTCCCCCGGCCCGCCGGCCTGATCGATGCCGAGGCGGAGCTGTTCGACCGGGCGCGCCACATCGCCCGCACCGATCTCGCCCCGCTCGCCGAGGCCGGGGAGCCCGGCCGGTTGCATCGGGCTCTCGTCGCCGCCATGGCCGACGCCGGGCTCGTTCCCCAGCTCTTCCCCGACTCTCACGGAGGGACCCAGCCGGGCGAGGTGTCTGCCCTGGTCCTGTGCCTGCTGCGCGAGGCCGTGGCCATCGAGTCGCCCGAGGCGGAGACTGCGCTGGCCATGCAGGGCCTCGGATCGTATCCCATCCTGCAATCTGCCCGCCCCGAGGTGGCGCAGCGATGGATCCCTCAGGTCGCAGACGGACGGGTGATCCCGGCGTTCGCCCTCACCGAGCCCGACGCCGGATCGGATGCCGCCGCCCTGTCGGCGCGCGCCGAGCGGGACGGCGACGGGTGGCGGCTCAGCGGGGTGAAGACGTGGATCTCCAATGCACCGGATGCCGATGTCTACACCATGTTCGCCCGCACCACACCGGATGCCGGCGCGCGGGGCGTGTCCGCCTTCCTCGTGCCCGGCGACAGTGCGGGGCTCGGCGGCGAGCCGCTCGATCTGCTGTCGCCCCACCCGATCGGGACCGTCACCATGGATGGGGTGTACGTGCCTGCCGAGCACCTCCTCGGCGAGGTCGACCGCGGCTTCCCTGTTGCGATGCGCACCCTCGACCGCTTCCGCCCGTCGGTGGGTGCGTTTGCGGTCGGCATGGCGCAGGCGGCGCTCGAGGCCGCCATCGACCACGCTGCGACGCGGACGGCCTTTGGCGGCCCCCTGCGCGATCTGCAGGCCGTGGCCCATGCCCTGGCGGAGATGGAGGTGGCGACGCACACCGCCCGCCTGGTGGTGCACGACGCAGCGCGGGCCTTCGATGCCGGCACCGAGCCGCTCACGATTCGCTCGTCGATGGCGAAGCTGTATGCGACCGAGGCGGCGCAGCGTGTCGTCGATGCCGCGATCCAGATCCACGGGGCACGGGGGCTCGAGCGCGGCCACCTGCTCGAGCGGCTCTACCGGGACGTGCGGGCCCCCCGCATCTACGAGGGCGCCTCGGAGGTGCAGCGTTCGATCATCGCCCGTCGTCTCTATGGATGACGTGGAGCGCATCGACCCGCACGCAGTGTCCTAACGTGGCTGCGCGCCGGCCGCCGGGAGCCGACCGAGCGGTGGCGGCTGCAGAGGGCAGGGCAGACGAGAGAGGCGAGGGCTTGCCCCATGGCTGAGGAGTCCGGTTCGGCCTCACACGGTGCTCCTCATGGTGGCGACGCCTCCAAGTACCTGCTCCTCATGTCGCTCGGGGCGCTCGGGGTGGTGTACGGCGACATCGGGACCAGCCCGCTCTATGCGCTGCGCGAGTCGTTCGTCGCCGCGGAGGGTCTCCCCGTGACCAAGGAGAACGTGCTCGGCGTCCTCTCCCTGATGATCTGGTCGCTCATCGTCGTGGTGACGGTCAAGTACCTGGCCTTCGTCATGCGCGCCGACAACCACGGGGAGGGCGGGATCCTCGCCCTCACGTCACTCATCACCCCGGCCAACCGGGGACGGCGGGCCGGGGTGCGGTGGGGACTCGTGCTGCTCGGACTGTTCGGCACCGCGCTCCTGTACGGCGACGGTGTGATCACGCCTGCCATCTCCGTCCTCTCTGCGGTGGAGGGCGTCGCCGTTGCGTCACCGGGGCTGGAGTCGTACGTCGTTCCCGCCGCCGCCGTGATCCTCGTCATCCTGTTCAGCATCCAGCGCAAGGGCACCGCGACCATCGGCGCCGTGTTCGGGCCGGTGATGATCGTGTGGTTCGGCGTGCTCGCCGCGCTCGGTCTGTACCGGCTGCTCGGGGAGATCGACGTCATCGCTGCCGCAGTGCCCACCCACGCCATCACCTTCTTCACGACCCACCCCAAGCTGGGGTTCCTCGCGCTCGGGGCGGTCTTCCTCGTCGTCACCGGCTCCGAGGCGCTCTATGCGGACATGGGTCATTTCGGATCACGGCCGATCCGGCTCGGCTGGTTCTCCATCGTGTTCCCCGCCCTGCTCCTCAACTACCTCGGCCAGGGCGCGCTCCTGATCGACGACCCCGGCGCCATCACCAATCCCTTCTACGCGATGCCGCCCGGCTGGGCCGTGGTGCCACTCGTCGTGCTCGCCACGCTGGCGACGGTCATCGCTTCGCAGGCGCTGATCTCCGGAGCGTTCTCGCTGACGATGCAGGCGATCCAGCTCGGCTACCTGCCCAGGGTCCGCATCGATCACACCTCGCCTCGCCAGTTCGGACAGATCTACATCCCTTCCGTCAACTGGGCGCTGATGCTGGGGTGCGTCGGGCTCGTCTTCTCCTTCGGCTCGTCGACGAACCTGGCGGCTGCCTACGGGGTTGCGGTCACGTCCACGATGGTGATCACGACGATCCTCCTCTACTACGTCATGCGAGAGCGGTGGGGGTGGCCGCAGGCGCCCGCGCTCGCCCTCAGCGGCGTGTTCGGCGTAGTGGACGTCGCGTTCTTCGCGGCGAACATCGTCAAGGTGCCTGCCGGCGGCTGGTTCCCGCTGCTCGTCGGGGCCCTGGTGTTCACGACGATGACGACATGGGAACACGGCCGGGCGCTGCTGGCGGCGCGGCTGCATCGCGGCGAGCTGCCGGTCGAGCGCTTCATCGGGTCGATCGCGGTGCATCCGCAGCCGCGGGTCTCGGGGACCGCGTTCTACATGTTCCCGGAGACCGGGGCGACCCCTCCGGCGCTGCTCGCCAACCTCCGCCACAACGGGATGATCCACGAGACGGTTGCGCTCGTCGCGGTCCGCACCGCTTCGGTGCCCCGCGTCCCCCAGGCGCGGCGGGAGACCGTCCACGACCTCGGCGAAGGGTTCGTCCAGATCGAGCTGGCGTTCGGGTTCATGGAGGAACCCAACGTGCCGGCTGCGCTGTCCAACATCGTGTCCCCCGAGTTCGGGTTCACGATGAGCGACGCCGTCTTCTTCCTCGGCCGGGAGTCGGTGATCCCGAGTGAGGTGCCCGGGATGGCCAGGTGGCGTGAGCACCTCTTCGCGTTCATGCACCGAAACGCATCGAGCGCCGCCGGCTTCTTCGGACTGCCCAGCGACCGAGTCGTCGAGATCGGGCTCCGGGTCGAGATCTGAGGTCAGCCGGCCGAGATTCGCGTCCGGTCAGGACTCGGTCATCTCGATCCTGGCCGCCAGCGCCCTGCGGTCGACCTTGCCCAGGTGGGTCTTGGGGAAGTCGTCGACGAGCACGACGCGACGAGGGTGTTTGTAGGGCTCGAGCCGCGCCAGCACGTGCTCGATCAGCTCCTGCTCGAGTCCTGGGTGGCGCACCCGGGCGACCACGAACGCCACGGGCTTGACCAGCCCGGCATCGTCGGCGACACCGACCACGACGCATTCGACGACGGCGTCGTGCTCGAGGAGGCACCCCTCCACCTCCTGCGGGGCGAGCCACTTGCCGGAGACCTTCATCGAATCGTCCGCCCTGCCGTGATGCTCGATGTAGCCGTCGGCGTCACGGCGCACGAGGTCACCCCCGACGAACCACTCGCCCCGGAAGGCGGCGGCAGTGCGGGGCAGGTCCTGCCAGTAGCCCCATGCCCGTGATGCGCCCCGCACCCAGAGCCGTCCGATCTCGCCGTCGGCGACGTCCTCTCCGGCCTCGTCGCAGATGCGCACGTCGAACCCGGGGACCGGCGTGCCCAGGGTGCCCGGCTTCACGTCGCCCGGGCGGTTGGTCAGGAAGATGTGCCACATCTCGGCGGTGCCGAGACCGTCGAGCAGCTCGACGCCATAGGCCGCCGTCCACTGGTGGTAGAGCTCGGCCGGCAAGGCCTCGCCTGCGGATGTCGCCAGCCGCAGCGAGGAGAGATCCGCCTGTGCCGCCTGCGGGTCGGCCAGCATCTTGGCGATCATCGTGGGTACCGTGACGAGGATGGTGGGCCGGTGCCTTGCGATCTGCTCGACGATGAGTGCCGGGGTGGGATGGTCGGGGAAGAGCACGGCCGAGGCGCCGACGGAGAACGGGAAGAACAGATTGGAGCCGGTGGCGTACCCGAAGATGAGCTTCGGGATCGAGATCGTGATGTCGTCCTCTCGGTAGCCGATGATCTCGTGGGCGTAGCGCAACGTGGTGTTCAGGAACGACCCGTGGGTCTGGATCACGGCCTTCGGGGTCCCGGTGGTGCCTCCGGAGAAGAGCCAGAGGGCCGGATCGTCGCGATGGGTGACGGCGGCGGGAAACGAGATCTCGTGGGTGATGGCGTCGGCGAACGTGTCGAGCAGGGGATGGCCGACGCCGGCGAGCGACATGGCCTCCGCGGCGAGGACCGAGAGGTCGTGGCCGGCGACGACGGCGCCCGGCCGGGCGAGCCGGAGGATGTCGGCGATGCGGTCTCTGGGGAGATCCGGATTCACCATCACCCCGACTGCCCCGAGCTTCAAGGCACCGAACAGGGCGCCGACGAAATCCGCTCCGTCGCGCGCGATCAAGACCACCCGCTCCTCACGCCGCACCCCGGCATCGGCGAGGGCTGCGGCGTAGCCGGAAGCCAGCGCCTCGACCTCGGCATACGTCATGGTCCGGTCGGACAGGCGAAGGGCGGTGCGGTCTCCGCGACCCTCGGCGAGTCGCCGGGTCAGGAACACCTCCGCCAGGTTCACCTCTCGAGGCACGGCGGGTCCGGGAGCTGATTGCGGCATGGCGCTTGCTCTGCGATCGCGGGCTCGGCATCATATCCGACGGTGGCGGCGACCCGCCAGGACGCTGCGTCGCGGGCGCCGCCGGCCACCGCCAGCGGGAGAGCATCGGCATGACGGACTCGGGTGGGCGACCCCCGGTGTACTACCACGACTACCTCCGGCTCGACCGGCTGCTCAGCAGCCAGGCGCCCGAGTCGGCCAAGTACGGCGACGAAGCTCACGACGAGCTGCTGTTCATCATCGTTCACCAGGCCTACGAGCTGTGGTTCAAGCAGATCCTCCACGAGCTGGACGACGTGCACGAGGTCTTCAGCCGCCCCTTCGTGCCCGAGCGCGAGATGGGCAGGGTGGCGTCCCGGCTCGAGAGGGTCGTCGCCATCCAACGGATCCTGATCGACCACGTGGACGCCCTGGAGACGATGACACCGCTCGACTTCCTCGACTTCCGCGATCTGCTCGTGCCGGCCAGCGGGTTCCAGAGCCTCCAGTTCCGTCTGATCGAGAACCTGCTGGGCCTGCCCCACGAGCAGCGTGTCCTCATCAACGAAGCGGACTATACGACTCGCTTCTCGTCCGAGCACCGGGACATCCTCGAGCGGTCTCATGGCCGCGCTTCCCTCTTCGAGCTCGTCGACGCCTGGCTCCAGCGCACCCCGTTCCTCCACTTCGGCGACTTCGACTTCTGGGACTCGTACCGGGACGCCGTCGCCCGCATGCTCGACCGGGATCGCTCCCTGATCGTGTCCAACCCCAACCTCACCGAAGAGGGTCGCGGCGAGCAGCTCGCCAGGTTCGATGCGACCGCCGACACCTTCGCCGCGCTGTTCGACGCCGAGCGGTACGAGGCGCTCCTGGCCGGCGGCATACGGCGGCTGAGCCGGGAGGCGTTCCTCGCTGCGCTCCTCATCAACCTCTATCGAGACGAACCGATCCTGCAACTCCCGTTCCGGGTGCTGCGGGCGCTCATGGACGTCGACGAGGGCTTCACGACATGGCGTTACCGCCACGCGATCATGGTGCAGCGCATGATCGGCTCGAAGATCGGCACCGGGGGCACGAGCGGGCACGACTACCTCCGGGAGACCGCCCGCCGCCACCGGGTGTGGAACGATCTCTTCGACCTCTCGACGTTCTTCATCCCTCGCTCCGAGCTTCCGGAGCTCCCCGAATCGGTGGCGGAGGCGATGCGGTTTCACCCCACTTCTGAGCCTCGGTGAGCTATCGACGCTGGTTCCGCAGCTTCCTCGGCGCCGAGCGGCTGCACTTCGCCGCCCATTCCCATCACCTGTGGCCGGACGTCACCCATGATGCCCACGACCGGGCATGGCGGGATGCCGCGGAGCACGCCGATCACAAGTGGGACCTCGTGCTCGGCGAGGTGGTGCCCGAGACGCAGGGCCATGTCGCCGCCCGCATCGGGTTGCCCGACCCGACCACCATCGCGATCGCCCCCAACACCCATGAGCTCGTCAACCGACTCGTCTCCTCGCTCCCGCAGCCGCTCCGTATCCTGAGCACCGACGGAGAGTTCCACAGCTTCCGGCGCCAGGCCGACCGATGGGAGGAGGCGAAGTTGGCGTTCGTGGATCGGGTGCCGGTGGAGCCGTTCGCCACATTTCCCGATCGCTTCGTCGATGCCGCCCACGACGGCCACGATCTCGTCTACGTCAGCCACGTCTTCTACGACTCGGCGTACGCGATCCCCGATCTCGCCGGGTTGGTGGACGCGCTCCCGCTCGACCCGGTCGTCGTCATCGACGGCTACCACGGGTTCATGGCGATCCCAACCGATATCGGCCCGATCGGCCACCGGGTGTTCTACACGGCCGGCGGGTACAAGTACGCGATGGCGGGCGAGGGCGTGTGCTTCATGCACTGTCCGCCGGGCGTCGTGTCTCGCCCCGTCGATACCGGGTGGTTCGCCGGCTTCGGCGCCCTCGAAGGCGAGCAGATCGGCGTGCCCTACCCACGGGACGCAGCGCGTTTCTGGGGTGCGACGTTCGACCCCACGCCTCTGTATCGCTTCAACGCCGTGCAGCGGCTCCTCGACACTGAGGGGATCGATGTCGCTGCGATCCACGACCACGTGATGGGCCTCATCTCACGGTTCGTCGCAGGTCTCGCCGGGAGCCAGGCGCTCGGCGAGCTGATCCCGTCGTGGGGATCGGTGGAGGAGCGGGGCCACTTCCTCACGTTTCGCGGCCCGGACACCGCGAGGTTGCACGATCGCCTCGATGCGGCGGGCGTCGTCACCGACCGCAGGGGCGACCGATTGCGCATCGGGTTCGGTATCTATCACGATGAGGGTGACGTCGATAGCCTGCTTGGCATCGTGCGGAGCCTGTGACCGTCTCAACGTCAGGAGAGAGCGATGACGGAGTACACCAAGATCACGCTCGACGAGAGCGAGATGCCCACCCAGTGGTACAACATCATCCCCGATCTGCCCGCCCCGCCGCCGCCACCCCTGCACCCCGGCACCCACCAGCCGATCGGCCCGGACGATCTCGCTCCGCTGTTCCCGATGGCGCTGATCGGCCAGGAGGTGTCGACCGACCGTCACGTCGACATCCCCGGTGAGGTCCTCGACATCTACCGCCTGTGGCGCCCATCCCCGCTGTACCGAGCCCATCGCCTCGAGAAGCTGCTCGATACTCCTGCGAGGATCTACTACAAGTACGAGGGCGTGAGCCCCGCCGGCTCCCACAAGCCCAACACGGCGGTGCCGCAGGCGTTCTACAACGCCGCCGAGGGGGTGAGGAAGCTCACGACGGAGACGGGCGCCGGCCAGTGGGGGAGTGCGCTCTCTCTCGCGTGTGCCATGTTCGACATGGAGTGCGAGGTGTGGCAGGTGCGAGCCTCGTACGACGCCAAGCCGCACCGGAAGACGATGATGGCCGTGTGGGGCGCCACCGTGCACCCGAGCCCGTCGGACGTGACGAACGCCGGAAGGACCATCCTCGCCCAGGACCCCGACAGCCCCGGCTCACTGGGTATCGCCATCTCGGAAGCCGTCGAGGCGGCCGCCGCCGATCCGACGGTGAAGTACGCGCTCGGCAGCGTGCTCAACCACGTCCTCATGCACCAGACGATCATCGGTGAGGAGGCGCTGCTCCAGTTCGCAAAGATCGGCGAGACGCCCGACGTCCTCGTCGGCTGCACCGGCGGCGGCTCGAACTTCGGTGGTCTCTCCTTCCCCTTCCTGCGCGAGAAGCTCGCAGGACGGATGAGCCCGACCATCCGGTGCGTCGAGCCCGCGGCGTGTCCGTCGTTGACCAAGGGCGTCTACCGGTACGACTTCGGCGATACGATCGGCATGACGCCGCTCGTGAAGATGCACACGCTCGGCCACGACTTCGTGCCGGATCCGATCCACGCCGGGGGACTGCGGTACCACGGGATGGCACCGCTCGTGTCGCACCTGTACGAGATGGGTCTCGTCGAGGCCGAGGCGATCGGCCAGCTCGAGTGTTTCGACGGCGCCCTCAAGTTCGCCAAGACCGAAGGCATCATCCCCGCCCCGGAGCCGACCCACGCCATTGCGGCGGCCATCAGGGAGGCCAACCGGGCCAAGGAGAGCGGCGAGGAGCGCGTCATCCTCACGGCATTGTGCGGGCACGGGCACTTCGACCTCAAGGCCTACGAGGACTTCCTCGGCGGCCACATGGTGGACTACGAATACCCTGCGGAGAAGGTGGCGGCGGCGATGGAGAGGGTGCCCGTCATCGAAGACTGACAGACCCGAACGGCGGCCTCGCTACGGCCCGGGTGGCCCTCCGCGCGCGCCGCCGTACTGGGTGTTGAAGTCCTTGATGTTGCCGTTGACCTCGGTGCCGAGAAACTGCAGCGCGGCAAGCGCGGCGATGGCGATCAACATGGCCAGGAAGGCGTATTCGACGAGGCTTGCTCCGCGATCGTTCGCGGGCAGCGAGTGCCACCAGGCGAGCGTTCTGAGACCCAACCGCATGCTCCGACGTCCATTCCCCCACGTGACGCCCCACCGCGGGACGCACCGACGCCACTCGTCGATATACGTACCCTAACTCTCGACCCGTCTGAGTGCCACGGGTCGGCCGCATCAAAGAGGGCAGCCGTGTGGTCCTGCGGCGCGTACCGAGCGGGCCTGCGAGGCGGCGCCGCTATCGATCAGACGTTCGTTCTGACCAGGTGCCGGTGCAGCACCTGCCAGGTGTCCGGCCTGGCCAGCTCGTCCTTCAGGGAGCGCAGCGTTCGCAAGAACGCAGGCACCGCGGCCTTGGTGGAGAGGGGATTGGGACGGGTGACGGCGAGCACCCGCTCGTCGGGTCTGAAGACCACGATGTCGGTGCCCGGCCACTCGGCTCGCACCCGCTCCAGCTCCTGGGCCAGCGCCGCCCGCCCTGCTCGATCGAAGGCGTCCTCGTAGAAGCGCGCCCCCTCTCGGGACTCCGAGGCCGCCATCGGGGCGACCACGATCACCAGGTCGAGCTGCGTCGATGAGCCGAGCACGAGATCGGCGCTCGTACCCGAGGCGATGCCCCCGTCCGCATACCACCGGCCGCCGATCTCCACCGGCTCGAACACCATCGGCACCGCCACGGAGGCGGCGACGGCGTGCTTCAAGCTCGCCGAAGGGGCCGCATCGGTCCCGAACGGCGCCCGGCGGCGTTGCGCCAGGTCGAAGGCACAGATGACGGTTGGCTCCTCGGGCCACCCGTCGGCGAGAGGTCCGAGCCGCTCCTCCACCCAATCGACGATGCCGTCCGTCGTGTAGAGCGCAGGTGACCCCGCCACCAGGCGGAGATCGGGCCGGGTGAGCCCGGGCAGGATGCCACGCCGCACCCAGCGCACCACGCCCTTTGGCCGGACGCTGCGCCGGTAGACGCGCGACCGGAGGCGACGTGCCACCTCGTCGCGAGAGTGCGCTTCGTCGAGGAAGGCGTCGATCGACAGCTGGCCGCCGCGCAGCATCGCAGCCGTGAATGCCCCGCAGGACGTGCCGACGATGACGTCTGCCTGGCTGGGGTGCCATCCGGTAGCCATCTCGAGGGCGAGCAGGGTGCCGAGATGGTACGAGGCACCGGTGATGCCGCCGCCGCCGAGTACCAACCCTACCGTTGCCATTCCGAGGGAGATTAGGGCCTTCGACGGTTCCGGGCATCACGACCGACGACCCATCCCCACGAGGCAGCCGCCATTGGCACTACGCTGGCCGGCGTGCCAGTGCGCCCGCTCGAGCCGGAAGACCATGCGGACGTCGCCTCCATACTCGCGGCTCGGGCGGCGATCGATGGACGACCGGCCCTCTCGGAGCACAAGGCTTCCAGACTGTTCCGCGGATCCGAGGTGGAGCTGGTGTCCGGGACCCGAACCGTCACCGGCTACGCCCACGTGGCGCACCACAACGCCGCACGTCCCGAGCTCGCCCACTGGGCGCTCGAGGTCGCGGTCGACCCGTCCGTACGCGACCCGGTTGCCGAGGCCATCGCGCTGATCGAGGCGGCTCGCCAGCACATCGCCGACGGGGAGCGGCTGACCGTGTGGGCGTGGCGGCCGGACGACGCGGCGGCGGCGCGAGCCCTCGGCCTGCCCGACGTGCGGACGCTCTACGAGATGCACCGTCCGTTGCCGGTGGAGGACGGCGTCGTCACTCCACCCGGCATCGAGATCCGTCCGTTTCGGGTCGGGGTCGACGAGCCCGCGTGGCTCGCCGCCAACAACGCCGCGTTCGCCGACCATCCGGAGAACGGCGCGCTCGATCTCGACAACCTGCAGATCCGGTTCCGTCAGCCGTGGTTCGACCCCGAGGGTTTCCTGCTCGCCTGGAGTCAGGGGTCACTCGTCGGATCGTGCTGGACGAAGCTCCACCCGGGACAGGTCGGCGAGGTCTACATCATCGGCGTGATACCCGGCCACCAGGGCTCCGGCCTGGGCACGGTGCTGGTCCATGCGGGGTTGCGAGATCTGGCCGAGCGTCAAGGGGCCCGCGAGGCGATGTTGTATGTGGATGCCGCCGACACGAGGGCGACCGCCTTCTACCAGGCGCTGGGGTTCCGCGTCGCCTTCTCCACCCACGAGTTCATGCTGCAGGACGCGCGAGGCGGCGACGGCTCAGGGCGCCGGGATCATCCGAACGGTTGATGGCACGAAGGGCACCGCCGATCGTCCTCTCGGGTGGGGGCATGGCACCAAGGGCAAGGGAGATCGGTGTCCGCCATCACGACGTGGAAGCCGGTCGACCCGTTGGCGAACCGGGGTGGGCGGTGGTGATGGTCGGGAGTGAACCTTCGCGTTGCCACGGTGACGCCCGCCGCCACCAGTGCACTCGCCACCAGGATGTCCACCATGTGCCGCGCCTCCTTCGCCGACGCGTCGGATCGTAGAGACGACAAGCCAAGTTTTCGCGGATTTCCGGCCGGAGCCGCATGGACCCGGCCCGGATCGGGCGGCGGTACCCTGTCGGCCCGCACTCTCGAGGAGGAGCACGTGGCCATCCATCTCACCTTTCCCGACGGGACCGTCCGCGAGTACGCCGACGGCACCACGGGCGCGGAGGTGGCCGCCTCGATCGGTCCCCGGCTCGCCAAGGCGGCGGTTGCCGTGAAGCACGACGGTGTCGCCATCGACCTGTCGCGCCCCATCGAGGGCGACGGCGCCTTCGAGGTGATCACCGAGAACAGCGAGGAGGGCCGCCACGTGATGCGCCACTCCGCGGCTCACGTCATGGCGCAGGCCGTGCTCGACCTGTTCCCGGGTGCGTCCTTCGCCATCGGCCCGCCCATCGAGGACGGCTTCTACTACGACTTCGAGATCGGCCGTCCGTTCACCCCCGAGGATCTCGAGAAGATCGAGGCTCGGATGCACGAGATCGTCGAGGAGGATCAGCCGTTCCAGCGCGAACAGCTCTCCAAGTCGGCGGCCCTCGAGGTGTTCGCCGCGCAGCCGTTCAAGCTCCAGATCATCGAGGGCGTCGACGAGAGCGAGGGGGCGGCCGGCACCGAGGTCAGCGTCTATCGCAATCTCGAGTTCGTCGATCTGTGCCGCGGGCCACACCTCCCGTCGACGGGGCGGCTCGCCGCCTTCTCGCTGCTGCGCAGCGCGGGCGCCTATTGGCGCGGCGACGAGCGCAACCCACAGCTCCAACGCATCTACGGGACCGCATGGGAGTCGAAGCAGGAGCTGGAGGCCTATCTCAACCGACTCGAAGAGGCGCGCAAGCGCGATCACCGCAAGCTCGGGCTCGAGCTGGAGCTGTTCTCGTTCCCCGCCGAGCTGGGCAGCGGGCTCGCGGTGTGGCACCCCAACGGGGGCATCGTGCGCAGGGCGATCGAGGACTACAGCAGGCGGACCCATGCGACGCACGGCTACGAGCTCGTCTTCTCTCCCCACGTGGCCAAGGCCGACCTGTGGCACACCTCGGGCCACCTGAGCTTCTACGCAGATGGGATGTACCCGGGGCTCGAGATCGACGAGGGTACGGAGTACCGGCTGAAGCCCATGAACTGCCCGTTCCACATCCTCATCTACCGCAGCAAGGGTCGCAGCTACCGCGAGCTGCCGCTGCGGCTCTACGAGCTCGGCACCGTGTACCGCTACGAGCGGTCCGGGGTCGTCCACGGCCTGCTGCGGGCACGGGGCTTCACCCAGGACGACAGCCACATCTTCGTGATGGAGTCCCAGATCGGGGAGGAGTTGCAGAACCTGCTCGACTTCACCCTGATGGTCGTCCGCGACTTCGGCTTCGAGGACTTCGAGGCGGATCTCTCCACCCGCGACCCGGAGAAGTGGATGGGGGAGCTCCCGCTGTGGGAGAGGGCCACCGATGCGCTACGGGCGGCGCTCGAGAAGGCAGCGATTCCCTACGAGGTCGCCGAGGGGGAGGCGGCGTTCTACGGACCGAAGATCGACGTGCACGTGCGCGATGCGATCGGTAGGCGGTGGCAGCTCTCGACGCTCCAGGTCGATTTTGCGCAGCCGGAGAACTTCGACCTCCACTACACGACGAGCGAGAACGAGCGGGAACGCCCTGTCATGATCCACCGCGCCCTCATGGGGTCGATCGAGCGGTTCGTCGGCATCCTGGTCGAGCACTACGCCGGGGCGCTGCCCGCGTGGCTCTCGCCGGTGCAGGCGACCATCGTGCCCGTCGCCGATCGCCACATCGAGTACGCCGAGAAGGTGGCGCACGAGCTGGCCGGCGCCGACGTGCGGGTCGAGGTCGATACGGCCGACGACACCGTTGGCGAGAAGATCCGGCGGGCGATCACCCACAAACGCCCGGCGGTCATCGTCGTCGGCGACAAGGACGTCGCAGGTGGAACCGTGGGGGTGCGGATGCGCGGCGAGGAGCACGAGCGCCGCGGGGTTCCGCTCGGGGACGTGCGTGGCGAACTGGTCTCGCTGACACGGCCACC
>DKBA01000085.1 GCA_002450985.1 Acidimicrobiia bacterium UBA6912
ATGATCTACTACCCGCTGTCGACGTTGATGCTCGCCGGCATCCGCGACATCCTCATCATCACGACACCGCACGACCAGCCGCGGTTCGCCGAGCTGCTCGACGACGGCAGCCAGTGGGGGGTGTCGCTCTCGTACGCCATCCAGGAGAAGCCGCAGGGCATCGCCCAGGCGTTCCTCGTGGGGGCCGACTTCGTCGACGGGGACCCCGTCGCCCTCNNGTCGTCTTCGCCTATCCGGTGCGGGACCCGGAGCGCTACGGCGTCGTCGAGTTCGACGCACGAGGGCGAGCGATCTCGCTCGAGGAGAAGCCATCGCAGCCGAAGTCGCGCTACGCCGTTCCCGGCCTCTACCTCTACGACGGCGAGGTGGTGGACATCGCCCGCAACCTCGCCCCCTCGGCACGCGGCGAGCTCGAGATCACGGACCTCAACCGCGTCTACCTCGATCGCGGCGAGCTCATGGTCAAGGTGCTGGGCCGGGGNNCGACTCGTCGAGGCGATGCCCAACTCGGGGTACCGGGCATACCTGGAAGGCGTGCTCGACGAGGAGAGCGCACCCTGGTAGCGGTCATCACCGGGGCGACGGGGCAGCTGGGGACGGCGTTCCGCAAGCTGCTGCCCCACGCCGTCGCCCTCGGGCATCAGGATCTCGACCTCGGCCGCCCCGAGCTCGTGTTCGATGCGATCGCCGCGCTGCGGCCCTCCACCATCATCAACTGCGCCGCCTACACGAAGGTCGACGCGGCGGAGGAGCACGAGCTGGACGCCTATGCGGTGAACGCCGCGGCGGTCGGCGAGATGGCCCGGTACGCCGCCGAGACGGGGACCGCTCTCCTCACCTTCTCCACCGACTACGTCTTCCCGGGCGACGCCTCTGAGCCCTACGTCGAGTCGTCCCCGACCTCGCCGGTCAACGCCTACGGGCGCACGAAGCTCGCCGGCGAGCACGCCGCCCTCGACGCCCACCCGGATGCGCTCGTCGTGCGCACCTCCTGGGTCATCTCGGGTACCCACCGCAACTTCGTGGCGACCATGCTTCGCCTCGCCGCCGAGCGGGACGTGGTGCGCGTCGTCGCCGACCAGCACGGCAAGCCGACGATCGCCGCCGACCTGGCTACCGCCTCGCTGCGCGCCCTCGACGCCGGCGTCGGTGGGGTCCTGCACCTCGCCAACGAGGGCGCCACGACGTGGTTCGAGCTGGCGCGGGAGGCGGTGCGTCTCGGCGGCGGGGATCCGGAGAAGGTCCAGCCGTGCGGCACCGCCGACTACCCGACGCCGGCTCGCCGTCCCGCCTACTCGGTGCTCGGCAGTGAGCGTCGTGAGGACCTGGGTCTCCCGCCACTCCCGCATTGGACGGCGTCGCTTCCGGGGGTGGTGGCGGCGCTTCGGGAGCATCCACCGTTCTGATGATCCCCCTTCCTCTCTCTCGAATCTCGGTCCGCCGAGTCGCTTGGCGGTGCGCTCGGAATGGCTCCCCCACCGGGGGAGCTGGCGGGCCCGAAGGGCCCGACTGTGGGGGCTTCTTCGCAACGAGAGGTGGGCAGGGCGACGGCTCGCTCCTGATGCGGCCCCGGAGGGGCCGATCAGGCCTCGCCTGACCCCCCTCGGCTCGGCTTCCCCTCGCCGATCCCCCCTGAGGGGGGATCATCCGAAGCGCGGCTCGCCGGCCATCTCCGCACGCTGCGGCGCAACGACGCGTACGAGCTGCGGACGCGCTGCTTCCAACCGGCGGCCTCCCCGCCGGCCCGGCGATCCTCTCGGGCTTGCTGCCCGGCGAGTTGCTGCAACGCATCGTCGCGTTCCTCGCGGGCGATGAAGGTGCGTTCCATCCACGCTGCCGCCGCCGCTGCAGCCTCCAGCCTGGCGGCGACCACTGCGGGGTCGTGGTCCTCAGGCAGGCCGAGCTGCGACGGGGTCATCGCGATCCATCGAGCCGTGAAGAGGTGGCGATTGGTCCGGGCCAGCTTCCACCAGCCGGGTATTCCGCTCCGAACGGTGGCGCCGCCGACGTGGTCCACCAGGACTCGCTCGTCGAGCACCACGCCGTGACCCGTCGCCCATACGGTGAAGAGGAGGTCGAGGTCCTCGGCCGTCGCCACCGGGTACGCCTCGGACCAGCCACCGATGGCCACGGCGAGATCCCGGGGCAGGACGTACACGACGCCGCTGGGGATCTCCCTGAAGGGCGGTACCACCACCCGGTCTGGTCCCGGCTCGCTTCGCACCGAGTAGGCGTTGCCCGCCGCCGTCACCGCCGGGAGCACGATGCCGGCGTCGGGGTGTGCGGTGAACGTGTCGANNCGGCATCGGGGGCCGAGCCGTTGTCGACGATGATGAGCTCGTAGGGCACGTCGGTGTGTCGCCGCAGAGAGGCCACACAGCGCTCGGTGTGGGCGCGCTGATTCCATGCGAGCACCACGAGACTGATGACGGGGGAGCTCATGCCGGCACTCTATCCGGCCCGTGTCGGACGCCGGGGCCGCGCACGCTGGGGACGCCACTACCATCGACGCTCCCCGTCTCGGAGACATCAATGACGGCGCCGCCGCCACCGCCACGACCACAGACTCCCCAGCCCATCGGGGACGAACTCCCGCCGTCGGGTTGGCAGCGGTTCCTCGAATGGCTGCGGACCCCTATGGCGCGGTTCACCGCGGCGGCCGGTGCCGGAGGGCTCCTCCTCGGTTTGATGATCGGCCTCTGGGTCGGAGGCGGCGGCGACGGCACCCCGACCGCGGATGGCGCCGGCGTCACGACATTGCCACCGCTCGTGAGCGACGACGGCTCGACGACCACCACCACGACGAACGGCGAGGTCACCGGGACCACCACCCAACCGGCCCTCGATCGCAATCCGCTCACGGGTGAGCCGCTCGCCGAGCCGGCGAGCAAGCGGGTGGTGGCCGTCAAGGTCGACAACGTGCCGGCGGCGCAGCCGCAGATCGGCATCGGCGACGCCGAGATGATCATCGAGGCACCCGTCGAGGGCGGCATCACCCGATTCACTGCGCTGTTCTTCGACGAGACACCGTCGACCGTCGGCCCGGTCCGCTCGCTCCGCCCGGTGGACGCCGATCTGCTCGCCCCCTTCCATCCCGTGCTGATGGCGACCGGCGGCCAGGACTTCGTGTTGCGGCAGTTCCAGGCCGCGGACATACCGGTGATCACCCTCGAGGTCGAGGGTGCCTACGGGCTCATCGACCGCCCCGAGCCGCACCACGTTGCGGCGCTTCTCGACCTCGTGGAGCGGTTTGCCGGGGACGACGTGTCGCCAGCGGGTCCTTTCGCCTTCGGCGACGAGTTCACCGCCGAGACTGCGGCGACCGCCATCGCCATCCCCTTCTCGGCGGTGACCGACGTCGTGTGGCGCTTCGAGGATGGTCGGTGGGTGCGTGCGCAGAACGGTGAGACGAGTGAGGTGCTCCCCGACCTGTCAGGCACTCCCGAACCGCTCACGGCCGACACCGTGCTCGTGCTGTCGGTGGCCGAGCGCCCGGCCGGCTACAGCGATTCGGCCGGCACCGAGGTCACCACCTATGACGTGATCGGCTTCGGCGATGCCATGCTGTTCCACGACGGCCGGGTGATCGAGGGCCGCTGGCTGCGCAGCGCACAAGAGGACCCGTGGCTGCTGGTCGACGACACCGGCGCCCGTATCACGCTCCCGGCCGGCAGGGTGTTCGTGGAGGTCGTTCCCCGCTACGTCGACGTGACGTTCAGCTAGCGGCAGTTGCCTTCGGGAACGGTCAGCTCAGGGTGGCGACGTCGTAGTACTCGTCGATCAGATCGCGTCGCCGTGCCCGGTACTCGGGTGAAGCCCCGGCGAGCAGGTGCTCGACCGGGCCCCCGTTGCGAATCAGATGGGCGGGGATGT
>DKBA01000054.1 GCA_002450985.1 Acidimicrobiia bacterium UBA6912
AACGGCAACACCTGGCCCTTCCAGGTGGTGGAGCGCCGCCGCTACCGGTTCCGTTTCCTCAACGGCTGCCAGTCCCGGTTCCTGATCCTCGACTTCGGCCAGATCCCCGGGGTGGAGGTGTGGGCGATCGCCAACGAGGGGGGCTTCCTGCCCGCCCCGTTCAACGTCACCGCCAACAATGGCAACCGGCTGCTGATGGGGCTGGCCGAGCGAGCCGACCTGATCGTCGACTTCACCAACGTTCCGCTGGGCAACCATGTGCTGACCAACGTCGGGCCCGACGAGCCGTTCGGCGGCGGGGTGCCCGGTCTCGACTTCCCGCCGGCCGATCCGGCCTCGACCGGCCAGATCATGCAGTTCCGGGTCGTGCCGGCCGTGGCGCCGGACCCCACCACCCCACCTCAGTTCCTCCAGCTTCCGGCGATCACGCCGCTGCCGCCTGCGACCGTCACCCGGCCGCTGGCGCTGCTCGAAGAGCTGTCGGCGTTCTTCGCCGACGCCCCCGCCGAGACCCTGCTCGGCACCGTCGCTGGCGACCCCAGCGTCGCCCCCGGGGTGTGGACCAAGAGGCTGTGGACCGAGCCCGTGACCGAGAACCCGGCCGTGGGTGCCACCGAGGTGTGGGAGTTCTACAACGCCTCTGCCGACGCCCACCCGATCCACATCCACGAGGTGGCCTTCGAGGTCATCAACCGGCAGAACATCTTCGTGAACGAGGACACCCAGGAGGTGCAGGTGGTGCCCGGGTCGGTCCCGCAGCCGCCGGAGCCGTGGGAGGAGGGCGTCAAGGACACGGTCACCGCCTATCCCGGGCAGGTGACTCGGGTCAAAGCCCAGTTCAACACCCCCGGCCAGTACGTGTGGCACTGCCACATCGTCGAGCACGAGGACAACGAGATGATGCGGCCCTACCGCATCGGCCCCGTGCAGCCCGGTCAGCCCCCCGGTTGAGGCGCACGACCAGCCCTCTGATCGACCGTCGCATCGCCCGCATGGGGCTCCACCGGACCGGATCCCGGTGGAGCCCCATGCGGCGTCATCAGCGAGACGGCGCGTCACGAGGCAACCCGGCGGCGTGGGCGCCTCACGCCAGGCGCTGCGTGTCTCCCTCGATGGAACGTTCGAGGGCCTCGAGCTCACGCAACACACGGCGGTTGGTCGGTCCCTTCAAGAACGGCCCCAGCAGCGTCACCGCCATTCGCGTGGAGACGCTGTCGGGGCCGGCCTCGATGACGTTGGTCACCCGGGTGTGATCGCCGACGGCCTCGAGCTCCATCCGGCCTTCGAAACCGAACGGGCCGCGCTCGGTCTGGAGCGCGATGGTATTCGGCGGATCGAACTCCGTGACGATCACCTGGAGCTCGTAGGGTCGCCACCCACCGGTGTACTCGAGTGCGAAGTGGGCCCCCTTGCCCATCTCCGCCGACACCATGCGGGCGGTCTTCACGCCGGTCACCCAGGCCGGCATGGTGGAGACGTCGGAGACGTACGCAAACACGTCCTCGATGGTGCGGTTGATCTCGATGCTGGCCCTGGCCTTCACGATGATGTTCCCGACTCGCGCTCGTTGCGACTTTCAGTCTACGAGCCGCTGCGACTTGGCGCAGCGGCGGCTGTGCGGTTCAGAGACCCGTCGGCGCAGGCGCTCAGGAGATGAGCAACTCGGCGAGCTGGACGGCGTTGAGCGCCGCACCCTTGCGCAGGTTGTCGCCGACGGCCCACAGGCTGATCCCTCCCTCTTCACCGACCGTCGGGCGCACCCGACCGATGAGCACGTCGTCGATGCCGGCCGAGTCGAGCGGGGTTGGAACCTTGTCGTCGCCCCACAGCTGGGCACCGGGGGCGTCGGCGAGCAGGCTGCGCGCCTCGGGGAGGCTGAGATGACGCTCGAAGAACATGGTGGCGGCGATGCCGTGGCCCACCATCACCGGCACCCGCACGCACGTGGGCTCGACGCGGATCGCGTCGTCACCGAGGATCTTGCGGGTCTCGTCGACGAGCTTCCACTCCTCGTCCGTGTAGCCGCCCTCGGTGAAGCTGCCGGCCTGCGGGAGCACGTTGTAGCCGATGGGGCGGGCATACAGGTCGCCGCCGGGGTCGGACCAACCCCCCGACACGAGCAGGTCACGGTCCTTGCCGAGGATGTCGAGCTCGTGGCTCAGCACGTCCATGCCGGTCTGGCCGGAGCCGGAGACCGACTGGTACGAGGTGGCGGTCATCCGCCGGATGCGGGCCGCGGCATGGAGGGGCCCGGCGGCCATCATCAGGACCATCGTGGTGCAGTTCGGGTTGGCGACGATGCCCCGGTGGCCGGTGATGGCGGCGTCGTTCACCTGGGCGACGACGAGCGGCACGTTGGGGTCCATCCGGAACGCCGACGAGTTGTCCACCACGACCGCACCCGCTGCAGCGAACCGCGGGGCATGCTCGCGAGAGCGGCTGCCGCCCGCCGAGAACAGGGCGACGTCGATGCCGGCAGGATCGGCGGTAGTCAGGTCCTCGACGGTGACGTCGCCCCACATGGTGGGTACGACCCGCCCCGCCGAGCGCGAACTGGCCATCAGGCGGAGCCCAGAGACCGGGAAGTCGCGCGCCTCGAGGATGGAGAGCATCGTCGTGCCGACGGCGCCGGTGGCGCCGACGATGGCAACCTGCGGTCGTTCGCTGCTCATGATGACCCTCCCTTGCTGGGATCGCCGAGAGCGAACCCGTCGTGCAGGCTGCGGACGGCGGCTTCGAGGTCGCTGCCGCGCACCACGCAGGATATGCGAATCGGCGACGTAGAGATCATCTCGATGTTGATCGCGTGGTCGGCGAGGATGCGGAACATCCGCCCGGCGATGCCGAGCTCGGACTTCATCCCGGCCCCGACGAGCGAGATCTTGGCGATGTCCGGGTCGACGTCGACGCCCCTCGCCCTGATGCCGTCGGCTACGACCTCGGTGACCTCCCTCGCCACGTCGGCCTGGGTTTTCGCCACCGTGAAGCTGATGTCGGTGGTGCCGTCGTGCGAGACGTTCTGCACGATCATGTCGACGTTCACGCCGGCCTCGGCCAGCGGCTCGAAGACCTGGGCGGCGATGCCCGGCTGATCGGGCACGCCGTGCACCGTGATCTTGGCGTCGTTGGTCTCGTGGGCGACACCGCGGACGATCGGCTCTTCCATCGTCGTCTCTTTCACCCAGGTGCCCTCCCCGTCGTGGAACGATGATCGGACGTGTATCGGAATCTGGTAGCGGCGGCCGAACTCGACGGAGCGCGCCATCAGGACGCCGGCGCCGGAGCCGGCGAGCTCCAGCATCTCGGCGAAGCTCACCTCGTCGAGCTTGGTGGCGTCGGGGATGAGCCGGGGATCGGCGGTGAACACGCCGTCGACGTCGGTGTAGATCTCGCAGACGTCTGCACCGAGCGTGGCCGCCAGGGCCACGGCGGTCGCATCGGACCCGCCACGGCCGAGTGTGGTGATGTCGCGCGAGTAGGGGCTGAAACCCTGGAAGCCCGCCACGATGACGACCATGCCCTGGTCGAGGCCTTCGCGGACGCGGTCGCCGCGGATGTCGATGATCTCGGCCTGCCCGTGCACAGACGTGGTGAGGATGCCGGCCTGCGAGCCGGTGAGGCTCATGGCCGGCACGCCGAGATCCTGGATCGCCATGGCGAGGAGTGCCATCGAGATACGCTCGCCGGCCGTGAGCAGCATGTCCATCTCCCGCGGGTACTTGCTGCGGCTCACCTCGCCGGCCAGGGAGATCAACTCGTCGGTGGACTTGCCCATGGCGGACACGACGGCCGCGACCTGGTTACCGCCTTCATGGGCGGCAACGATGCGACGGGCGACATTGCGAATCCGGGTCGCGTCGCCGACGGAGGTGCCGCCGAACTTCTGCACGATGAGGGCCATGGCGGCGGCGAGTGTACCGGTCGCCTGGTGCTGTCAGACGTCATCCACGGCGGCTCGCGCCCCTCAAACGGCGGTCAGAGGCGTCCCGGGCGAGTCCTCGGCTGCAGGTAGCCGCCAGACGAACGCCCCGACACCTCGGCGATATCGACGACCACGATGAACCTGGTACCGGGACCCATCCCGGCCGGAAGCGACAGCAGGTTCCCGTAGGCGTCGCGGTACTTCTCGAAGAGGGCGTCGACGACGATCTGCTCCTTGCCCGGGTCGTTGCGGATGACACGGGCGGTGCCGGTGACGATCGCGCTCGACCAGTCCCCGGTGTCGCGGTCGTACCGGCTCACCTCGATGCAGACTCTCGGATCGACCTGGATCGCCTCGGTGCGACGCCCGGGGGCGGTACGAAACGCGATCTGGTTGCCGATGAAGACGTAGGAGATCGGCGTGACGTACGGGCCCTCGTCGGTCACGACCCCGATGTGGCCGACGTGCGACTCCTCGAGGAGCGCCTGACACTGTTCGGCGGTGAGCGTGTCCATCACGCCATTGAAGCAGGCTTCACCATGGAGCGCAGAGGCCGATTTGGTCTCGTACGCCGATACCATGACCGCCCGATGACGCGTTCTCTCCGCCGTACCGCGGTCGCCGCTCTGGCAGTCGCCCTCGTCGCCGCGGGATGCGGAGGTGGCGACGGCGACGCCGCACCCTCCACGACCGCGAGCACCACGACGACGACGGCCGCTGCTGCGACGACGACCGTCCCCGAGATCCCTCTCGAGTCGACTCGCCCACCGGCGGGCTACGAGGAGTTCCGGGCGCAGCCCACGGCGTGCGGGGCGGACCAACCGCCGGTCCTCACGCCCATGACGTTCGCCGCTCCCGAGGACCTCGCCATCGACCCGGCCTCTCGACCGCAGGCGACCATCACCACCTCGTGCGGCGACATCGTGATCGAGCTCGATCCGTCTCGTGCGCCGGCCACCGTGAACTCGTTCGTGTTCCTCGCCGAGCAGGGGTACTTCGACGGCACCGCGATCCACCGGGTCGTCCCCGGATTCGTCGTCCAGGCGGGGGACCCGGACGCCGCGGGTCGCGGCGGACCCGGCTATGCGGTACCCGACGAGTTCGCCGCCCCCGACTTCGTGTACACGACAGGCACCGTGGCGATGGCCAATGCGGGCCCCGGCACGTCCGGGTCGCAGTTCTTCCTGGTACTCGACGACGTGCAGTTCCCGCCCCAGTACCAATTCAACGTCTTCGGCACGGTGGTCGACGGCCAGGACACGCTCGAGCGGATCGCAGCGATCCCCCTCGGGGCCGGTCCGACCGGCGAGGTCAGCGTGCCCCTGGAGACGGTGTACATCGACCGCGTGACCGTCGCCCGCTGACCGGCCGCGGCGGCCGGCGGGCCGGTATCATCTGCGCCCATGGCGACATCGAAACGGGAACGGCAGCGGGCGAACCGAGAGGCCAAGCTCGCCGCCGAGAAGAAGGTGATGCGCAAGCAGAGCCTCTTCCAGCGCAGCAAGCGCATCGCGGTGTGGGTGGTGGTGGGCATCGTGCTCCTCGTGATCGCAAACCTCATCTGGGGCGGTTCCGACGACACGTCGGCGGCGGCCCTGACCATGCTCCTCGGCTGACGGCTTGGCCGTCGACCTCCACCTGCACAGCACGGCATCTGACGGCACGGATGCACCGGCCGAGGTGGTGCGACGCGCCGTCACCGCGGGGCTCTCGACGATCGCCCTCACCGATCACGACACCCTCGCCGGTGTCGGCGAGGCGCACGTCGAGGCGGTGCGGCTCGCCATCGGGTTCGTTCCGGGCACGGAGCTGTCCGTCGTGTGGCCCACGGGCACGATGCACATGCTCGTCTACCACCTCACCCCCGGCCCCGGCCCGCTCCAGGACGAGCTCGCCGGGCTGCGCGACGGCCGGGACGTCCGCAACACCCGCATCCTGGCGAAGCTGGCGGAGCTCGGTGCCCCCATCTCTCCGGAGGCCGTCGAAGCGGAGGCGGGCGGGGGTGTGGTCGGCCGTCCTCACATCGCTGCGGTCCTCGTTGCTCGAGGCCACGCCGACTCGATCTCCGACGCCTTCGACCGCTTCCTCGCCAGAGGCCGGCCCGCCTACGTCGAGCGCACCAGGCTCGACGCAGCCACCGCCGTCGACTTGGCGCGCCGGTCGCGGGCGGTGCCCGTGCTCGCCCATCCCCACACCATCGGCGTCGCTGCCGCCGACTACGAGACGGCGTTCCGGGAGCTCGCCGCCGCCGGGCTCGCCGGAATCGAGTGCCATTACTCCGAGTACCCACCCGAGCTGCGTACCCACCTCGCCGAGCTGTGCGAGCGGCTCGGGCTGATCGCGACGGGCGGCTCCGACTACCACGGCCGCTACAAACCCGACATCGCAGTTGGGTTCGGCCGCGGCGACCTGGTGGTCCCCGACGAAGTGGTCGACCGCCTCGCCGCGGTACGCGACGGGTAGGTTCCCGTCATCGGCGACGGGAGCGCAATCGTGTACGGCTTGATCGGGAAGATGAGAGCGGCGGCGGGGAAGCGGGAGGATCTCGCCGCGATCCTCGCCGGCATGGGCTCGATGCCGGGCTGCCTCGGCTACGTCGTCGCCGCCGACGCCACGGATCCAGACGTGCTGTGGGTGACGGAGGTGTGGGAGAGCGAGGAGGCCCACGGTGCGTCACTGACGCTTCCGGAGGTTCGGAAGGCGATCGCCGCCGGGATGCCGCTCATCGCCGGGTTCGAGTTGCGGATCGAGACATCACCGGTCGGCGGCATCGGGATCGATCCTCCCGCCGAGTGAAGGCGGTCGCCGTCACCCGCGTCGCCGGCGCCGTCCCGCCGGATCTCACGCGCCTCCGTCGGCAGGCCGCCGTCGAGGGCCATTCCTTCGTCGAACGCACCTACCGTGAATGGCTGGATGGCTCGAATCGTTTCGATCGGGTCGGAGAGGGGTTCTTCGTTGCAGGCGACACGTCCCGCACGATCGGTATGTGCGGACTCAACCGAGATCCGTTCATCGACGATCCGGAGATCGGCCGGCTGCGCCACCTCTACGTGTCGCCGGAGCACCGGCGTCGCGGTATCGGTCGCGAACTGGTGATGACGTGCCTCGAGCTCGCCGCAGCTCGATTCAGACGCGTCCGGCTCCGTACCTTCGACGACGGTGCGGCGCGCTTCTACGAGCGCCTCGGCTTCGTAGTGGTCGATGAGACCGACGCCACGCACGCGATCACGCCCGGACTCCCGCCGCGACGCACCCCATGAGTGGCGGTGCCGGCAGAAGCGACGTCGATGGCCTCGCGCGTGTCGTCCGGCTCCTCGCCGGAACGTCATGATGACGAAGACCCTGTTCGAGCGACCTCGCGGGTCGCCAAGGCAACCACGCTCGCTGCCAGTGAGTCGACGTCGTCTGGCGCGGCCGTATCGAGGACTGCGCCGTCGTCCTTCGACGTGCGCCCCCAGTCAGCCGGGACGCCGCCGGGACGCCTCTGCCGCCGACGTACGCATGAGCGCCGCCGCCTCATCCGCGCCGAGCCGACTACCCGAGGCGAACGCCTCGTCGTAGCCCGAGGCACCGAGGTCCTCGCGAGCGACGGCCACGGCATGATCGACGTCCCACCGCTCGGCCGGCGGCATGGGGAGACCGCGACCACGTCTGATCGCATCGGCCGCGCCCAGCAGCCTCGAGGCGACGCCGGGATCCCCCGACGCGGCGAGCGCGGCGGCGCCCGCTTCGAGAGCGAAAGCAATGCCCAGCAGGTCACCGTCGCGCTCGGCGGCATCGAGCGAGGTCTGTGCCGCAGCCACCGATGCCGCCGCGTCCCCCTGGAGCGCCGCCACGTAGGCCATCGAGCCTGCGGCGTAGGCGACGCCTCCGTCGGCCCCGATGCGCCGGTACTCCTCGACAGCCCGCTCGTGGTGGCGCCGGGCCTCCGCCAGCCGGCCCTCGCGACGCGCCAGGAGCCCGGATGCGTTCTCCACCATGCCGATCGCCTGGCCCGTGCCGACGTCCTGAGCGCGCCGGCCCGCCTCGGCGATCAGGGCGGCGGCCTTTCCGTGCTCTCCCCGAAGGGTGGCGACGTTGCCCAGGTCGGTGACGATCATCACCGCCTCTTCAGGCATCCCGAGCAGCTCGGCCTTCGCCGCGGCCGCTTCGTACGCAGCCGACGCCCGCTCGTAGTG
>DKBA01000211.1 GCA_002450985.1 Acidimicrobiia bacterium UBA6912
AACATCATCGATACGCCGGGCCACGTCGATTTCACCATCGAGGTCGAACGCTCGCTGCGCGTTCTCGACGGAGCCATCGGGATCTTCTGCGGCGTCGCCGGGGTGGAACCGCAGTCGGAGACGGTGTGGCGCCAGGCCGACAAGTACGGCGTGCCCCGGATCGTGTTCATCAACAAGATGGACCGCATCGGCGCCGACTTCTCCGCATCGGTCGACTCCATCGTGGAGCGGCTCGGTGGCAACCCCGTCGTCATTCAGATCCCGATCGGGGCCGAGGCCGAGTTCAACGGCATCATCGACCTCGTCGAGATGAAGGCCATCGTCTGGCTGGACGAGGAGGGCAAGGAGCGCGAGATCGTCGACATCCCCGAGGAGTACCGGGAGCAGGCCGACGACTGGCACCACAGAATGCTCGACGTGGTCGCCTCCGAGGACGAGGAGCTGCTCGAGAAGTACCTCGAGGAGGCCGACCTCGACCCTGCAGAAATCCGCAAGGTGATCCGCAAGGGCACGGTCAACCGCGATTTCGTTCCCGTGCTGTGCGGATCCGCCTTCAAGAACAAGGGCGTTCAGCCGCTGCTGGACGCCGTCGTGTACTACCTGCCGAGCCCGCTCGACCTGCCGCCGGTGGCGGGTTTCCGCCCCGGCAAGGAGACCGAGCTCGTCGAGCGCAAGGCGAGCGACGACGAGCCGTTCAGCGCCCTGGCGTTCAAGATCATGAGCGATCCTTACGTGGGCAAGCTCACCTACTTCCGGGTGTACTCGGGGCACGCTGCGAAGGGCGATGCCGTCGTCAACACCACGACGGGTAAGAAGGAGCGTTTCGGCCGCCTGCTGCGGATGCACGCCGCAAAGCAGGAGGACATCGACGACGTCTACACGGGCGACATCGTCGCCGCCGTCGGGCTGAAGGCCACCAAGACCGGTGACACGCTGGCCGCCGCGGGCGCCCCGGTGCAGCTCGAGTCGATGAGCTTTCCGGACCCGGTGATCGCCGTCGCCATCGAGCCCAAGACCAAGTCGGATCAGGACAAGCTCGCCGAGGCGCTGAGCCGGCTCTCCGAGGAGGATCCCACGTTCCGGGTGCACTCCGATGAGGAGACGGGGCAGACCATCATCGAGGGTATGGGCGAGCTGCACCTCGAGGTCATCGTCGACCGCCTGCTGCGCGAGTTCAAGGTGCAGGCGAACGTCGGCCGGCCCCAGGTCGCCTACCGCGAGACGGTCAAGCGCACCGTCCACAAGATCGAGGGCAAGTTGAAGCGCCAGACGGGCGGCTCGGGCATGTTCGGGCACGTCATCATCGATCTCGAGCCCCTCGAGGCGGGCCGCGGGTTCGAGTTCGTCGACCAGGTGAAGGGCGGCAACGTGCCGCGCGAGTTCATCCCGGCGGTCGAGAAGGGCATCCGCGAAGCGCTGGTCGGCGGCATCCTCGCCGGCTATCCCCTCGTCGACCTGCGGGCCACCCTCATCGACGGTTCCAGCCACGCAGTCGACTCCAACGAGATGGCCTTCCGCATCGCCGGCTCGATGGCGCTCCAGGCGGCCGCCAAGGCCGCAGGCATCAAGCTCCTCGAGCCGATCATGGAGGTCGAGGTGGTGACGCCCGAGGAGAACATGGGGGACGTCATCGGCGACCTGTCGGCACGCCGCGCCAAGATCGAGTCGATGGACACGCGAGGCAACGCTCGGGTCGTCAAGGCCCTCACCCCGCTCGCCGAGATGTTNNGGCTACGCCACCGACCTGCGGTCGCGCACCCAGGGTCGAGCGACGTACACCATGCAATTCCACTCCTATCAGGAGGTGCCGACCAGCACCTCCGCCGAGATCGTGGCCAAGGCCCGAGGGGAGTAGAGGGCAGACCGAGCCATGGAGTGAGGCGGGCCGGGAGCGCCGCCACCGGTGCGATTTGCCGATAGGTCGCCCGGCCCGTTACCATCCCGGTCGCCGCAGGCACCCGCCTGCGCGCGATCCGCAAGCTTTCGAGATGGTCGAGTGCGGCTGCGCTCGGCCCCGGCCAAACCCGCGATGTACCGACGGGTACCGCTCGCCAGGTGGTCGGCCCCGACCCGGGAACGCCCGGGCGTCTGGGCCTTTGCCACTTTGCGTGCGGTCCGGCGGTCGTCACCGACCGAGAGACAGGAACCTGCACCGTGGCGAACGAGCATCGGATTCGGATCCGACTCAAGGCCTACGACCATTCCGTGGTCGACGAGTCGGCGCGCAAGATCGCCGAGACGGTGGTCCGTACCCAGGCGAAGATCCGGGGTCCGGTGCCGTTGCCGACGAAGATCCACCGCTACACCGTCATCCGTGGACCCCACGTCGACAAGACGAGCCGCGAGCACTTCGAGATGCGGATCCACAAGCGGCTCATCGACATCCTCGAGCCGACCCCGAAGACCGTCGACTCGCTGATGCGTCTCGACCTCCCGGCCGGCGTCGAGGTGGAGATCAAGACATGAAGACCATCGTCGGCGAGAAGCTCGGAATGACCCAGGTGTTCACCGACGACGCCCGCGTCGTGCCGGTGACGGTGATCAAGGCCGGGCCCGTACACATCACGCAGATCAAGACCCCCGAGCGTGACGGCTACGCCGCCGTGCAGATCGCCTTCAAGGAGATGAAGGCGAAGCAGGTGAACCGGGCGCAAGCCGGTCACTTCGGCATGGCCGGCGTCGCCCCCGCCAAGCACGTCGTCGAGGTGCGGATCGACGACGCCTCCGGCTTCGAGGTGGGCCAGCAGGTGACCGTGGCCGACGTCTTCCAACCCGGCCAGCGGGCCGACGTGACGGGCATCTCCAAGGGCAAGGGCTTCGCCGGCGTCATCAAGCGGCACAACTTCCAGGGCCAAGGCGCCTCGCACGGCGCGCACAAGATCCATCGTGCGCCGGGGTCGATCGGGGCCTGCGCCACGCCGGCACGCGTGTTCAAGGGCAAGCGCCTCCCCGGCCGCATGGGCGGCGAGAAGACGACGGTCATGAACCTCGAGGTCGTCGCCGTCGATGCCGAGCGCAACCTGCTCATGGTCCGCGGCGCCGTGCCCGGCCCCAAGGGCGCCGTTCTCGTCATCAGGGAGGCGGTGAAGGCTCGTGCCTGAGAAGCTGACCGCAGAGCTGTACACGGCCGATGGCGTCCGCAAGGGCGACGTCGACCTGTCGCCCGAGATCTTCGGTATCGAGCCGAACGTCGCCGTCATGCACCAGGTGGTGACGGCGCAGCTCGCCGCCGCCCGGTCCGGCACCGCGTCGACCAAGACGCGGGGCGAGGTACGCGGCGGCGGCCGCAAGCCGTGGCGCCAGAAGGGCCTCGGGCGGGCCAGGCATGGCTCGAACCGTTCCCCCCAGTGGGCAGGCGGCGGCGTCGCCCACGGGCCGAAGCCCCGCAGCTACGCACAGCGGACGCCCAAGAAGATGCGGCGCCTCGCCCTGCGGAGCGCCCTCTCGGCGCGGGCTGCGGTCGGCCAGATCAAGGTGGTCGAGTCGTTCGACAGCTGGGACGTCCCCAAGACGAAGCAGGCGGTCGCCCTGCTCGAGGCCATGGGCATCACCGGGAAGGTGCTGCTCCTCGCCGAGGACCACGAGCGCACCGCCATCGTCTCGTTCCGCAACCTCCCGCAGGTCATCGCCTCCAACCTCGGCCAGGCCAACACGTACGACGTGCTCTGGGCCGACACCGTGGTGATGAGCAAGGGAACGCTCGATCTCGGGCAGGGGGCGCCGCGGGGTACTCGGGAGCATGCTGCCAGTGAGACGTCAGACGTCAGAGCTGAGACCTCAGACGTCAGACGTCAGACGTCAGACGCGGCCGCGCCGGCAACGGCCCACGATGGGGATGGGGCCCCATCTGTGGGAGGAGGCGACGAGATGTCGCCGGGTGAGGAACACGGGGATGACATCTGATGAAGAAGAATCCTCGCGACGTGGTGCTCAAGCCGGTGGTGTCGGAGAAGTCATACGACCTCATCCAGGACCTCAACACCTACACGTTCGTCGTGGACAAGCGGTCGAACAAGACCGAGATCCGCCAGGCGGTCGAGGACATCTTCGATGTGAGCGTCGTCTCGGTGAACACCATCAACCGCAAGGGCAAGCGCAAGCGCACCGGGTACAAGATCGGCAAGCGAGCCGATTCGAAGCGGGCCCTGGTGACCCTCGCCGCCGGCCAGTCGATCGACATCTTCGAGGTATGACGTCATGGGTGTGAAGAAGCTCAAGCCGACTTCGCCGGGACGCCGTTTTCAGACGGTGTCCGATTTCGAGTCGATCACGAAGTCGGAGCCCGAGAAGCAGCTGCTCGACAAGCAGAAGCGCTCGTCGGGCCGCAACTCGTACGGGCGCATCACGTCGCGCCACCGCGGTGGCGGCCACAAGCGTCGCTATCGCGTCGTCGACTTCCGCCGGACCAAGGACGGCGTGCCCGCCAAGATCGCCGGCATCGAGTACGACCCGAACCGGAATGCCCGCCTCGCNNGAGAAGCGCTACATCCTGGCGCCGGTGGGCGTCGCCGTCGGTGACATGCTCGAGTCTGGCGCCGGCGCCGAGATCCGTCCCGGCAACGCACTCCCCCTGCGCAACATCCCCACGGGCACCGTGGTGCATGCCGTCGAGCTCCGACCCGGTGGCGGCGCCAAGATGGGGCGCTCCGCAGGCACGAGCATCCAGCTCATGTCGAAGGAGTCCAACATGGCGCTCCTCCGGTTGCCTTCGGGCGAGATGCGCCAGGTCCCACTCGACTGCCGGGCGACCGTCGGCCAGGTCGGCAA
>DKBA01000123.1 GCA_002450985.1 Acidimicrobiia bacterium UBA6912
GCGAGTCCCGCATCGCGCCGGGCCGGCCATGTGCCGGCAGAGCACGATGCCTGAGGCGGAATCCGGCAACCCTTTCGGCCGGAGCCGTGGCTACCCACTCAGCGAGGTTCACGCTAGCAAACGGAATCCGGCCGTGGTGTGGTAACAAGTGCCAGAAGAGGCGAGCGAGCGCGTCTGGTGGGATGTCGGGGCCGAGCCGATCCCGCAGGGTCGGTGCCTCGGCCTTTGGCCGCTCAGCCACCGAGGTCGTAGCGGAACTCGATCAGCAGCGCACCACGGTCGGTGCGGTACGGCCCGTGCGCCATTCCGGCGGGGCGGCACGTGTACATCCCGGGCGTGAACGTGACACCGAGAGAGAGGTCGGTGAGCTCCCCTTCCATGAGGTACGCCTCTTCCCTGAAGGTGTGGATGATGACGCCGAACGCCGACGTGTCGGTTCCCGGCTCGAGCCGCGCCAGACGGGTGTAGGCACCGGTATCCGGGTCCTCCGACAGGACCTTCTCCCAGAACCCGGGCATCGCCGTCGGACGCCATGCCGCCTCTGGTCTGTGGAACTCGAGCTCCGGCTTCGCCACGGTCCGGCTCCTCCTCGGTCGTTGCGACGGATGATCCGCCGGCGTCACCCCAGGTAGTCGGCGATGTCGACTTCACCCCAGTGCTTCGGCCACGCCCGCTCGTAGTTCGCTCGCTCCGAGCGGTAGGGCGGTGGCATGGTCGCATCGATTCCCCATTTCCCGACGACGGACGGGAAGCGGGTGTCGGCCGTGTTGGGAAGCGCCCCGATGAGCGGCTGGGCGGTGGGATCGTACGGGAAGCCCCGGGCGTTGGGGATGACGATGACGTCTTTCGCCGGATCGACGCGCACCGCCATCGCGTAATGCACGTCGCGGTAGTCGTGGATGTCGATGTCGGGGTCGACGGCGACCACCATCTTGCAGTTGAGCCACGAGGAGCCCAGCACGGACAGCAGCGCGTCGGTGACCTGACCCTCGAACTTCGGCGACACCTGGATGAAGATGGACAGCGCTCCTCCGCCCTGGGAGAACACGACGTCGTGCACCTCGAGACCCATCGCCCGCAGCCGGTCGTAGATGGTCGCCTCGTAGAAGAGCCGGGGCATCTCTTGATGGTCGGTGAAGGGCGTCATGAGGTGGTTGCGCCAGATGCGGTGATCGGACCTCGTGGTGATGGCGGTCACCTCGAACACGGGCTGCTGGGAGGCGTACGGCGAGAACAGCATCGTCGGTCCGGGAGACGGCCCGTCCTGCGCAGTGCGTGACAGGTCCACGTATCCCTCGATGACCACGGAGGCGTCGGCCGGGACGACGAGATCGACGGTCTTGCACCGGGTCACCTCACCGACCTCGCCGGTGATCGCCTCGTACAGCTCCGCCTCCCACCAACCCTCGTGGGGATGGGAGTAGCACCCACACAGCTCCCACGCAGGATGCGTCCCCACGGCGATCGCCTGCGGCATCTTCTCGCCCGCCTCCCGGTACTTCTGGGCGAACCGCTGGACGGTTCCCGAGACGAACGAGGCGACCATCTCGTTGCGGGAGAGGACCCCGCATCGCGGGAACATCTGGTTGAAGGCACCGGTGTCCCGATCACGATGAACGGCGAAGCTGGTCGAATANNTTCGCCAGCACTCGGGAGAGCGCCGGCACCACGTCCTGAGGAGCGCAGCCGAGGACGCGCGCCTGGGCGCGGCGATTGACGAAGAGGTGATCGACGATCCTCCACCCCGGATACCCATCGATGGCGTCGAAGACGACGGTGTCGCGCGTCTGGGCGGTGAGGGCTCCGATGTGATCGAGCGACACCGGCTTGGTGACGTGGACGTGCTCGTCCCGGTACCGGTCGAGAAACGCGTCGAGGTCTGACATTCCGCTCCCTCCCTCGTGAAACGAGTGTATAGGATCGGATGGGAGGTGGTCGGGCCGGTGGAAGCGGGGAGACGAGGATGGCCGAAATCGAGGGCGTCGAGACTGCGCCCTTCTTTCCCTATGCGAGCCTCGAGGCGCTGCCTCCGGATGTGAAGCGGATGCTCGAGGCGTACGAGCAGCGGATGGGTTTCCTGCCAAACGCGCTGAGGCTGTACGCCCATTCGCCACACCTCCTCAAGCAGATCATCCGCACCAACAATGCCGTGATGCGCCACACGTCGAACGTGCTCGGCGAGGAGTTCAAGTACCGGATGTCCTTCATCATCTCTCGCAACCACGGATGCCGGTACTGCTGCGCCCACCACGCGCATACGCTCAGGACACGCTTCGGATGCGACGACGCCGAGTTGCGGGACATCCTGGCCCTCCGCCGCCCCCGCAGCGAGCGGGAGGCGGCGGCATGGGGTTTCGTCCACGCCGCCTCGCTCGGCCCGGAGCACACCTCCGACGCGCACCGCAGCGCGCTCGCCGCCTTCTTCACCCCCGAGGAGATCATCGAGATCGCTACGACGCTCGGTTTCTGGGCGTTCTACAACCGCATCCACGCCAACCTCGCAGTGCCCCTCGAGGCCCACCTTCGTCACGAGGCGGGGTGGGTCGACGTTGGGGCCGTGTGAGGCAACGACCCGTTTGCGCAGGGTGACGGCCTGCGCCGAGTGACTTCCGCCCTCTCGTCTTCCGGCGCGGGCACGGGCACGGTGGAAGGAGCGGGCGAGGAGGTGGAGATGAAGGCCGGCGAGGTCCGCATCGGCGTCGAGGGTGTCGAGATCGCCGGTGACCTCACGATTCCTGTGAACGCGGTGGGTGTCGTCGTCTTCGCCCACGGCAGCGGGAGCAGCCGTTTCAGCCGCCGCAACCGATCGGTCGCCGCGGCGTTGAATGGGCGGGGGCTGGCGACGCTGCTGCTCGATCTCCTCAGCGAGGAGGAAGACGAGATCGACCGCGTCACCAGGGAGCTGCGGTTCGACATCCCGCTCTTGGCGGGCAGGGTCGCCGAGGCGGTGTCGTGGACGGCGGCTCACCCCGACCTGGGCGGCCTCGCCGTCGGGTTGTTCGGGGCCTCGACCGGAGCTGCCGCGGCGCTGATCGCCGCCGCGCGACGGCCGCAGGCCGTTGCCTCCGTGGTCTCGAGGGGTGGGCGGCCCGATCTGGCGGGCGGAGCGCTCGGCGCAGTGCGGGCACCGACGTTGCTCATCGTCGGGGGGCGCGACACCGTGGTCATCGGCCTCAACGAGGACGCCCGCAGCCAGATGCGGTGCCCCGTCGAATTGGTCATCGTGCCCGGCGCCACCCATCTGTTCGAGGAGCCGGGGGCTCTCGACGAGGTGGCCCGTCTCGCCGGCGATTGGTTCTCCACCCACCTCGTGCCCGGAGGGCAGAGCACCACCGACTGACCGCCCCGGGTCCACCGGCTGCCCACGCAGGGCACTTCTGCCTTTGTGGAGCTCGCAGTGAGCCGATAGGTTGGCGGCATGGCCGATCGTGGAGCCGCATTCTTCGACCTCGACCGCACCCTCATCACGGGGGCCTCCGTCATGCCGTTCGCCCTCGAGGCCTACCGAGCCGGGCTGGTCAAGAACCGAGAGATCGCTCGGTGGGCGATCAGCGCCCTGAGCTTCAAGCTGCTGGGGGATCGCGGCGACGCCACCGACCAGGCGCGTTCGGACTTTCTCGGGAAGATCGCCGGGGTGTCGGTCGAACAGATCCAGGAGATCGGACGGGAGATGCTGCCGACGCTCGTCAACAAGGTGCGGCCGGAGTCCAAACGTCTCGTCAAGATGCACCACGAAGCAGGGCGGGACACCTGGATCGTGTCGGCCTCTCCTCACGGAATCGTCGAGGCACTCGCCGAAGTGCTCGGCATGACGGGAGCCATCGGGACCCGCGGGAAGATCGTCAACGGCTTCTACACCGATGAGCTCGACGGGCCGTTCGTGTACGGGCAGGGAAAGGCGGAGGCGATCCGGTCGCTCGCCGCCGAGCGTGGCTACCACTTGGAGGCGTGCTACGCCTACAGCGACTCGGTGTCGGATCTCCCGATGCTCGAAACGGTGGGTCACCCGGTGGCGGTGAATCCCGACGGGGCGCTCGAGCAGGTCGCCTATGAGCGCACCTGGCCGATCGTGATCTTCGCTCGCAAGACCAAGCGGGCGGTCGCCGCAGGGTCGTTCGCGTCGGCTGCTTCGGCGACGGTGGCGGCAGCGTATCTGCTGGGCCGGCGGCACGGGAAGGTGGCGCGCCCGAGGTGATCGGTTCGTCGCCGTGGGCGGTAGCCTCGGCGATGACCGGTACGGGGCGAGTGCCCAGGCAGGGAGGAAGGCATCATGCGGGTTCTGGTCTCAGCGGCGACCAAGCACGGGGCGACGGCGGAGATCGCCGGGGTCATCGGTGAGGAGCTGCGCACCGGAGGCCACGAAGTGAGCGTGGTCGAGCCGTCCGTGGTCGACGACGTCACGGGCTACGACGCCTACGTCCTCGGCAGCGCCATCTACGCGGGCCGCTGGCTGGGTGAGGCCAGAGAGCTCGTCGAGCGCAACGCCCCCGCGCTGCGAACCAAGCCGGTGTGGCTCTTCTCCAGTGGGCCGGTCGGCGAGCCTCCGAAGCCGGAGGAGGACCCGGTGGACGTCGAGGCGCTGGTCGCGGCGAGCGGGGCTCGCGAGCATCGCGTGTTCTCCGGCAAGATCGACCGCACCACACTGGGTCTCGGAGAGAAGGCGATCGTCATCGCGTTGCGGGCGGCGGAGGGCGACTTCCGGGACTGGGAAGAGATCCGGGCCTGGGCGACGGGCATCTCGCGGGCGCTCGGGTCGTGAGCGGGCGCATCGCATCGTGAAGGTGCCGAAGCCGAC
>DKBA01000035.1 GCA_002450985.1 Acidimicrobiia bacterium UBA6912
CCGGCCATGGCGTCGGGCAGCCACACGTGGAGCGGGAACTGGGCGCTCTTGCCCATCGCCCCGATGAACAGCGCCAGACCGGCCCAGAAGGCGTACTTGGCGAGCGGCGTACCAGGTCCGCCCTCGGCGACGACGGCCATGATGTCGGTGAACTTGAACGAGCCGACCGTGAGGCCGACGATGATCGCCCCGATGAACAGTGCGGCGTCGGCGACCTTGTTGGTGAGGAACGCCTTGATGGCCGCGGACGAGTTCTCGTGCTCTTCCCAGTAGTGACCGATCAGCAGCCATGACGCGACGCCGACGAGCTCCCAGCCCACGATGAGCTGGATGAGGTTCGGTGCCGAGACGAGCACGAGCATGCCGCCGGCGAAGAGGGTGAACGAGGCGAAGAACCACGTGTACCGGATGTCGCCTTCCATGTAGCCCTTGGCGTAGATGAACACCAGGAGCCCGACGACGCCGACGACGAAGTACATCATGATCGACAGCCCGTCGACCATCCAGCCCCACTCGATCGACAAGGTGCCGAACGCAGTCGTCCCGATGTCGGCGAGCCACACCGAGCCCTGGTACGTGATCCCCTCGTTGAGGTTCATCCCGAAGAGCACGATGGCGTAGAGGGCGACGAAGCCCATGGTGCCGACGGCCATGCCCCAGCCCTTGAGCGGGGAACGTTTCCCGAAGAACACGATGAGGAAACTGACCACCATCGGCACGACGGGGATCAGCCAGGCCCACTGCGCCAGCACGCCCCCGTCGGAGTAGGTGGCTGCCCCGTGACCGCCTTCCTCACCGGCGGCGAGGATCAGCGGCGCCGCCTTCAGGGCGAGTGCGCTCAGCATGCGGAAGCCCCCTTGCGGCGGATGGTGAGGCGAGCCCGGTATCGGCGCAGCAGGCGGCGGCCGGCCGGCGCATCCGACGCGTCACCCTGGGCACCACCCGGCGGCGGGGTGGCGGGCGTCACCGACCCGACCCCATCGACGAGGGAGCGCAGCGAGATGTACGGGGCACCGGTTTCGCAGCTCATAGCTTGAGGAGGTCCAGCTCGTCGACATTGGCGGAACGGCGGTTGCGGAAGATCAGCAGGATGATGGCGAGCCCGATGCCCACCTCGGCGGCCGCCACCGCGATGATGAAGAGGGCGAAGATCTGGCCACCGGCGAGCTCGTCGCCGATCAGCCGGTCGAAGGCGACGAAGTTGATGTTCACGGCGGCCAGCATCAGCTCGACCGACAGCAGCACCATGACCGCGTTGCGCCGGGTCAGCACGCCGTACACGCCGAGGGCGAAGAGCGCGGCGCCGAGCAAGAGAAACTGGTTGATCAGCATGGCGCACCTCCGGTGCGCGGTGCTCCGTAGCCCGTAGCCCGTAGCCCGACGCAACGTTCCTGCGGGATACGGGATACGGGATACGGGATACGGGATACCGTCCAGCTCATCTGACCACTCCCGCTTCTTCTTCTTCTGCCGGATCGCGGCGGGCGAGGACGATGCCGCCGATCAGGGCGGCGAGCAGCACCACCGACACGACCTCGAACGGTATGACGAAACGATCGAAGATCGAGAGTCCGATCTCGACGGTTCTCGTGGCGTCTGCGGCCTCGGGGATCGTCTGGTTCTCGAACTCGGCGAGCATCGCCCCTCCGACGAGGGCGAACAGCACGAAGGCGACGACGGCGGCGGCGACCCGGATCCGCACCGGGTGGCTCAGCGTCACGTCGAAGCCGAGCGGCGCCCGGGTGATCATGATGCCGAAGAGGAACAGCACGATGACGGCGCCGATGTAGACGAGGACGACGGTCCAGGCGACGAACTCGGCCCCCAGCAGGATGAAGAGCGCCGCCGAGCCGCCGAGGGTGCCCACCAGGTACAAGACGGCGTGGACGACGTTGGACGTCTGCACGACCTTGAAGCCGGCGAACAGCATCGGCAGGGCGATCACCAGGAACACCCAGTTCTGCGGAGTGGAGACCCAGTCGCCGACGTCCATCACTTCTCCAGGGGCGGGGGTTCGGGGACGGTCGCGAGCCACTCGGTGAGGCGCTCCTTGTCGTGGAGCATGGCGCTGATCTCGTACTCGCTGTACTCGTAGTCGGGACTCCAGAACAGGGCGTCGAAGGGGCACACCTCGACGCAGATGCCGCAGTACATGCACAGCGCGTAGTCGATGTCGAAACGATCGAGCTTGGCGCGGGTCCGGACCCGGCCGCCTTCGGTGGCGGGCGGGATCTCCTCCTTGTGGCCCTCGATGTAGATGCACCAGTCCGGGCACTCCCGGGCGCAGAGCATGCACACCGTGCACGCCTCGGTATCGAGCGCGATGACGCCGCGGGCGCGAGGGACCGGTGTCTCCTTCTCCTTCGGGTAGTTCACGGTGATGGGCTTCTTCAGCAGCTCCTTCATCGTGATCTTCATGCCGGTGAGGAGGCCTTTCAGCGGGAAGCCGGTGTCGGCCATCAGAACACCACCTTGAAGATCGCGGTCGCCACGATGTTGACCAGGCCGGCGGGGATCAGCCACTTCCACGCAAGCGTCTGGAGCTGGTCCTCGCGCAGCCGCGGGAACGTCCAGCGCATCCAGATGAACAGGAAGGCGAGCAACATCACCTTGCCGAGCAGGATGACGGGACCGGCGAAATTGAGCGCATCATCCGTCAGCCCCGGCAGCCAGTAGCCGCCGAGGTAGAGCGTGGAGGCGACCGCCGCCAGCGACACCATGCCGGCGTACTCGCCGAGGAAGAACATCGTGAAGCGGATCCCCGAGTACTCGGTGAGATAGCCCATCGTGAGCTCGGACTCGGCGATCGGCATGTCGAAAGGAATGCGGCTCAGCTCGGCGAGGCTGGCAACCAGGAAGATCGCAAAGCCGATGACCTGGCCCGTGAAGAGGTAGGGCAGGTGGATGTTGAGCCCGAAGATCTCGCTGGCGGCCTGCGCCTCGACGATGCCGCTGAGCGACAGGGTCCCCGCCTGGATGGCGACGGCGACGGCGGCGAGGACGAGCGGGAGCTCGTAGGCGATGAGCTGGGCGGCGGCGCGCAGCCCCCCGATGAGGGAGTACTTGTTGCCGGACGCCCACCCCGCCATGAGCACACCGAGCGTCGACAGCGAGGAGACGGCGAGCAGGTAGAAGACGCCGAGGTCGAGGTTCTCCGGCACCAGGTCGGGGCCGAAGGGGATGATGACGAACGTGGCGAGGGTGCCCATGAGGACGACGTAGGGCGCGAGCCGGTACACGGTGGCGTCGGCGGCGGCCGGGACGAGATCCTCCTTCTGGAGGAACTTGAGGCCGTCGGCGAGCGGCTGCGCCCATCCCCACCGGCCGCCGGCGAAGTACGGGCCGATACGGCTCTGGATGTGCGCCGAGATCTTCAACTCGCCGAAGATGATCACCAGCGCCGCAGGCAGCATGACGGCGAGGATCGCCACCACCTTCACCACGAGCGCAAGCCAGAAATTCAAGGNNCGGTCCACATCCCCCAAGACGAAGTCCAGGCTTCCCATGATCGCCACCAGGTCGGGGACGAGGGCGCCTTGGAGCAGCCACGGCAGCACGGTCAGGTTGCTGAACGAGGCCGAGCGGATCTTCACCCGGTACGGTTGCCGGCCTCCCTGGCTCACGATGTAGTAGCCCATCTCGCCCTTGGGGTTCTCGGCGCGCACGTAGATCTCGCCGGGTGGGACCTTGAGGATGCGGGGCACCTTCGCTTGGAGCGGGCCGGAAGGAATGGTGTCGACCGCCTGCCGCACGATCCGAGTGGCCTGGCGGATCTCCTTGAGGCGGACGACGAAGCGGTCGAAGCAATCGCCGTTCTCCCCGGTCGGGATGTCGAACTCGAACCGGTCGTACGGGAGCAGGTGCTCGTGCTTGCGGAGATCGAAGTTGACGCCGGAGGCACGGAGATTGGGGCCCGACATGCCGAACTCGATGGCCTTGTCGGCGGGGATCACACCCACCCCGACGGTCCGCGCCTGGATGAGCTCGTTGCCGGTGACCAGCTCGTCGAGCTCGTCGCACACCGCATCGACCTTGTCCATGGCATCGCGAGTGCCCTGCAGCCAGCCGGCGGGGAGGTCCTGGACCACCTTCTTCTGGTTCGAGCCGCCGCCGGCCGCCGGCTTCACCCCGCCCACCCGATTGAAGTTGGGATGGAAGCGGCCACCGGTGACACCCTCGATCAGGTCCATCACGTGCTCCCGCTCACGCAACGAGTACATCAGCGGCGTGGCGGCGCCGAGCTCGAGCGGGTAGGACGACATGAACAGCAGGTGCGACGAGATGCGGGTCATCTCGGTGAGGATGAGCCGGATCCACTGCGCCCGCTCCGGGGGCTCGATGCCGGCCAGACGTTCGACGGCGACGATGAAGGGCACCTCGTTGGCGAAACCGGACACCCAGTCGATCCGGTTGACCAGGGCGGTGATCTGGGCGTAGGTGCGCACCTCGGTGAGCTTCTCGTAGCCGCGGTGCATGTAGCCGATGACGGGCTCGACGGAGTCGACACGCTCGCCATCGACTTTCGCCACCAGACGCAACACGCCATGGGTGGAGGGGTGCTGCGGCCCGATGTTGAGCGTCATCTCCGCCGTCTCGAGCTCCACCGACACGGCGGCATCGGACATGTGCATGGCCACCCGAGGGTCGAGCTGGGTCATGAGCGCACCTCCGGTGCGCCTGGGTGGTACTCAGTACTAGGTACTAGGTACTTGGTAGCCGGTCGAGGCGTCCCATACCCAGTACCTAGTACGTAGTAGCTAGTACCACTCATTCCGCGTCCCCCTGAAGCGCCTCCGCCTCCTTGTTCTCCGTCGAAGGCATGTCCTCGACGTCGACGGTGCCCGGCCACGGCTTCACCTCGCGGGCGAGCAGCGGATACGACTTGAGCAGCGGGTGTCCCTCGAAGCTGTCGGGGAGGTAGAGGTTGGTGAGGTTGGGGTGGCCGCGGAACTCGATGCCGAACATCTCCGCAGCCTCCCGCTCGTGCCACTCGGCTCCCCCGGCGACGCCGACGAGGCTGTCGATCGAGGCGTCGTCCTTCGGCACCGTCGTGGCGATGATGGCGGCGTCGGCGCTGGTGACCGACGACAGCCGGCACAGCACCTCGAAACGCTCGTCGAGGTCGTCTGCGTCGTCGGCGGGCTCGCCCACGGCCACCTCCCGCGACCAATCGACCGCCGACAGCCACGAGAAGAAGGGCAATCGGGACCGGGCTTTGGTGACGGCGTCGGTCCAGGCGTCCCGGGGGACGTCGATGCGCACGGTGTCGTTCGCCGCCGACCACCGCTCCGAGCCGACGAGTGCGGCGAGGTCGGCGGCGAGCCGCTCGAGGGCCGACGGCTCGGTGGCGACGGCACCCTCCTCCGCCGCCGGCTCCTGCTGCGGGGAGTCAGACGGGCTGTCGGTCACGCCTGCTCCATTTCTCCTGAACGTCCTCGTCGGTGATCTGCTGCTGGAGGAGGACGATGCCCTCCATCAGCGCCTCGGGTCGAGGCGGGCAGCCGGGGACGTACACGTCGACGGGGATCACCTGGTCGACACCCTTCGTCACCGAGTAGGAGTCCCAGTAGGGCCCGCCGCAGTTGGAGCACGAGCCCATCGAGATCACGTACTTGGGATCCGGCATCTGGTCGTAGAGCCGCCGGATGGCAGGCGCCATCTTGTCGGTCACCGTGCCGGCGACCACCATGAGATCCGCCTGCCGGGGCGAGGCCGGGAGTGGGATGATGCCGAACCGCATGAAGTCGTAGCGGGGGCTGGAGGCCGCCATCATCTCGATGGCGCAGCAGGCGAGGCCGAACTGGAAGAACCACAGGGAGTACTTGCGTGACCAGTTGAGCAGCCACGAGACGGGCTTGGGAGCGCCGAACTTCTCGATCACTCCCACCGCAGCACTCCCTTGCGGACGGCGTAGACGAGGCCGAGCACGAGGATGCCGATGAAGATGACCATCTCGACGAGCACGAAAACGCCCATCCCCAGATCCGAGAAGGTCTCGAGACCGACCGCCCACGGGAAGATGAAGACCGCCTCGACGTCGAAGATGAGGAACAGCAGGGCGAAGATGTAGTAGCGGATCTGGGTCTGCGACCAGCCGCCACCAACGGGGTCGATGCCGCATTCGTACGACTGCGACTTCACCGCGGTCGGGTTGTTGGGACGGAGCGCGGCCGAGGCGAGGACGGCACCGGCGACGAGCAACGCCCCCATCCCGAGAAACGCCGCAACCGTGATGTAGTCACCGAAGTACTGGTCCAGCACGGTTTCGAAGAACCCCTTGTGCGATGCGGATGCGGCCTGGGGGCCGGGTCGGGGCGAGTATAGGTTGGGCGTTTGGGCGGCCAAAGCCAGGAGCGGAACGGCCCGGCTCTGGCACACCGCGGGGGCATCCGATCGACGCGGGGTCGCGCCACCCAGGAGGTGGGCACGCCCGCGAAGATCCCATCGGCGAGGCTCCTTCGGCTCTTCTTCAGGCCACCTTCAGGTTGTGAGACGCACGATCGGGGAAACGGTCTCAGGAGGCGACGATGAGCGTGCGCAGGTCTGTCGGCGTAGTGGTGGTTCTGATCGCAGCGATCGCACCGGCAGCGTGCGGCGGAGACGCCTTGCCGGAGATCGATCCCGGCGATGGCGGCGACTACACCGTGACACTCGATCCCGCCGACTTCGTCGGCGCCATCGACAACCCGCTGCTGCCTTTCGTCCCCGGCTCGCGCTGGGTGTACGACGGTGAGAGCGACGGCGAGATCGAGCGGATCGAGATCGTCGTCACCAACGACACTCGCCAGATCCTGGGGATCACCGCAACGGTCGTCCGCGACACGGTGACGGTGGACGGCGAGCTGGTGGAGGACACCTTCGACTGGTACGCCCAGGACCGGGACGGCAACGTCTGGTATCTCGGGGAGGACTCGACCGAGTACGAAGGTGGCGAACCGGTGAGCACTGCGGGGTCGTGGGAGGCCGGGATGGACGGCGCCCTCCCCGGGATCATCATGGAGGCGGCGCCCGCGGTCGGGGACGCCTACCGGCAGGAGTTCGCCGCCGGCGAGGCCGAGGACATGGCCGAGGTCGTGCGTACAGGCGAGAATGTCTCCGTGACGTACGGGTCGTTCGAGGACGTGATGGTGACGAAGGAGTGGACTCCGCTCGAACCCGATGTGGTCGAGGAGAAGTACTACGCGCCAGGCATCGGCGTCGTGCTCGAAGTCCAGACCATCGGGGGATCCGGGCGTACCGAGCTGGTGACGTTCGAACCGGGGGCATGAGATGACCACCACGCCGTGCGAGTCCTGATCGTCGAGGACGAGGCGAAGCTCGCGGCGTACCTGCGCCGCGGGCTGGTCCGCGAGGGCTACGCCGTCGACCTCGCCGGCGACGGCGAGCAAGGGCTGTGGATGGCGACGAACAATCCGTACGACGCCGTGGTGCTCGACATCATGCTCCCCAAGCTGAACGGCTATCGGGTGTGCGCCGAGCTCCGCACCCGTGGCGTGTGGACTCCGATCCTCATGCTCACGGCGAAGTCCGGCGAGCTGGACGAGGCGGAGGCACTCGACACCGGTGCGGACGACTTCCTCGCCAAGCCCTTCTCTTTCGTGGTGCTCCTCGCCCGGCTGCGCGCCCTGACCCGGCGCTCGGCGGCCGAGCGCCCGGCGATCCTCGAAGCCGGGGAGCTGCGGCTCGACCCCGCCGCCCACCGCTGCTTCGTCGGCGACGAGGAGGTGGCGCTCACGCCGACGGAGCTGTGTGTGCTGGCGACCCTCATGCGCCGAGCCGGCGACGTCGTCTCCAAGCGGGAGATCCTCGAGTCGTGCTGGGACTGGGCCTTCGAGGGCGACCCCAACATCGTCGAGGTCTACATCCGCCACCTCCGCACCAAGGTGGACCTCCCCTTCGAGGCCACCCGGCTGCAGACGGTGCGAGGAGCGGGCTACCGGGTGGATGCGGGTGATGGCGGCTGAGTCCTCGCGCATCGGTCGGCTCGGGGTGCGCTGGCAGACGACCATCGTCGCCGTGGCCGTGGTGGGTCTCACGCTCCTGCTCGGTGCGGTGGCCCTCGTGCTGCTCGCCCAGCGCAGGCTCGAGTCCTCGATCGAGGCGACGGTCACAGCCAGAGCCGATGGCATCGTGGCGATCGTGGAGGCGGGCGCCGTCACCGATCCCCTGCCCGGCCGCGATCCGGAGCTCCTCACCCAGGTGATCGGCCCGGAAGGATCGATCATCGCCGCCGACCGGGCCGCCCAAGGGCTGCCGCCGCTCGTCGCGGTCGCCGTCCCGCCGGGCCGGCGTGAGCTGCTGCGGGTGCCGCAGCTCGCCGAGGGGATCGAGCCGGAGATCGACATCGAGGACTCGGGGCCGTTCGCCGTCGTTGCCGAGGGGATCACGCTGGCCGGCGGCTCGGCCACCGTTCTCGTGGCCGGCTCCCTGGAGGACGCTGCTGCCACACCCGGCGCCCTGGTGCCGCTGCTCGGCCTGGGCCTGCCCGCGGTGCTCGCGGTGGTGGGGTTGGTCACGTGGATGCTGACCGGCCGTGCACTCCACCCCGTCGACGACATGCGGCGGGAGGCAGCGCGCATCTCGTCCCTCGCCCTGGACCGGCGCCTCCCGGTGCCGGAGGCCCGCGACGAGCTGCACCGTCTCGCCGCCACGCTCAACGACATGTTGGAGCGACTCGAGCGGTCGGCGACCCGGCAGCGGCAGTTCATCGGTGACGCCTCGCACGAGCTGAAGAGTCCCCTCACGACCCTGCGGGCGATCGTCGACATCGCCGATCGGTCGAGGGACGAGGTGGACGTCGACGAGCTGCTCGAGGACGTCGGACAAGAAGTCGCACGCATGGAGCGGCTCGTCGCCGATCTCCTCACCCTGGCCCGCTACGACGAGGGAGCCGCTGCGGCGGCCGAGCCGGTGGACCTCGCCGCGATCGCCGCAGACGCTGCGTGCCGCGGCGCGCAGCCCGGTGGAGCCACCGTTGAGACGCCGGAGCTCGAGCCGGTGACGGTGCTGGCCGAGCCGGTGGCGCTGGCCCGGGCCGTTCGCAACCTCGTCGAGAACGCGGTGCGGCACGCCGCCACGAGGGTGTGGGTGGCGACCGGCGGGGACGGTGCGTCGGGGGAGGTGTGGGTGAGCGATGACGGTTCCGGCGTTCCCGCCGCCGACGCCGAGCGCATCTTCGAACGGTTCGTCCGCCTGGACGAGAGCCGCACACGCGACACCGGCGGCACCGGGCTCGGTCTTGCCGTGGCCAGAGCGATCGCCCGTAGCTTCGACGGAGACGTGAGCCTCGCCGAGCCCCGCCACGGCGGGGCGACCTTCGTCCTCAGGTTGCCCGCGATCGAAGACCCCGATCGACTCGGCCTCTGATCGACACGTGTCAGCGCACCCAATCGCCGACGAGTCCCAGCACGCCCGCTGCGGCCACGAGGACGGCGATGAGCAGGCAGGACAACAGACGGCGCATGGCGCGTGCGGTGGGCGGAGGGGGGAGCACCCAGGCCGCGGTGAACAGCACCACCCAGACGATGCCCCCCGTCGCCAGGAGCCCGGCGCCGGGCACCATGGGGATGAGCGCAGCGGTCACCGCAGCCACCGCGACGAGCACTGCGACGCCCGTTCGGGCGAGACCGCCGTGACCACCGTCGGCCGGAGTCATCGGAGTGCTCGACATGCCTCCATCGAACCACGGACCGGCTGAACCGCACCTGAACCCGGAGCCTCCCCGCTACCGTCGCCCGAATGCATCCCGACCATGACCTGCCGGCCGATCTCCTCGCGGCGTCCGTCGCCAGGCTCCGGGACTCGCTCACGCCGCGCCCCGACCCGGCGAGTACGGTGTCCGTCGAGCTCCCGCAGATCCTCCCAGACGGCGGGATCGGCGAGGCGGCGGCGCTGGAGCAGCTCGCGGACGCCCTGCTGACGGGTGCGGCCCAGCTCCAGCACCCCGGCTTCATGGCGCACATGGATCCGCCGGCGCCCTGGATCACCTGGATCACCGCCCTGTGGACGGCGGCGCTCAACCAGAACCTCCTGCACGACGACACCGGCGCCGCCGCCCGAGCCATCGAAGCGCAGGTGGTCGACTGGCTCAAACCCTTCTTCGGCATGGACGGCGGTCACCTCACGCCCGGGTCGACGCTTGCGAACCTCACTGCGCTGTGGGCGGCTCGCGAGATCGGCGGCGTGCGCAGGGTGGTCGCCTCCGAACACGCCCACGTGAGCGTCCCGAAGTCGGCCGCCATCCTCGGGATCCGGTACGAGTCGGTGCCGGCCGACGCCGCACACCGGCTCGATCCTGCTGCGCTCGGTCCGCTCGACGACGCCGCCCTGGTGCTCACGGCGGGAACCACCGCCGTTGGTGCCGTCGATCCCCTCGACGCCGGCGTCGACGCCGCCTGGCGCCATGTGGACGCCGCCTGGGCGGGACCGCTGCGACTCAGCGCCAGCCACAGAGGCGTTCTCGACGGGATCGGAGGGGCCGACTCGGTTGCGATGTCGGCGCACAAGTGGCTGTTCCAGCCGAAGGAGTCGGCGCTCGTGCTGTTCGCCGATGCGGGGCGGGCGCATCGGGCACTCGCCTACGGCAGCGGCTACCTGGCTCGTCCCAACGTCGGCGTCTTGGGTTCCCACGGCGCCGCCGCCGCGGCCGGGCTCGCCGCCTCGCTGCTGGCGTGGGGCCGCCGCGGGATGGCCGTGCGCATCGACGCCGAGATCGAGCGGTCGCAGCAGCTCGCCCGCCTCGTCGCCGCTCATCCCGACTTCGTGCTGTGGGGCCAGCCGGCCACGGGCATCGTCGTGTGGCGCCCGGCGCACTACGACGCCGCCCTCGTCAGGAGCAGGATGCGCGACGCCTTCGTCTCGCTCGCCACCGTCGATGGCGCCCAGTGGTTCCGGTCGGTCGCCGCCAATCCCAACGCCGATCCCGAGCGGGTGCTCGCCGCCGCGGTGGAGGCGCTCCCATGAGCGCCCTGGTGCTGCCGGACTACGACGGCGGGTCGCTCGTGAACCTCGTCGCCGAGCTCGAGCACCGCCTCACCGGGACGGCGGCGGCACCACGCCTCCGCCCAGAAACCGCCCGCCGGATCCCGGAGGCCGCCACCTACGTCCTGGTGGTGTTCGACGGCCTGGGCGCCGACCAGCTCGCCCACGCTGCGGCCCGGGGGATGGCGGCCGACCTCGCCGCCCGCCTCGACGCCCCGTTCCCGACCACGACCACCGTGAGCCTCGCCTCCATCGCCTCGGGCGTGCCCCCGGCGCAGCACGGCCTGGTCGGCTACCAGATGTGGATGCCCGAGCTCGAGGTCGTCGTCAACACCATCAAGTGGACGACGCTGTGGGGAGAGCCGCTCGACTACGACACCACCCCCTTCCTCCCCTCCCCCAACACCTGGGAGCGCCTCCGCAGCGGCGGGGCGGAGCCGGTCACCGTCCAGCCCCGCGGCTTCGAGGGCAGCCCGCTCTCCCGCCTCCTGTACCGGGGGTGTCGGTTCGAAGGCATCGCCACCGTCGCCGAGATGATCGACGCCACGGTGGAGCTCGCCGCCGTCCCCTCCCGCCTCATCCTCACCTACGTGCCCCAGGTCGACTTCGCTGCGCACGTCTATGGGCAGGCAGCGCCGGAATATGCGGAGGCGCTCGCCATCGCCGACCGCGTGTGGACCGCGCTCGCCGCCCGTGTCCCGTCCCGGGCGACGCTGATCGGCACGGCGGACCACGGGCATGTCGACTTCCCGAAGCAGCGGCAGTTCAAGATCCCCCGCCCCGAGCACGAGGGCCGCATCTTCTCGGGTGATGGTCGTGCGATGTACGTCAATGGCGAGGGTCGTTCCCTGGCCGCACAGCTCCCCGCCGAGTGGCATCCGCGCCACGAGCTCGTCACGTGGTGGGGTCCCGGTCCGTTGCATCCGCCGCTCGACGCCCGCGTCGCGGACGGGGTCCTGCTCGCCGACGACGGGTGGCTGCTGCTCCACCGCCACAGCGACGACCGCATGGTCGGCAACCACGGGGGCTTCACCGACCCGGAGCGCCGCATCCCCCTGCTGGTGTCCGCTGGAGGGTCCGGGCACTCCGAGTCAGACCCCGCCGAGGCGCGTCGTGCAGAATCGCCGTGAGACCGTGATGGGTGTACCCTTTGAGGACATCCGGAGGGGCAGCCCTCCCGGCAGGGCCTGTTAGCGAAGTGGGGATGGGCGATGCTGTTTCGAAGACGCACAGCTCGCTGCGACGCCCGAGGAGCGATGCGCCATCACAGCCGAGGGGAACGGGGCGCCTCGATGGTCGAGGTTGCACTGACGTTCCCTCTGTTCATCCTCCTGGTGTTCGGAATCATCGAGTTCTCGTATGCGACGGCCCAGAACAACGAAATTCGCCGCATCACCCGTGAGGCGACCCGTGAGCTCGGAGTGAATCCCACGGCCAACGCCCTGACCCTCGTGTGCAACGGTTTCGACCTCATCGATCCGGCAAACGTGCGGGTTGCCCTCACCACGGCGGGCGCGGTGACCGGCGAGACGGCCGAGCTCGACGTGATCGCCAGATACCGGTCCCTCACCGGCTTCTTCGACGGCATGCTGACCGGCGTGGAGCTGCGGACGACGCACCGGTTTGCGATCGACCAGCCCTTCGGCGGCCGTGCCCCGCGATGGGCGCCGGCGAACGACTTCGGTAGGACGCCGTGTCCATGAAGGCCGGATTCCGTCGACGGGGGACGGCCGGGGCCGAGCAGGGCGCCGCGCTCGTGGAGATGGTCGTCGTGTTACCGCTGCTGATCGTGCTCGCCCTCGGCGTCGCCGAGGCGAGCTGGGCCTTCGCCCAGCAGCAGGCCGTACGCAGCGTCGCTCGGGAGGGGGCCCGTGTCGCCGCGTCGCACCCTGGCGACACGCCCAGCCTCGTCGCCGAAGTGTGTGACGTCGACGACATCATCGGCAACGCCACCTTCGAGGCAACCGGGGAGCCCGTGCCCTACGATCGCGGCGCCCGGGGCTACTTCGAGGTCACCGTGCCCTACAAACCGCTGACGGGTTTCATCTCCGCCTTCAACGGCAGGACGATCGTCGAGCGCGTCTACTTCAACGCCGAGATGGAGATCGAAGAACTGCTCCTAATCAACGGAGTGCCGTATCCGGAGTGGTGGTCGCCCGGCGGCGGAGGTGCCATGTGCTGACACGCATCAGCCTGCGCGACGAATCGGGCGTGGTCCTCGTCTTCACCGCGGTGCTGCTCCTCGTGCTCATGGGCTTCGCAGCACTGGCGGTCGACCTCGGGAACGCATGGTCGAACGACCAGCGAGTCCAGACTGCCACGGACGTCGCATCCGTCGGCGCCCTCCAGGTCATCCCGCACACGTTCCTCGACGGCTACGCGGGGAACCCGCCCGAGGGCGGAGCGGAGACCGTTGCCAGGACCGAGGCGCTCGATCTCATCGCCGTCAACAATGCCGTCCCCGGTGCCGTTGATGTCGACCTCGCGCTCGACGGCGGCAACGTCTCGGTAGCGGCGACTGCAACCATCGACTCGGACAACGCCTTCGCCCGCACCATCGGGGCGGGGGGTGAGATCACCGTCGACGCCGCCGCCCGTGCCGAGGTCTTCGCCAACCAACCAACCGTGGACCTGCTGCCCCTCGGTTTCGCCGACCCGACGAACCCCTACCGGTGCATCTCCGACCCCGACCTGGGCCCTTCGGGATGCGTGCGGGCCTCCGACCCCCAGCCGAGCACGGATCTGCAGATCATCGGGATGCGTCAGCGGAGAACCGGCTGCACCGACCTCGGAAACACCATGGAGCGCAATCTCCGCGATGGAGCAGACCATCTCGTCGACCTGGCAGCCACCGGGATCAGGGACGAGAAGGAAGCATGTGACGAGGGCCACCCTCTCACGATGCCGTCGACGTCCCAGCTCGTCCGACTCGATCGCGGCGACTTCAGCTCGTATGTGACCTCGGGGCTCGGAGTCCGTCTCTCCGGCAATTCGAATACGCTGTGGGACCGGCTGCTCCCGGGACTCCCGGGTGCATGCGACCGGATCGCGATCCAGGCGCTCAGCGACGTGCAGGAGCAGTCGGCGCTGATGGCGGAATGCCTGGCCAGCGGCAACGCCGGGTTCCAGAGCGGGCTGGTGCGCTCCCCACGCCTGGTCTGGGCCATCGACACGGCGCCGGGCGGCTCGAGCGTGGTCTACGAAGACTACGTGCTCGTGTGGCTGAATACCGTGATCCGGTACGACTCGGCTACCAACACCTTCACCGACTCGATCACGCCTTCGGGCTCTCTGGTGGGCTTCACGGTCTTCATCCTCGACGAGTCCATGCTGAACGAGACCATCCGGTGGGATCCGGGCGGGATCGACAACCTGGAGTTCCACTTGGTCGACTGATCACCCCTGGGCCTGGCCGGTCATCTCCGTCCGCGCCCGCCAGGCGCCGACCACCCAACCGCCGCTCCCCCACACCAGGGCGATCACGAAGAGCACGGCGCCGAGCAGCGGGACGAGGAAGGCGGCGACCCGCCACACCAGGGCGGCGGCGAGGAAGCCGCCGTACGATCCGCCTCGTCCGCCGAGCAGGCGTTGCCCTACGGCCGTCACGACCGGCACCGTGCCGAACAGCATCATGAGCAGCAACAGCAGCACCCCGACGAGGGCGAGCGGGATCCCCACCAGCGTGGCGACGAGGACCGCGATGACGATCGGGCCCCCGATGGCCACTCCCGCCCCGACACCGAGCGCGAGCCCCGGACGTTGCGCGACGACCTCAACGGCCGACGTCGCCGAGCCACGCAGCAGCCACAGCAGCCCGACCCCGCCGACGAGGTAGCCGAGAAACCCGAGGATGAGGGCGAGGTCGAGCACGACCCGCACCGCAAAGGGCGACCCGGTCGGGAGCTGGATCACCTGGCCGTCGACGAGCGCGCCCTCGTCGATGGCGGCGGTGCGGTCCGCCTGGTAGACGAGATCGCCGCCGAGCGCGGCTCCAGGCTCGAGGGTCACGTCGCGCACCGTCACGTCGACGTCGCGCCCGACGTCGCCTCCCACGACGAGGCGGAAGAAGCGGCCGAGCACGTCCCGCCCCACGCTCCCCTCGACCCTCGCGGCGGCGCCCAGCCCTATCACGTCGCGTTGCACCGTTCCGCCGAGGGTGAGATCCACGGCACCGACGGCGAGGTCGTCGCCCACCGTTCCCGTCACGTCCACCGACCTGGCGATGCCGCGCAGCGACCCCTCGATGGTCCCGGACACGTCCACCCGGCCCCTGGCGGCAACGAGCACGTCCCCGGTGACGGTGCCGGAGATGTCGAGCGAGCCGGTGGCGATGACGAGGTCACCCTCGATCCGGCCCTCCACCGTGGCGCTGCTCGCCGCGACGTACACGTCCTCGGTCTGCACCGCTTCGGCGTCGAGGACGTAGCGACCGGTGTTGATGACCGCGGCGGCGACACCGGCGACGGGCACCACCACGGCGGCGGCGACGATGGTCAGGATGGTCGGGAGTCTGCGGAACCGGCGACCGGTGTGCTCGTCGGGCTCAGAAGGGAAGGGCATCGCCCACGAGGTTCAGCAGCGGCCAGGGGATCAGCCCGAGCACGACGGTCACGGCCGCCGCAACACCGAGGACGACGCGCCCCCCGGATGTCGGCTCGGGCGGCGCCGTCATCGTCCCCGGCGCCTCGGCCAGAACGGGCTGCTGGAAGAACATGAGTGAGATGACCCGCAGGTAGAAGAACAGCCCTCCCACCGACGCCACCAGACCGACGATGACGAGCCACAGATAGCCGGCATCGATCGCCGCCGTGAACACGGAGATCTTCCCGACGAACCCCGCCGTGAACGGAATGCCCCCCATGGCGAGCATGAACAAGGCGAGCATCCAGGCGAGGAAACCGGAGCGCTGTCCGAGCCCGACCAGCGAGTCGAAGGGTGTCCGGTCTGCCTTGGGTCCGGCCACGGTGGCGGCGACGGTGAACGCCCCGACGAGCTGGAAAGCGTACGTGGCCACGTANNCCGACGACGACCGACAGCGCGGCGAGTGCGGCCACGGCAGGCGCCCAGTCGTCCTGCAGCGCCGGGAACGCCGCCGTCAGGATCCGCGCCAGGGCGGCGAACCCTGCGATCTTGACCCCCGCCGACATCATCGGAACCGCGGCGGCCGGCGCCCCCTGGTAGACGTCAGGGGCCCACTGGTGGAAGGGCGCGGCAGACACCTTGAACCCGAGCCCGACCACCATCAGGGCGACGGCGATCAGGGCGATGCCCGGCTCGAGCACCACCGTCGTCTGGAAGAAGGCCTGGATGCCCCCGGCCCCGTAGATCGAGGTCGACCCGGCGGCGGCGAAGGCGAGCGCCACGCCGTAGAGGAACACGGCCGAGGCGAAGGAGCCGAGCAGGAAGTACTTCATCGCCGCTTCGTCCGACCTCGCCTCGTCCCGGGTGTAGCCGGCGATGACGTAGAGGCTGATCGAGCCGGTCTCGAGACCGATGAAGAGCAAGACGAGGTTCGACGAGATCGCCATCATGTGGAGCCCGGCGACGGCGAGGAGGTAGAGCGCCACGAACTCGGCGCCGCGGCTGCCGAGCGTCGCGACGAGACGCCAGGCGGCGATGAGGGCGAGACCGGCCACCGCAAACAGCAGCATGCCGGCGAAGGCCGAGAGATGGTCCATCACCACCATCGGCAACCGGATCGAAGAGATGTCACGTGCGGAGAAGTTGAGCTGGTCGCCGACGTCGTCGACGCGCAGCCACTGGAGGATCGAGAACCCGAAGGCGACGACGAGCGCCGTCCCTGCGACGAGCCCCCAGGCCCGGCGACCGAGCTTGAGCGTCACCTCGACCATGAGCACGGCGAGGGCGCCGACGAGGAGCACGACCTCGGGTGCGATGGGGAGGAAGGCGATGTTCCCCATCAGCCCTCCGCTCCGGGCTCGGCAACGACCTGCACCTCCGCGGTGCGACCGAAGTTGGGCACGTCGTAGGTGGTGGTGGCCTCGATGCGGTCGAGGATGCCCTCGACGGAGGGCTCGATCCGGTCGAGCGCAGGCTTCGGGTAGACCCCGAGGAACACGATCAGCGCCACCATCGGCACCAGGATCGCCACCTCACGGAGATCGAGGTCGAACAGCTTCTCGTTCTCGGGGTGGGTGACGGGACCGGTGAACACCCGCTCGTAGGCCCACAACAGGTAGACGGCGGCGAGCACCACCCCGGAGGCGGCCAGGATCGAGTGCACCGGGAAGCTGAGGTAGCTGCCGAGCAGCACCAGGAACTCGCCGACGAAACCATTGAGCCCCGGAAGTCCGATGGAGGCGAACGCCGAGAAGAGGAAGATGCCGGCAAACACGGGCATCACCTTGGCGATGCCCCCGTAGTCGTCGATCTGTCTCGTGTGGCGCCGGTCGTAGATCATGCCGACGAGGAGGAACAGCGCACCCGTGGTGAGGCCGTGGTTCACCATCTGGATCACGCCGCCCTGGAGCCCCTGGGTGGTGAGGGCGAAGGTGCCGAGCACGATGAAGCCGAGGTGGCTGACCGACGAGTAGGCGATCAGGCGCTTCACGTCGGGCTGCACGATGGCGACGGCCGCCCCGTAGATGATGCCGATGACGGCGAGCGTGGCCAGCCACGGGGCGAGCCGGACGGTGGCGTCGGGGAAGAGCGTCAGGTTGAACCGAACGAACCCGTACGTGCCCAGCTTCAGCAACACGCCGGCCAGCAGCACCGAGCCGGCCGTCGGCGCCTCGGTGTGCGCATCGGGCAGCCAGGTGTGGAGCGGGAACAGCGGCACCTTGATGGCGAAGGCGATGCCGAAGGCGAGGAACAGCCACAGCTGCGTGTTTCGCGACAACTCGAGGTCGAGCAGGCTGCGGAAATCGAAGGTGATGGCCCCGAGCTGGTCACCGGCGATGACGCCGAGGGCGATGATCCCGGCGAGCATCAGGGCCGAGCCGAGCGCCGTGTAGAGGACGAACTTCACCGCGGCGTACACCCGGTTGGCGCTCCCCCAGATGCCGATCAACAGGTACATCGGGACCAGTGTGATCTCGAAGAACACGAAGAACAGGATGAGGTCGAGGGCGATGAAGACGCCGAGGAGGCCGGTCTCGAGCACCAGCATCGACACCATGTAGAGCTTGACCTTCTTCGTCACGGATGCCGACGCCAGGATCGAGATCGGGAACAGGAAGGCGGTGAGGGCGATGAGCAACAGCGAGATGCCGTCGACGCCGACGTTCCACGAGATCCCCCACGGCTCGAACCACAGCACCCGCTCGGTGAGCTGGAAGCCGGCATCGCCCACCTCGAAGACGTAGAGCAGATACCCGGCCACGGCCAGCGGCAGCATGCTCAATGCCGCAGTGACCGGCAGGAACAGCTCGGTCCGCCGCGACGGCAACAGCGCCACGACGACTGCCCCCGCAGCCGGCAAGATGACGAGCAGCGCAAGCACGGGGAACATCACGCCCCGCCTCTCCGAGTCGGGGCAGTACTCGGTACTAGGTACTTGGTACCAGGTACTAGGTATTCGGTACGACGTACGAAAGGCAGAGGAGCCCCAGCCTCCTCGGCCCCGCCATTGCCGGGTACGTAGTACCTAGTACCTAGTACGTAGTACGGCGAGCGCAGCGAGCCCCGCGAGCCCCGCGAGCCCTGTGAGCTCATATCGCCCCGCCTCTCACCAGCAGCCACACCACGATCCCCACCGTTCCGGCGAGGATGCCCACGCCGTAGCTGCGGGCGAATCCCGTCTGGAGAGGTCGCAGCGCAGCCGAGAACGACTGCACCAGCCGGCCGACGCCGTTGACCGCACCATCGACGACCTTGGTGTCTGCCGTGAACGCCATCACCTCGGCCGTCTTCTTGCCTGGCTCGACGATCGTTGCCCCGTAGAGGTCGTCCACGTAGTAGCCGTTGAGCAGCGTGCGCCACACGCCCGCCGACTCGTCCGGGAGCTGCGCCCGGTTGTAGCGACGATAAGAGAAGGTCGCGGCGACGAGGGCGCCGAGGAGAGCGATCAGAGCGAGGCCGGCGAGCGCGAGCAGTGTCTCCGGCAGCTCGGCCAGCTCGACGCCTTCGAAGGACGTCTCGAGGAAGTGCTCGAGCCACGGCGACCACGGGACGTTCACGAATCCGGTGAGCGCCGCTCCGACGGCGAGCACGACGAGGGGCACCGTCATGACCGAAGGCGACTCGTGCGGGTGCACCGACTCGTCCCACCGCCGCTCGCCGAGGAAGGTCATGCTCATCAGCCTGGTGATGTAGAAGGCGGTGAACACGGCTGCGACCAGGCCGACGACCCAGAGGAACACCGCATACCCACCGCCGACGAACGCTGCCGCGAGGATCTCGTCCTTCGAGAAGAACCCGGAGAAGGGTGGGACGCCGATGAGGGCCAGCGAGGCGACCAACATCGTCCAGAACGTCACCGGCATCACCTTGCGCAAGCCACCCATCTTGATCATGTCTTGCTCGTTCGCCATGGCATGGATGACGGATCCGGCCCCGAGGAACAGCAGCGCCTTG
>DKBA01000008.1 GCA_002450985.1 Acidimicrobiia bacterium UBA6912
GAAGAAGGTGGACAGGGCTCGGCCGAGCTGGTCGACCGAGACCAGCGTGAGGAGTTGCCGGTCGTCCCCGATCGGTGTCAGGTGGAGTCGCACCTCCGAATCGTTCGAGCTGCGCGCCTCGAGGGCACGGGCGAGGCGCTTGCGAAGCTTCTCCGCCCGCTCGGTGTAGCGAGTCGTCAGCTCCAGCGAGGGGAGCAACGGAATGGCTCCGACGAGCGTCTGGACCCTCACCGGGGTTTCCGCGCCCGAGGGGTCCATGAGGAGGTCGTAGAAGAACCCGTCGTCCTGGTTGTAGATCCCGGCCCGGTCGAGCGCGTCGGCGATCATGACGAACTGCTCGCCGAACTTGACGACCATGTCGTCGTAGACGTGGTTGTGCTCGGCGAGCACCTGGGCGATCACCAGCATGCCGAGCGCGTAGTACGCCATCCAGGCGGTGCCGTCCGCCTGCTCCAGCACGAATCCCGGTGGCAGATTCGAGCGATCTACGGCGCTGATGTTGTCGAGTCCGAGGAATCCCCCACCGAAGAGGTTGTTCCCGTCCGGGTCCTGCCGGTTGAGCCACCACGTGAAGTTGATGAGGAGCTTCTGGAACACCCGTTCCAGGAACTCGACGTCANNCACGATGAGCTGGTACTTGGCGAAGGCGGGATCGAGGTGCGCCCACGGGATCGTGTGGAAGGCGAGATCCCACGCCGCAAACCACGGGTACTCCCAGGGATCCGGCATCGACAGGATGTCGAACGCGTCCAGGTGCCTCCAGTCGGCGTTGCGCCCCTTCCGGTGGCCCTGGGGCGGGGGCGGCTGGCCGGGATCGCCGTCGAGCCAGCGACTGACCCGGTAGGGATAGAGCTGCTTGCCCCAGACGAGCCCGGCGCAGGCTTGGCGGAGTATGCGCATCTCCTCGCTCCCGGTGCCGCTCGGAGCGAGCGCCGCGTAGAACTCGTCGGCTTCGCGGCGGCGAGCCTCCATCACCGCGTCGAAGGGTTGCCGCCACCACGCAGGGGATTGCTCCTGAGCCGCGTCGGGCCGATACAGCCGCAGCCGAAGCTCCACCTGCTCGCCGCCCGGAACGGTCAGGTGGTACCACCACGCCGCCTTGGTCCCTCGCTCCTCCGGGTCCACGGTTGCCGCGCCGCTCACGACGTGGTCGTTGATGCCGTCTTTCGGGTAGCGCGTTGCGTCTTCGGCGCCGAACAGTCGCGCCGCGTTGGTCTCGTTGTTGCAGAACAGCGCCTGCGGCATCTCGTCGTCGGGCCCCGCGGCGGCTGCCAGTCGATACCCGGCCAGCCGGGCGTGGTCGACGACGATGGCGCTGCCGTCATGGTGCAGTGACGGCACCGCGCCGTCACCTCCCCATTCCCAGGTGTTGCGAAACCACAGCGTGGGGAGCACGTCGATCGTGGCGGGGTCCGGCCCGTGGTTCTCGATCCGGATGGAGACGAGCACATCCGTGGGTGACGCCTTGGCGTAGGTGACCTCGACGATCCAGTACCGGCCGTCGTCGAAGACGCCGGTGTCGATCAGCTCGTACTCGGGATCGTGGCGACCCCGCCGGCCGTTCTCCTCGACGAGGTCCTGATACGGGAACGCGGCGTGCGGGTAGTGATAGCGCCACCGCAACAGGGCATGGCTGGGCAGCGCATCGAGGTACCACCAATACTCCTTGACGTCCTCGCCGTGATTGCCCTGCGGCCCGGTCAGACCGAACATGCGCTCCTTGAGGATCGGATCGGCGCCGTTCCAGAGCGCCAGCGCCATGCAGAGCTCCTGGCGCACGTCCGAGATCCCGGCCATACCGTCCTCGTTCCACCGGTAGACCCGGGAGCGGGCGTGGTCGTGGGGGAAGAAGTCCCAGGCGTCCCCATTGGCGCTGTAGTCCTCACGCACGGTGCCCCACGCTCGCTCCGAGAGGTACGGACCCCACTCGTACCAGGGGTTGGCGGTGAAGAGATCGTCCTCCGCCCTGCCCGTCGCCTCGGCGAGGCGGCGATGCTCGGCGGTGGTCCTGTCCTGTGCGTTGCCATCGCTCACTGTGCGTTCTCCTGCGTCGGGACGTCTGTGGGGGGAACCGGCTCGAGCCGGAAACAGTGCCACCGCCACGGGTCGAGGGCGACGTACAAGCCGTTGCGGATGTCGTCGCCATGGCGCACGAAGTCGACGCCGGTCGTGGGGTCGACGAGACGCCACTCACGGCCGCGGAGGTCATCCCACGGAGCGGCGACGTTCCCGGCGGCGGGCGATGGGCCGAGGTTGACGACGATGAGCCAGCGGTGTTCCCCCTCCCAGCACCAGGTCACGAGCTGCTCCCAGGTGTCGTTGCCCTCCCAGCCGCTGCGATCGCACAGACGCCACTCACCCGACCGGAAGGTCTCATCCCGCAGCGCCGTCAGCAGCGATCGGTAGAAGGCCGCGAGGTCGTCATCGGGCTGCTCTGCGGGGAACCTCCCGAGGAAGACGGGCAGATGCACGCGGCGCCCCGTCGTCTGTCCCTCGTGGATGAGTCGCGCCCCGGTCTGGGTGAGCGTGGCCATCGCCGCCGCCTCNNTGAGGTGGAGCCGCACCGACTCGGCGCTCTCATGGACCAGCCGGTCGTAGAGACGTTTGTCGTAGCAGTAGTCGAAGCCCTGCTGTTGGAGTGGCCACTCCATGTCCCAGTACGCCTCGGCGATGAAGACGAAATCGGGATGCTCGGCGCGGACCTGGGGAATGATCTCGGGCCAGTAATCGGCTTCCGGTGCGGTGCCGGCGCGATCGCCCCACGTCCGCCGGAAGACGTCGCTCATGGTCAACATCGCCATGTCGCAGCGGACACCGTCACTCTGGGTCGCGATGTCGAGCAGCGTCCGGGCCACGGCACCCCGAAGCGCGGCAGAGAAGGCATCGAGCTGCACCACGTCGGGCCACGGTGCGAAGTACGGATCGCGGCCGCGAGCGAGGAATCGACCGCCCACCTCCAGGAATGCTTCGGGCTGTCGCTCGTGGTCGGCCTGGTCTCCCAGCACGAAGTACTCGGGACGGTCTGCCGTCCAGGGGTGGTCCGGGGCGACGTGGTTGGGGATGAAATCGAGGATCAACCGCATCCCGCGTTCGTGGAGGGCCCGGCGGGCCGCGGCGAGACCGGAACGGCCCCCCAGCCGGGCATCGACCTCGTAGCCCCGCACGCAGTACGGTGAACCCACGACGTCGGCGGGATCGAAGTCCCGGAGCGTCTCCTCGAAGCTGTGGACGAGGTCCGGCTCCCCGAGCGCAACCGCGACCCCGGCCGGACTGCGCTCCCAGACGCCCATCAGCCACACGGCGTCGCAGCCGAACGCAGCGATCCGGTCCCATTCGTCGTCGGGTACTTCCCCCAAGGGCGTCGGCGCAGCAACATCCCCACTGAGCGTCGCCAACCACGGCCACGTGTTGATCTCGTAGATGAATGGATGTCTCGGCCAACCGACGGGGCGGGAAAGCTGGGGTTGCGACATTCGCACTCCTTGAGCGATGCCTTCGGCCGAGGTCCCTCGGTGCATCGTCTCGCGCAACGACACGCTCCGGTNNGGGAGAGTGCCCGCCCCCGGCCGGGACCTTCCCCCGAAGGGCCTGGTGCCTCATGCCCTGCTCTCGCCGAAGCCCTGCGCATAGCGATCGGCGACTTCCGACAGTGCACGGAGCCTCCGCGCCTCCTCCGAGTTGCCCCGCCGCTCGTACTCGTCGGCCGCGTGACGGAGCTCGTTGCCCTCATTGACGACGATCTTCGAGATGTCGGCGTCAGACAGGTGGCGGCGAGCCACTTCGCTGAGACCCTCGAAGTCGTCGACGTCCACCGCTTCCGCATTGTCGATGGCGGCGATCAAGGTTCGGATCAACGACACCAGCTCGGCGTCGCCGGCCCTCCTGGCAGCGGTCAGGTCGTGTCGAAGGAGCTTGCGGAACGGCATGGCCGGCCGGAGTCTGGCACGCTCGCCCGGTGTCCCATCCGGCAGTCTCGTGACGCCATGCGAGGCGCCAGAGAGATCACGCGCCACGAGACGATGGGGCCAGGCTGCGAGGTGCCGTCGTGGGTGCGCCGCCGCACCGCCTTCCGCCGTGCCCGGGGAGGGACTCGAACCCCCACGCCCCCGAAGGGACAGCGGAT
>DKBA01000225.1 GCA_002450985.1 Acidimicrobiia bacterium UBA6912
GGTGGCGGCTGCCGGGGCGCCGGTTTCGATGGACGCGCTGTTGATGGGCGTGTACGGGCCGGATGCCGCCCCGAGGGCGCGCCGGACGCTCCACACCTACATCTCCCGTTATCGGAGCGCGTTCGGGGACGTGATCCGGCGCCGGGGCGATGACTACGCCCTTGCAGTGGACCCAGCTTCGATTGATGCCGTCCGGTTCGAAACCTCGGTCGAGCGCGCCAAGTCGCTGGTCGATGTGTCGGAGTCGGCCGAGGTGCTGCGCAACGCGCTGGGGCTGTGGCGGGGCCGGCCCTACGCCGATGTGGATTCGGCGGCGCTGGAGGTGGAGGGGCGCCGGCTCGAAGCGTTGCGGGCAGAAGCGATCGAGGCGCGGGTCGCTCTCGAGTTGGCGGCCGGTCGCCACCGCGAGCTCGTCGCCGAGTTGGAGGTCCTGGTGGCGCAGTACCCGGAGCGGGAGCAGCTGCGCGCAGATCACATGCTCGCTTTGTATCGATGCGGACGCCAGGGCGATGCGCTGCTGGCATACCGTGGCGCCGTCGACTATCTGCGGGAGGAGTTGGGCCTAGATCCGTCACCTGAGCTGCAGCGGATCGAACAGCAGATCCTGTCACAAGACGCAGCGTTGGACTTCCGGCACCGTCCCCGACCTCGGTCGCTGCCGGCCCGGTACACGAGTTTCGTGGGCCGAACCGCCGAGCTGGCCGCTGTCGAGCGGCTCCTCGAGCAGCACCGGCTGGTGACGATCACGGGTCCGGGCGGTGTCGGCAAGTCGAGCCTGGCGGTCGAAGGAGCCCGTTCGTTCACCGACCGAATGGCCGTGGTGTTCGTACCCATAGAGGCCGAACGCCAAGAGCGACCCGCCGTTCTGATTGCTCGGTCGCTTGGTCTGCAACCCGCCGACGACGCTGACGTGTATGCCATGATTGCCGCTGCGCTCGGCGACGACCCGGTGCTGGTGCTGCTCGACGGTTGCGAGCACATCATCGGCGAACTCCCGGCGGTCATCGCTGAGGTTCTCCACCGCTCCCCACTGGTCCGCATGTTGGTCACCAGCCGTGAAGCGGTGTTCATGACCGGTGAGCAACGACTCGTGCTCGAACCGCTTCCCGTCGGCGTCGACTCGCCGGCGACCCGGCTCTTCCTCGACCGAGCCGCCATTCCCAGCATCGAGTTGGACGAAGAGACCTCTATCAACGCCGCCCGCATCGCCGCCGACGTCTCCGGTCTCCCGCTCGGGATCGAACTGGCCGCAGCGCGCCACCGAACCATGTCACTGCACGAGATTGCATCGCAACTCGACAACCAGCCCCAGCTCCTCGCCACCAGGCGAGGCCCCCAGCGCCGTCACATGTCGATCGTGGCGGCCCTCGATTGGAGCTACCGGCTCCTCGACGACCACCAACAACACACCTTCCGCCAGCTCGCCGTGTTTCCCACCGGCGTGATCCCGGTCGACGGCGCCGCGGTGGTGCTCGACACCGATTCCCCGACTCCCCTGCTCTACGACCTCGTCGACCTTTCGTTGTTGTCGCCACCAGAAGACGAGTGCGGCCCGTTCCGCATCCTCGAACCGATCCGTCAATACGCCGCCATGCGACTCGACGAAGCCGGGGAGCGGGTGCCGGCCGAGCGACGCCACGCCCAATGGCTCGTCGAGCTGGCCCGAGAGATGCGGCACCTGGCCCTGATGGGGTACGCCCACCGCGCCTTCCCCATCCTCCAAGCCCAGGCCCCCGCCATCGCCGCCACAACGTCGTGGGCCATCGAACACGACCAACCCGACATCGTGCTTGAACTCGTCGCCGCAGCCGGGCGGCTGTGGCCCCACGTCGCCGATCCTCGCACGCTGCGAGAACCCGCCATGAGGATCCTGGAACAGCTGGAGCCACCGCTGAACGACGTCGCCGTCGCCGCCCTCGCCCACGCTGCGTTCCTGCACCGACTCGACCGACCCGCCGCCGCAGAGAGACTCGGGACGCGACTGGAAGCGGAAGTGCAACACATCACCGATCCCGCCACCCTCCAGATCGCCAACTCGGTCCTCGCCATCCTCCCGCAGAGCAGCAAGAGTCGCAGACTCGGACCAAAGCAGGCGGCGGAAAGCCTGTCGTACTGGCGGGCGTCGGTCGATCTCCTCGTGGAGCTCGGATATCCGGCGGAGCCTCGGTACCGCAACGGGGCTCTGTTCCTCGATGAACTCGGGCGGCGCGACGAGGCGGAGGCGATGCTGCACGCCATGGTCGACTTCGCCGGCGAGACCCGTCCGGTGGTTCGCGGCCGAGCGCTTGAATACCTCGCTACTTTCGAGTCGTTGCGTGGCGCTCTCCCGGCTGCGGCGGCGGCGTGCCGGGAGGCGGCCCGACTTCTCATCGACGGAGGCGACCTGGATATCGCCGCCGAAGCCGAACTGCGGCGAGCATGGACCCAATGTCACCTCGACAGGTACCACGATGCAGAGGAAGCGGTGCAGAGGAGCGACGAGTACCACGCCCTGATCGGACTGCCGCCCGCCGCGTTGGAAGAACCGCTGCTGGTCGCTTCAGTTGCCGCTGGCCTCGACCGATGGGACCGATTCGAAGCCGCCATGCGCGCCTTCTTCGCGGCGACGCCGGCGCCGAGCGATGATGCCGGCTATGAAGCATTTCTGGTCGGCGATCCCACGACCGGGGACCACTTCGTCCACATGATCGAACCCCTGGCACGCTGGCTCATCAGCCGGGATCGACTTGTCGCAGCAGCCGACCTGCTCGCCGCCGCCCCGATGGCCTTCGAGGCAACCGCCTTCATCGCATGGGAGCAAGTCGGCGATGTCGCACGAGTACAACGCCTCGCCGACGAATTGGCGGATGTCGACGCCACCAACCCCCCCACCACCCTCGATGAGTTCTACCGCTACATGATCGAATGCACCACACGCAACTGACGTCCGGAGCCAGTCGTGGCCGCAGCGCCCTACGCCAGCGCCCGACGGCGCCGGTGCGTGCGCTTCAGGAGATCATGCGCCAAACGCCCATATCGCTCAGCGCCAGGTCCGATGTGGCGCACCCGCTTGCGTCCTAGATCCGGCAATGCCGGACGGCCGAGATTCGATGTCGTTCCGCAGTCCCAGGCGTGGGCCTCCTCTGGCCCGACCGGCGGCGCGGGCCGCCTCCCGGGTGAGAGAGGCTTGCGACACACCTGCAGCCCATCACGTCACGAGGAGGACCAAGGAGCCGGCGGCGAGGAGGGCGAGCGTCACTCGCTCGAACCAGGTGCGGTCGATGCGATCGACGAGGAGGCGGCCGGCGACGACACCAACCGGGAGCAGCAGCCACGCCCACGCCGTCGAGACGATGAGCTCGCCGTCCAGCAGGCCGGCGAAGGCGTAGCCGGGGACCTTGAGCAGATTGATAGCGGCGAAGAAGGCCGCCGAGGTACCGACGAACGTGCGGGGGGCGACGCCTGCCGTGAGCAGGTAGGCGACGATCGGGGGACCGCCGAGGTGGGCGAGCGTCGACGTCAGCCCTGCGCTGCCGCCGGCCACCCACGCGTACCTCGGCACCCGCTCGGGTGCGATCTGGAGCCGCCGCACACCGGCGTAGGCCACGACGAACAGCAGCATCGCCACGGCGATGACGCGCCGGAGCGTCGCCTCGTCGACTGAGGCGATGACCACGCTCCCGGCGGCGATACCGACGATGGCGGCGAGCACCAACGGGCGAAGGAGTGCGAGGTCCCAGCGCCGCCAGTGCGCCGTCACGGTGAAGGCGTCGCCGACGATCAGCATCGGCAGCAGCAGCCCGATCGCCTCGTCTGCGGGAAGCGCCAGCGCCATCACCACCGTCACGAAGGGGCCGAGCGTGCCGGCGACGCCCGACTTGCCGAAGCCGATGAGGAAGGCGGCAACGGCCACCAGGGCGATCACGGCGTCGCATCTCCGGGGAGCTCGGCACGAGAAGGTGTGGAACGTTCCAACATCATTCAATATACTGACCCGAGCCTTCCGAAGGAGAGGGAATGCGCCGATTCGAGGGCAAGGTCGCGCTCGTCACAGGGAGCACCCAGGGAGTCGGTGCCGCGGTTGCCCGGCGTTTCGCCGAGGAGGGTGCGTCCGGCATCGCCGTCACCGGACGCAACGCCGACCGCGGCGCCGCAGTCGTCGCCGAGTTGCGTGCCGTCGGCGCCGACGCCGTCTTCGTGCCCGCCGACCTCGCCGACGCGACGGCGTGCACCGACCTCGTCGCCGCCGTCGACGAGCGCTTCGGGCGCCTCGACGTTCTCGTCAACGCCGCAGGGCTCACTGCGAGAGGATCCATCGTCGACACGAACGTTGACCTCTTCGACCGGATGTTCGCCGTCAACGTTCGGGCTCCCTTCCTCCTCATGCAGGGGGCGATCCGCATCATGCGGCGGGAGGGGATCGCAGGGACGATCGTGAACGTCGGCTCGGTGGCCTCCGCAGGCAGCGTTCCCTTCCTGTCCCCGTACGCCGCATCGAAGGCGGCGCTGGCTGCGCTCAGCAAGAACGTGGCGTATTCCGTGGCGTGGGACCGCATCCGCGTGAACTGCCTCAACCCGGGGTGGATGGACACGCCCGGCGAGGACGCCATCCAGCGCTCGGCGCATGGAGCCACCGACGGCTGGCTCGAGGAGGCCGAGGCACGACTCCCGTTCGGCCAGCTCATCAAGCTCGACGAGGTGAGCCGGGCCATCGCCTTCCTCGCCTCCGACGAGTCGGGCATCATGACGGGCTCGGTCGTCCACTATGACCAGTCGGTACCGGGGGCCGGTCCCAGCCCCATCCCACGCGCAGGGGAGACGCCGCGATGACCGCCGACCTCATCACCGTCGGCCGCGTCAACATGGATCTCTACTCGCGCGACATAGGAGCGGCGTTCGAGGATGTGACCTCGTTCGACGCGATGGTCGGAGGCAGCCCCAGCAACATCGCCATCGGCACCAGCAGGCTCGGGCTGCGGTCCATCGCATTCACCGCGGTCGGCGACGACCGCGTCGGGGACTACGTGCTGCGGTACTTCCGTGACGAGGGCGTCATCACCGACCACGTCGCCCGTAAACCCGGCAAGCTCACCTCGCTTGCACTCCTCGGCGTGCAGCCGCCGAATCACTTCCCGCTCTCGTTCTACCGCGAGGACCCCGCCGACATCCACCTCACGGTGGCTGACGCCGCCGAGCTGCCCTTCACCGCGGTGCGAGCGCTGATGCTCTCGGGCAACGCCTTCAGTCGCGGCACCTGTGCCGACGCCGCCCGCTTCTGTGCGGAGCAGGGCGAGTCGCGCGGGTTGACCACCTACATGGACCTCGACCTGCGCCCGACGGACTGGAGCGACCCCCGGGCCTACGGGCTGACCCTGCGATCGGTCTTCCCGCTGGTCGACGTCGTGATCGGGACGGAGGAGGAGTTCTTCGCCGCCCTCGCCGACGAGCCAGACGGCGTCGTCGGCGGGTCGCCGCTGCACGACACCGACCACGAGGAACTGGGGCGCAAGCTCACCGCGCTGCTCGCCGGCGACATCGTCGAGGTGATCGTGCTCAAGCGTGGGCCGCGCGGCGTCACGGTGATGACCGCCGAGGGAGCCGTCGACGTGCCCGGGTTTCCCGTCGAAGTGCTGAACACCGTCGGCGCAGGCGATTCGTTTGCGTCGGGGCTGATCCGCAGCCGCCTCGCCGGATGGGGGTGGCGGGAGTCGGCCCGGTTCGCCAACGCGTGCGGCGCCATCGTCGTGACCCGGCACGGCTGCTCGGCGGCCTTCCCGACCGAGGACGAGGTGATGCGCTTTGCCGGCGAGAGGGGTGGTCTGTGACGAATCTCCCCGCACCGGCACCCCTCTCGCCCGGCAAGATCCGCGGCCTGTCGGCGACGTCGACTGCAGCAGGCGTCTTCACGATCCTCGCCATCGACCACCGCGACTCGATGCGCGCCGTGCTCGACCCCGAGGACCCGGGGCGGCTCCCTGCCGCCGCCTTGACGGCGGCGAAGCTCGAGCTGCTTCGAGCGCTGGGGACGGAAGCCACCGCGGTGATGCTCGATCCCGAGTACAGCGCGGCGCAGGCGATCGCCGCTCGCGCCCT
>DKBA01000024.1 GCA_002450985.1 Acidimicrobiia bacterium UBA6912
GAGAAGCGCGCCTACGACCTGTTCATGCAGAACCTCGTCAAGGGAACCAGTCACCTGTCGCTCGGCATGGAGGGGGTCGCCGCCGGGTTCGGGGCGGCGATGCGGCCGGACGACTACACCTTCGCCACGTACCGCGGCCATGCGCACTCCCTCGCTCGGGGGATGGAGCTCGGCCCGGCGATGGCCGAGCTGCTCGGCCGGGAGAACGGGATCCTCGGCGGCAAGGGGGGCTCGATGCACCTCACCGACGTCGCCAACGGGATGATGGGCTCCTACGCCATCGTCGGGGCGCATCTGTGCATCGCCAACGGTGCAGCATGGTCGGCGCAGATGCGAGGCACCGGCCAGGTGTCCGTGGCGTTCTTCGGCGACGGAACCACCAACATCGGCGCTTTCCACGAGGCGGTCAATCTGGCGAAGGTGTGGGATCTCCCGGTCGTCTTCGTCTGCGAGAACAACCTCTACATGGAATACACGCCGATCGATGTGGTGACGGCCGTGGCACATCCTGCCGCCGACCGGGCTTGCGCGTATGGTCTCGAGCCGATCCTGATAGATGGCAACGACCCGGACGTCGTCTATCTGACCGCGTCACGGGCACTCGCCCGGGCGCGGTCGGGGGGCGGCCCGTCGCTCATCGAGGCCGTGACCTACCGCTCGGGCGGTCACTCCCGCGCCGATCCCGGCAGGTACCGCCCGCCCGAGGAGGTGGAGGCATGGAAGCGGCACGACCCTATCCCCCTCTACCACGCTCGGTTGCTCTCCCTCGGTGCCGAGGAGGGCCGTCTCACCGCGATCCAGCGCGAGGCGGCGGCCGCAGTGGATGCTGCCACCGAGTTCGCCAAGGCGGGCAGACCACCGCGAGAAGACTCGCTCGTCACCGAGGTGTGGGCCAACGGAGGTTCGAGTTGGCGGAACTGAGCTACCGCGATGCGGTCGCCCGCGGGATCGCTCAGGAGATGCGGCGCGACCCGCGCCTCGTCATGCTCGGCGAGGACATCGCTGCGGCCGGGGGCGTGTTCAAGACGACCGTCGGTCTCCTCGACGAGTTCGGCCCCGACCGTGTCCGCGACACTCCCATCTCCGAGCAGGCGATCCTCGGGGCTGCGATGGGCGCCGCGATGACCGGCGTTCCGGTCATCGCCGAAATCATGTTCTCCGACTTCCTTGCCGTGTGCTTCGACATGCTCGCCAACCAGGTCGCCAAGAGCCGGTACATGACCAACGGCCAGGTCAGCTTCCCGCTCGTGGTGCGGACGGCGAACGGCGGTGGCGCCCGATTCGGGGCCCAGCACTCCCAGTCCGTGGAGAACTGGTGCATGATGATCGCCGGGCTGAAGGTCGTGGCCCCGTCGAACCCCGGGGATGTAGTCGGGCTCATGGCGGCTGCGGTACGCGACCCGGACCCGGTGGTGTTCTTCGAACACAAGTCCCTGATGGCGACCAAGGCGGACGTGCCCGATGGCGAGATCGCCGACCGATTGGGCACGGCCCGGGTCGTCCGTCACGGAAGCGATGCCACCGTCGTCGCCCTCGCCCTGATGGTTCCTCGCGCCGTGGAGGCGGCCGACCGACTGGCCCGGGCCGGGATCTCGGCAGAGGTCATCGACCTGCGCTCGCTCGTGCCGCTCGACACGAAGACGATCCTGGGCTCGGTCGCCAAGACGGGGCGACTCTTCACGGTGGAGGAGAATCCCCGTCTCTGCGGCTGGGGCGCCGAGATCGTGTCGATCGTCGATGAGGAGGCGTTCTGGGACCTCGACGGCCCGAGCATCAGGATCACGACGCCGCACATCCCGTTGCCGGCGTCCGACTACCTCGAGGATCTGGCGATACCGTCCGTCGATCGGATAGCCGAGACGGTCATCGACGCGATGGACGGCAGGCGGAGGGCATGAGCGTGCGCGTGCTCATCAAGGGCGGCACCGTCCTCTCGCTCGACCGGTCGGTGGGCAACATGACGTCTGCGGACGTCCTGATCGAGAACGGTGTCGTCACCGAGGTGGGAACGGCGCTGCGCGCTCGCAACGCAGACACGATCGACGCGTCCAACGCAATCGTCATGCCTGGGTTCGTCGACACACACCGGCATGCATGGCACTCGCTGTTCCGCAACGCCGGGCAGGCGGTCTCGCCGTCCATCGTTGGTCGCCACCACACCGCGGACCACCTCTACGCAGCAACGCTCGCCGGGCTCCTCGGAGCGGCCGAGGCGGGCATCACCACCGTGGTCGACTGGGCGGACGTCCCGGCCGAGGGGGGTTTCGTCGAGGCGGCGCTGCAGGCGCACGCCGACGCCGGCCTTCGGACCGTCTTCATCTTGGCCCAGGCCGCTTGGGGGCCCACCACCACCCGCGACGCAGCCGGTCTGCGAGCCCTTGCGGAGGAGGACCGGGGGCCGGACCTGACGCTCGCTCTCGGTTCGAGCGATCTCGATCGAGACGGTCGCGCCACCGTCACGGACGAGTGGGCGATGGCTCGCGCCGCGGGTCTGCGCATCCACGCCCACGTCGGCACCGACCCTGCATCCCGCGGCGTCGTAGCCGAGGTGGGTAATCAGGGACTGCTCGGCGAGGACGTCACCCTCGTCCATTGCACCAACCTGGACGATCGGGACTTGGACGCCGTTGCGGCGGCGAAGGCCATGGTGGCGCTCACCCCCGCACTGGAGATGACCGAGGGATTCGGATCACCGCCGCTCCAAGGACTCATCGACAGGGGCATCCGGCCCGGTCTCGGTGTCGGAAGCGAGATGGAGGCGCCGGGCGACATCTTCGCCCAGATGCGCGCCGCCAACTCGCTGCAGCACGCCACCCTCTTCGACCTGAAGCTCGCGGGCAAGGGCGGCGTCCCCAACCTGCTCACCACGCGGGACGTCATCCGCTACGCAACCGTCGAGGGGGCCCGGGCGGCAGGCCTCGGGGACGTCACCGGCTCCCTGCGCCCGGGCAAGCAGGGCGATGTCGTCGTGCTCCGCACCGACCGGCCCAACATTGCGCCGGTCAACGACCCCATCGGCGCAGTGGTGTGGGGCATGGACACGTCCAACGTCGACTGGGTCCTGGTCGGGGGCCGGGCGGTCGTCGCACATGGCGCGCTCACCGCGGACGTCGCCCGGGCTCGGAACCTCGCCGCCGTCGCCCACCGGGAGGTCGCTGCTGCCGCCGGGCTCCTCGCCGACGCCGGGAGGGAACGGTCATGACGACCCGGACGGCACCGCCGTCGGCTCTCACCGCGTTCGTCGTCGCTTCACGCTACATGCCGGTCTACNNATCGCCCCGTTCGGGGCGCTGCTCGGGATCACGGCGCTCGGCCAGATGCTCGTGGTGATGACCGGCGGCATCGACCTGAGCACGCCGGGAACTCTCACGCTTGCGGCCATGATCATGGTCGGCGTCGGAGAACAGAGCGACGACCGGATCTGGATGGCGTTCCTCGTCGCTCTGGCAGCCGCTGCTGCGATCGGGCTCGTCAACGGCGTCCTCATCGGCGGCCTCAAGCTCAACCCTCTCATCGTCACCCTTGCGGTCGGCCAGGTCGTCGTCGGGGTGCTCAGCAGGTACGTGCGCACCTTCCCGGTGCAAAGTCCCGTGCCCACGGCCCTGTCCGAGTGGACCTCGACCCGGATCCTGGGGGTGAGTCCGATCTTCTGGATCGGGTTGGTCGTCACCGCGCTGCTGGTCGTCGCCCTCCGCTACACGACCGCGGGGCGCAGGTTCCAGGTGGTCGGGGCCAACCCGGTGTCCTCACAGGTGGTCGGGGTTCGGGTGACGCTCAACCAGATCCTCGTGTACGTCGTCGCGGCGATGTTCTATGCCGTCGCCGGCGTCGCGCTCGCCGGGCTGCTGCGCAACCCCGGCGTGAACATCGGGTCGCCGTACCTTCTCGGACCCATCGCCGCTGTCGTCATCGGTGGGGCCAGCCTGACGGGCGGTTTGGCGAGCCCGCTCTCCACGCTGGTCGCCGCCTTCTTCCTGACCGGCCTCAATCAGATGATGCGCTCGCTGGGGCTGGCGACGGCGCTCCAGTTCGTGGTGTTCGGGATCGTCATCATCGGCGGGATGCTGGTGTCCGGGGACCGGATCATCAAAGGTGTCGAGCAGCTCATGCGTGAGCGACGAAGACCGGCTCTCGTCCCCGCGGAGGAGCGGGGCTCGACCGGGAACACGACGTGAGGAAGCGACAGGCAACCGATCACGCGACGGGAGCACCGGAGACGGGGCCCCTTGCGTATCAACAGGAGGAACACGAATGAGGCTGAGAACGATCATCGCCCTGATCGCCGTCATGGCCCTCGTGGCGGCCGCGTGTGGCGGCGACGACGATTCGGTTGAAGAAACCACCACGAGCGCGGCGGCGCAGGAAACGACGACCACCGCCGCGACCGGTGGCGAGACCACGACGACTGCCGCGGCCGGGGGTGTGAGCACTACGACGGTGGCCGCTGCGGCCGGCTCGCTGGGCGAGTACGGCGAAGATCCGGCCACGGCTGATCCGGCCCTTGTGGCCAAGGCCCTGGGTCCGGTGGAGCCGTCTGACGAGGCGAGCTGGAACATCGTGCTCGCGTCCATCGCGCGGGCCCACCAGGACCTGGATCAGGCCACCATCGACAAGGCGATGGAGTGCTGGCGCAACCAGGAGTGCGACACCGGGAGCGGCGGCGACCTCGTGATGGGGTACGCCGATGGGGGCGGCGACACGGTGAACGTGTGGCGCGGGGTGAGCCACATGGAGGCGATCCTCCAGGCGCTCACCTACCCGGAGATCGGGACCATCGTCTCGACGGCTGCCAACTTCGATCCGGACCCGGCGGTTCACGAGAACGGGATCCGCTTCCTGGTGCAACGCGGCGTCGATTTCATCGTCGGGTATCCCGACTTCGGAGTGGCGCTCGCCGGTGTGATCTCCGAGGCCGAGGCCGCCGGCATCCCGTACGTCTCGTTCTCTGCCGGCTACGTGGGGCTGCCCGGTCAGCAAGGTGCCTTGACTCCGGGCGAGGACTACACCTCGGTGGTCGGTGAGGATCTGTGTGCGCTCGGTCAGAGCTTCGCCCAGGTCCTGAACGACGGAGTGGGCAGCGGCGAGGTGGGGATGTTGGGTGGCACGCCCGGCAACGCACTGACGCTCGGCTGGCAGCAGTGTGCCGTAGCCGCGCTCGCCGACGGCGTCGAGTTGGTCAACCCGCCGGCAGACGAGAATTCGACAACGGGAGACACCTTCTGGGTGAACACGTTCGCCCTGGATGCGGTGCGCGGCTTGCTCACCACGAATCCCGGCATCGCCGGATGGGCCTACGAGTACTCCGACGGGCTCTTCACCGCCCTCCAGGCGTACGACGAGCTCAACATCCCGGTGCAGAACCTGACCGTTGCGCTGCGCACCGACGAGCAGACGCTGTTCTGCGACTGGGCGGCACGCGGTGAGCCGACCTACAACATCTGGTATTCGGCCGGCGGCAACTTCCAGTCACGCACGGCGGTGACTGCGGCGATGCTGGCGCTCAAGGGGGCAGACGTGCCCGGCCAGATCATCGTCCCGCACGTGATGCGGCAGGTCACGGATGCCGACTGCAACCCGGATCGGGTGAACGAGGTCGTGTCGGGGACCTCCCTGGCGCCGGACGCCATCCTGGCGGAGATGTTCGGCGGGTGATCGCCCCCGGCGGTCCCGGAGGAGCGTCGGTGAGTCCCGAGCTCGTGCTCGAGATGGAGGGCGTGTCCCGCCAGTTCGGCGCGGTGCGAGCGCTGACCAACGTCAGCTTCGATTGCCGCGCCGGCGAGATCCACGCGCTCGTCGGCGAGAACGGTTCGGGCAAGTCGACCCTCCTCGGGATCGCCTCGGGGTTCGTCGACCCCGATCTCGGCACCGTCCGCATCGGGGGTGAGGAGCTGAAGCGCGACTCGCCCGCTCTCGCCCGGAAGCTGGGGCTGGCCATGGCGTACCAAGACGGCTCGTCCGTCCACGCCGAGCCCGTGAAGAACAACCTCTACTACGCCGCCCCGCCCGACCAGCGGCCGCCCTTCTGGCAGCGGAAGAAATGGGCACGACAGGTCCTCACGGAGTTCGACCTCGACCTCGAGCTCTTCCCCGACGCCCCGACGGGGTTTCTGACCATGGCCGAGCGCCAGCTCTTCGAGGTGGCCAAGGCGCTGGTCACCCACCCGAAGGTGCTGCTCCTCGACGAGCCGACGACGGCCTTGGGCCCCGACGAGGTCGAGGCCCTGCACCGCACCATCGTGGCATGCCGACACGGCGGGGTCGGCGTCGTCTACGTCAGTCACCGCCTTCCCGAGGTACTGGAGGTAGCCGATCGCATCACGGTGCTCCGCGACGGGCAGCACCAAGGGACGTTCGACGCCCGCGCCACCACCGAGCCGGAGCTGGTGGAGAGAATCGTCGGCCGTCCCTTCGAGGCGGCGTTCCCTCCGCCTGCTCCCACCTCGAGAGAGCCAGAAGAGGTGCTCGTCGTCGACGGTCTCCAGGGGCAGGCGTTCGGGCCGGTCAGCTTCACGCTGCACAGCGGTGAGATCGTCGGGATCGCCGGGGCCGAGGGCAACGGTCAGCCGCAGCTCTTCGACTGCCTCGCCGGCCGGGTGCCGCCCCGCGCAGGTCGAGTCGCCTGCGACGGCAAGGAGCTGACGCTGATCTCCACTCACGAAGCGGTGGGTGCCGGCATCATGCTGCTCCCTGGCAACCGCAAGGAGGAGGCCCTCATGGGCGTCCTCGGCGTCAAGGTCAACGCCACCATCCAGTCGCTCCACCGATTCTCCCGGTTCGGCGTCCTTCGGAGGGGAGCGGAGCGCAGCGCCGTGAACCGACTCGTCGCCGAGCTGGAGATCCGGACGCCGTCGCTCGACCAGCCCGTGGAGTTCCTCTCCGGGGGAAACCAGCAGAAGGTCTCCGTCGCCCGCTCGTTCCTCAAGGAGCCGTCAGTGATTCTGGCCTACGAGCCCTCCCAGGGAGTCGACGTGGGGTCCCGCTTCGACATCTACAAGGCGCTGCGGGCCCGCAGCGACGCCGGTGCCGCCCTGCTGGTGAAATCGAGTGATCCCATCGAGCTCTCCGGGCTCTGCGACCGCGTCCTCGTCATGTCGCGCGGCACGATCATCGAGGAGATACCCGGAGACGAGCTCGACGAGGTCCGCATCGTCGAGGCCATCGTCCGCGGCCCTGGGATGTCGAAGGCGGCGAGATCGCCGCTGGGGGTTGCGATGCCCAAAGCACCGACGTCCGGGGAGGCGCGGTGACCGCCGAGCTCACGACCACGAGAGTCGACCGGGCCAGGCAGCTCGTCCGCAAGGCGCTGCGCAACGCCCGCGACCGGAACAAGTGGCGCAAGCTGGTCAAGGTCCGGCTGTGGATGCCGGTGGCACTCCAGGTGTTGCTGATCGTCGCCCTTCTCTGGTACACGACCACCCGTTTCGAAGGGTTCATCAACGAAGCGAACATCTCGAACATCCTGCTGTTGGCGATGCCGCTGGCGCTGGCCGCGATCGCCCAGACCCACGCCATCCTGGTCGGCTACCTCGACCTGTCCGTCGGGGCCATGATCAGCTTCGGGGTCGTGGCCGGCTCCTTCCTCATCGGTGCCGAAGCCTCTGGAGCACAGATCGCACTGGGCGTTCTCGCCATCGTCGGCTGCGGCCTCGGCCTCGGTCTGGTCAACGCCGGTCTGATCCGCGGCGTGAGGATCCCGTCGCTCATCGCCACCCTGGCCACGTTGAGCATCCTCGATGGGGTTTCGTTGACGATGCGCCCTACTGCCCAAGGGATCATCAACGAGGGCTTCGTGTCGTTCCTCAAGGCGAGCATCGGGCCTGTGCCGATCGCCTTCATCGTGATCGTCCTCGGCGCCGGCCTGCTCGATCTCTGGCTACACGCTTCCGGGTCGGGTCTCGAGGTGAGGGCGGTGGGCTTCGACGAGCGTTCCGCCAAGCGGGGCGGCATCACGACCAACTGGGTGCGGGTGCGGGCCCTGCTGCTCTCTGGCGGCTTCGCCGCGGTGGCGGCCTTCTTCGTGATGGCCCGGTCCCCGATCGGGAACGCCCAGATCGGGTCGCCGTTCGCCCTCAACAGCATCACCGCCGCAGTTCTCGGCGGGGCGTCGCTGGGCGGCGGCCGGGCAACGTTCGTGGGGAGCACGGTGGCGGCGGTCCTGCTCGCCCTGATCATCACCGTGCTGCCCTTCTTGGGGCTGTCGCCGGACGACGGCTCGATGATCATCGGCGTCCTGGTGCTGGCCGGGATCATCCTGTTCCAGGTGGGCGACCTCAAGGAGCTGGTCAAGCGCAACTTCCGTAGGGCGCGCCGCCTCGTGGTGGGCAGCCGAGTGGCGGAAGGGGCGCAGATCCCCGTCTTCTATCCCGAGGGTATCGACTTCTCCGTTGCGCCGACCGGCCGGACCCTCATCAAGAACGGCATCGTCCTCACGCTCGACCCGGCGATCGGCGACGTCTCCGGCGGCGACGTGCTCGTCGATGGGGGGAAGATCGTCGAGGTGGGAAGGGGACTCGCGGCGGCAGATGCCGACGTCATCGATGCGACCGGCATGATCGTGATGCCCGGCTTCGTCGACACCCATCGCCACATCTGGGAGGGATTGCTGCGCAACATCGGCACGGATGTTCCGCTGGAGGGGCGGACCAGCTACATCTCGTTCGTGCTCCACAAGCTGGCGCCGGCGTTCCGTCCTGAGGACGCGTACGTAGGCAACCTGGTGTCGGCGCTCGGCGCCATCGATGCGGGCGTGACGACCCTGCTCGATTGGTCGCACATCCAGGGCTCGCCGGCCCACACCGACGCCGTCATCCAAGCCCTCGACGACTCGGGTATGCGAGCCGTCTTCGCCTACGGTTTCCCGTGGTGGGGCAAGTGGGAGGAGCGCCAGCCGAGCTGGTTCGTGCGTGCCGCGACGGAGCACTTCTCGACCAAGGACCAGATGCTNNCCCGACACGACGTACATCCACTGCACGACGCTGAACGACACCGAGATCCAGATGATCGTCGACACCGGCGGGACGGTGTCGTTGGCCTCCCCGGTGGAGATGATGATGGGGCACGGCATGCCGCCCATCCAGAAGTTCCTCGACCGCGGCCTGCCGCCCAGCCTCAGCGTCGACGTCGAGACCAATGTCCCCAGCGACATGTTCAACCAGATGCGATCGGTGCTGGCGCTCCAACGCACGCAGGCCGCAGTCCAGGGGAAAGCTCCGATGAGGGCTCGGGACGTCTTGGCCTGCGCCACCGTCGAGGGCGCGAGGGCAAACGGTCTCGATGCCAAGACGGGGACCCTCACGCCGGGGAAGCACGCCGATCTCATCATGCTTCGCACCGACAGGATGAACGTGACACCGCTCAACGACCCCGCCACCGCAGTCGTCGCGGGGATGGACACGGGCAACGTGGACACCGTGCTCATCGCCGGCAGGGTGATGAAACGCCACGGCGAGTTGCAGCACGTCGACTGGCCTGCAGTGCGGAGGACGGCGGAGGAGTCGCGCGATCGGGTGATCGCCAAGTCCGGGTTCCGGCTCCCCAAGATCTGACCGCTGTCACCGGCCTCGCGCCGCCCGGTGGTACGCTCGGCGGGCGCTGGACAACTCTCGAGGGTGGAGGTCCCCTTTCCCATGGAGATCGAGATCGGTATTGCCAAATCCGGTCGTCGCGCCTGGGGCTTCGACGACATCGCCATCGTGCCGTCGCGGAGGACGCGCGATCCAGACGACGTCAGCCTGGAGTGGGAGATCGACGCCTACACGTTCGAGTTGCCCATGCTGGGGGCCGCGATGGACTCTGCGGTGAGCCCGGAGACCGCCATCGAGATCGGCAGGCTCGGCGGGCTCGGGGTGCTCAACCTCGAGGGGCTGTGGACCCGCTACGAAGACCCGCTGCCGGTGTACGAGGAGATCCGTTCCCTTCCCGCCGACAAGGCGACCCGCCGCATGCAGGAGCTCTACCAGGAGCCGATCAAGCCGGAGCTCATCGGCCGCAGGGTGGAGCAGATGCGGGCCGCAGACATCATCACGGCGGCGAGCCTCACGCCGCAGCACGTCGCCAAGTGGGCGCATCTGGCGCTCGATGCCGGGCTGCACATCCTCGTGATCCAGGGCACCGTCGTGTCGGCCGAGCACGTGTCGTCGCGTGAGGAACCGCTCGACCTCAACCGTTTCATCGCCTCGATGGACGTGCCCGTGATCGTGGGCGGCTGTGCCTCGTACTCCGGAGCTCTGCACCTCATGCGCACCGGAGCCGCCGGCGTCCTCGTCGGGGTCGGTCCGGGGGCGGCGTGCACCTCGCGCGGCGTGCTGGGTATCGGCGTGCCGCAGGCGACGGCCATCGCCGACGCCGCCGGCGCCCGCACCCGCTACCTCGAGGAGACCGGCCGCTACGTCCACGTCATCGCCGACGGCGGCATGCGCACCGGCGGCGACGTCGCCAAGGCGATCGCCTGCGGCGCCGATGCCGTCATGATCGGCTCACCACTGGCCGCCGCCGAGGAGGCGCCGGCCAGCGGGTTCCACTGGGGCATGGCCACCTTCCATCCCACCCTGCCGCGCGGGGCGAGGGTGGAGACGACGACGCTCGGCTCGCTGCGCGAGATCCTCGTCGGGCCCGCCCACGAGAACGACGGCCGCCGCAACCTCTTCGGGGCGCTCCGGGTGTCGATGGCGACCACCGGCTACGCCAACGTCAAGGAGTTCCAGAAGGCCGAGGTGATGGTGGCGCCCGCGTTGCAGACCGAGGGCAAGAAGCTGCAGCGCAGCCAGGGCGTGGGGATGGCATGACGACCGGCCCGGCAGGCCACGCCTCGAGCGGTGACTTCGACAAGGTCCTCGTCGTCGACTTCGGCGCCCAATACGCCCAGCTCATCGCCCGCCGGGTGCGCGAGGCGCACGTCTATTCCGAGATCGTGCCCCGCTACATCTCCGCCGATGCGGTGAGGGGGCTCGCCCCTGCCGGCATCATCCTGTCCGGTGGTCCCGCCTCGGTCTACGCCGAGGATGCCTACGAGATCGACCCG
>DKBA01000081.1 GCA_002450985.1 Acidimicrobiia bacterium UBA6912
AGGCCGCACCGTCGACACCGCCCTTCTATACCTCGATGCTCCCACCGATACCCGCGGCGTCTACACGCCCATGACCCGAGGCCGAGTGGCCAATCATGCCTACGTCGTCACCGACGGCAGTCAGACTGCCGTCGACGTGCTCACCCAGAGCCTGGCGCGGGATTGGATCGACTACCCCGCCATGGCTCGCAGACAGCAGCTCGATGCCGACCCGGCGGCGGTGCCGGTGTGGTCGTCGCTGCAGACCACCCGGCTCGACAGGACACCGGACCCGACGCGCGGCGCGAGACCGGAACCCGGCGCCGCCGAGCCTGGACCCGCTGAACGGCCGGGGCACGAGCAACGCGTCTGGCAGCGGCTCGCCGAGATCCAACACCGAGCCGCTCAACAGCGAACCGCAGAACGGGCCGTCGGTCGGGACGCTCCCGGCCTCGAACGCTGATCACCGTTCCGTCGTCCTCGAGATATCGGCCTGGTAGTGCATAGTGCCGGTTCGGCTCGGAACGGAGTGCCCCATATCGCTCCGGGGGGTGAGTCATCTGTGCGGGGGCTCCCTCGCCCAGGACTGGGCCGCTCGCGCATGTCCTGTTTCGGCTCGCAAGGTGTCAGACGCGGGTGGCACTGACCTTAGGCCGGAGCTGCGGCCCGGTCACCTGCCTTCGGGAGCGAGAACCAGTGGACAGGGGACGGCGGCCTCCGGGGGGCGTACGACGTGTTCAACGTGGCCGGGTAGGAGGCAGGTCCACCGGCACCACTTCGCCGGCCGTCATCAGACCGATCGGGGTCAGCGACCGCAGGGCAGGCCGACCTTCGACCCGAACCCTCCTCGCCTGGTCCCCGCCGGCCCATCCCCACCAGGGTGAGGGCGCTGACCAGCGCCAGACCGGCCATGACAGCGACGATGCTCTTGGCGTACGCGCCGAAGGGTGGCGTCGGGGCTGAAGTCGGACCGCACTCGGGCAATCAGATGCTGTCATCTGACGACCTCTGGGTCGATCGGCTCGCGTGTCTCGTGCTGTCTGTGAGCAGCGACGGCAACACCGGTGTCGCCCGTTCGAGTTGTGCGCCGACGGACCTTCGTCCGCTTCGACAGTGCAACGCACCCACCTAGCGCAACGTGGTCCAAACGCACGAATCGGGCCCGGGCGAGGCTGCCCTCCGCAGCTGGTCTGTCGGCGCACGGGCGTGGGCCACATAGCCGTCACCCAAGGTGGGTGTAGTTGCGTAACCCAGTCTTCGCTCAAGGTGAGATGGCGGGGACGCGACGTCTTCCCACGCCCATCGCCTACAGAGGAGAGCAAACCGATGGCAGACAACTGCAGCTTCGCCGTCGCGGTGTACGACGGCCCGGCCAGCGCCCAGGCAGTGTTCAACAGTCTGAAGGCGCTCCAGAAGGAGAAGGCGCTCGACATCAAGGAAGCCGCGGTTTTCACCCGCGGGAGCGGCGGCAAGATCAAGATGAACAACGAAGGCTTCGTGGGCACCGGCAAGGGAGGCGTCCTCGGCCTTGTCATCGGCGCCGTCGCGGTGAGCGCGCCGCTCGGAGGTCTCGTCCTTGGCAGCCTCATCGGCTTCGGGCGATCCGGCGACCGTCGCCAACTCAAGAAGGTCCTCGATGAGGCCATGGGAGCGGACCAGTCGGCCTTGGCGCTGGTTGTGAAGAGCGCCGATTGGGAGGTCGTCGCAGACGCAACCGAGGGGTATTCGGGCGAGATCATCATGAGCGACCTGAGCGACGAAGCGCTCGAGACCCTCGAGGGTCTGGCCGGCGAGGACGAGTTCAAGGCGGCGACGGCCGCCGCGATCGACACGGCCTGAACGTGTGTGGGAGGCGAGGCGCGACTCGCCTCCCACCACACACTGTGACGCCGGTGGGCAGCAGAACTCAGTGCACCGACACGAGGACGACAGGAAGGAGCACGTCATGAGCACGATGGATCCCGGCTGGTACCGCGATCCAACCGGCAGGTACGCCAGTCGCTACTGGGACGGCCAGCAATGGACGAACCAAGTGAGCAGCGGTGGCGCCAACGCCACCGACGAGCCACCAAGTGACATGGTCTTCGTACCGCCGGCTCCGGGCACGGCCAGCATGCCTGCCGCCACGCCGGCACCGCTCCAGATCACCCAGGAGGCTCCGCGATCACCCATTGGGACGGTGATCGCCGTCGTGCTTGGGATCATCGCCGTCGTCGTCGTGGTCGTCGTTCTCGCCAACCAGAGCGGTGACGATGGTGGCGGCAGCACTCAGCCGACCGAGCCGGTCGCAACGACGCAAGCGCCACCGTCCGACACCTCTGGCGACGGTTGATGCTCCTTCCGCCAGTCACCATCGGTAGCCGTGCCGCGTTTGCCGCGACGCCGGCGGTCGTCGAGTCCTTTCCTCGGAGGGAACACCTCGGTCATCCGCAGCGGCCCGCTCATGCTGATTCTCTGAGTGGTGAACCGGGGTCGTTGACAGACGCTGATAGTCCATAGCCAATTGCCCGCAGAGATCGTGGGGGTTCCATGCTGGCATTCATCCTCCGAGTACAGGTTGTTGCTCAATCGGGCGGGAACGTCGACGAAATCGTCGATACGTCGTCCGTGACGGGTTGGGACATTTTGATTGCCGTGGGCGTGATGGCCGTCAGCTGGCCACTCTCGGCAGCTGCGGCTCGAGTCGCATGGCGGGTCGTCCACCGGATTCCCTCCGCCCCGCCGTCCGCCGCCAGACTCGCCGGGCGAGCCAGCCGCGGCGTCGTCCTGGTCATTGCGCTGGCGATCTCGATGAGCCGCATCGGCGTGAATGCCGAGTGGTTCACGGTCACGATCCTGTTGGTGATCCTCGTGACGGTGCTCACGCTCCGGCCGCTGGTCTCGAACTCGGCCGCGGGGCTGCTGATCGAGTCGCGCCCGGCCTTCAGCGTGGGGGATGAGATCATGACGAATGGATACACAGGAGAAGTCATGGCGGTGACGGCTCGCACCACCGTGCTCCGCACGAGAGACTGGAGGCGGGTCCACATCGCCAATACGGACGTGCTCTCCGCCCCCGTCGTCGTCTTCACCGCGCTGGGACGACGACGGTCGGAAATCGAGCTCAACATCGACAATGCCGCGGACCTGGCGGAGGTCAAACCCCTGCTCGTTCGCGCGGCATCTTCCGTGGAGGGGGTCCATCCGGAGCCGGCTCCCTGCGTGCTGGTCCGGGGATTCGTCACGGGAACCGTCACGCTTTCACTTCGCTGGTGGCACAACCCCGACCTCGAGTCGGACTCGCGGACCCTCGACGCTGTCGCAGTCGAAGCGAAGCGGTCACTCGACGAAGCCGGCATCCGAATGCCGGGGCCCGAGTACCTGATTCGCTACAACGATCGGGATCGGCCGTAGTGGCCGCGGAGCGGAGCAGGCGGATCGCTGCCATCCCCCGCACGTGTCGGGGGTCAAGCTGCGCGTCGCCCGGCCTGGGGGAGCGTCGACGATCTCCGACCTGTGGGCCGGGTCCTACCGCTCGAAGTGCCGGCGCCGCTCCATTCCGAAGGGCCTTCCAATTGTCTGCACGACGCTCACCTTGCGTACCGTGGGAGTCGTACACGGCTCCTGTAGGCACCACCGGAGAGGCTGGCGAGATCGGTGACGAGCGCAATGCTCAGCCAGAACCAGTCGAACCCGGCGACCACACCGGTCGGGGCAACGGCCACGTATGTCAGCGTGGTCCACGGGACGACCAGGAACCCGAGGAACGGCACCCAGAAGGAGGCGAACGCCGCCTCCCAACGCACGGGGTCCACCGGCCACCAGACCAGGATCGCGAACCTGGGACCGAGCAGCATGAGTGTGATCAGTAGACACATGGTCGTCCCACCCTTCCTCTCGTTTCGAACTCGGTGAGTGGAGCGACGGCCGCCTCATGAGTACGCGCAATGCCCGCGGGCTGCCTCGATCGTGCAAGAAGGGGAATGTGCGACCGGTGTCTCGGTCTCCGTCGTCGACACCGCGAGGGCGGGGACGCTTTCACGAGGACTCGATCCGAGAGTGCTCCTCTTCTTGGGCGAGAACTCTCGCTCCACGCTCCGTGCCGCGGTGGGAGAACGCCGCGGGATGCTGCGCTCTCACTTCGACCAAGGTGACGGACGCCGTCCGATGGTGCGAGGTCCCACCTCAGAAGTCGTCCCTGGGTGCGTCCGTAGAGTGCTGCTTCTCGGAGTGCTGCCCGAAGCTGACGATGCTCATGCCCAGACGTTCGAACTGGTCGAGAATGCTGTAGACCTCTGAATCGTCCCTCGCTTCGATCACCACCTCCGTGGAGTCGGCGCGGACATCGACGGACACCGGGCGCAGCAGTGATTCCAGCGTGCCGCCGAGTCGACCCCTCAGAACAAAGACGTACTCCACGGTGTTTCCTTCTCTCCTCATCGGACAACTGTGGCGTCGATTGCTTCGTCACCGGCACTCTGCGGCGATCACGGGTGAAGCGTCATCCCCCACCTTGGGTGACAACTTCGCTCGAGCCGCGGGGAGTGGAGCGAACCAAGCCGCGCTTCCCCGGCGTGGCGCTCGAGGCAGGGCAGTGGCCCCTGCCGTCAGAGGAGACCGCGACTGCGCCCGATCTGCGATGCCTCTTCGCGCGTGGACGCGCCGAGCTTCACGTAGACGGCCTTGACGTGGCTCTTGATCGTGTTGAAGGAGATGCCGAGCTCGCGTCCGATCTCACGCTGTGAGAGGTGCGTCGCAGAGAGCAGCTGGAGGATACGCGTTTCCCGATCGGTCAGGTCTGGTCCTCGTCCCATGCGCAGCGAACCGGATCCAAGTTGTGCCTCGATCTCGGACAGGCGCATGTAGTGCCAGTCGGAGCCGCCGATGCGCCCGGCGATGGCCTCCGCCTCGGCCAGCCGGCTTCGGGCCCGGTCACTACGCCCGATCCTCGCCTCGGCCTCGGCAAGCCATATGAGCACCTCGAGGCGGTCGGGCGGGTCGTTCGAGCCGAGGCTCTGCAGACACGCCTCCAGCTGTGCAACAGCAAGAATGGGGCGCCCCTCGGCGCACTCCACCGCGGCCTTGGCCACGACGACGGCCGGCAGTGCCTCCAGAGCCGGCTCGTCGACCCACTCGATGGACGCCTCGGCCAATCGAGCGCGAGCAGAGGCAGCGTCGCCACGTGCAACGTCGATGACCGCACTCCAGCCGGCGGCGTGCGCTCGGAGCGGTTTGAAGGAGGTGGCAAGGGCACGGTCGAAGGCCAGGGATGCCCTGTCGAATTCCCCGGCCATGTAGTGCGCATAGCCGATTCCGAGGTCGGCGAGCGGGCGCCACTCCGAGTCGTGCGGCACCAACTCGTCGGCCTGCGCCGCGCTCTCCAGGACCTTCGGATAGCCGTTCAAGAGGTACAGGCAGTCCATCACGGCCTGCGCCGCCTCCACCGAAGGCGAGCCGTCGGGGAGCGGTCCCCCATCGCTCACAGCTGCTGCGCGGAGCATCAGCGAGCGGGCGTCCCTCGTCCTGCCCTCGTGGGCGAGCAGCCACGCGCGGGTGACGAGGTAGCTGGGCTCGCTGGACGCAGCGTGCGGTTCGATGCGTGCGAGGTCGCGCCGGAGCCTCTCCCGATGGCCGCACTGCATCTCGGCCAGCCATTCCCGGTTGACCGTGTCTGCGGCAGCCCCGTAGTCGCCCGCCGACAGGAAGAGAGCGAGGGCGACACGTATCCCATCGTTGGCAGCGTGCCATCTGGCCGCGCGGCCGGCCAGCGTGCGCAGCCGCGGATCACCGTCATACTCGGCCAGCAGGTAGTCCGCAACGAGCTGGTGCAGCCTGAACCACTTTCCGCCCATGTCGACGGTCTCCAACAAGGCACCTGACCGTTGGAGACGGCGCAGCGTCAACTGCGATCCGGTCGCCTCCAGGACGTCATCGACGAGAGAGCCGCATACCTGAGGACAGAGCGCAGCCACCAACAGTACGTCTCGCTCATGGGCGTCACCGCCCACCACCTCGGCTCGGATGTAGGCAGCCACGTTGCGGGCGTCTCCACGGACGGCGGCGAGCGCCGTCGCCCGATCGGGGGTGGCAGCGATGGCTCGCAGCGCCAAGGCATATGCCGCCGGCCAACCCTCGAACACCTCGAGGCACGCGCCCACGGTCTCGCACGTTGCGTCGATCCCGTGGTCCTCCAGCCACTGCCGGGTCTCGTGCTCGTCGAACCGCAGATCGGCCTGCCGGACTTCGGCGAATCGCTCCGATGCCCGCCATCGCGCCAGCGAGACGTTGGGGTCACGGCGAGTCGAGATGATGAGCGTCGATGGAGCCGGGAGGTAGCGCAGCAGGCGATCCACGGCCTCGTCGACCTCGTCGGACCGGACCTCGTGGTAGTCGTCGAGGACCAGGATCACGCCCTGTCCCGACGACGAGAGCGTGTTGACCACCCAGGGGACTGGGTCCGAGGTCGGGTTGAACGCCGAAGCGCTCGGGCGACTCCGACCGGAATCGGGTTTGCGAAGCGCCGCGGTGACTGCCGCCGTGACATACGACCAGAACAATGCGGGATCGCAGTCATCACGATCGACCCGGATCCATGCCACCGGGCGGTCGGCCGCTTCCGACCACTGGGAGAGCAGCGTCGACTTTCCAAAGCCGGCCGGTGCGACGACGAGCCCAAAGCGACAGCCGGGTCGAGACAGAGATTCGATCAGCCTCGGTCGATCCTGCACGCCACGCCCTATCGCAGGCCTGCGCAACTTCGTTTCGATCATGATCTCGGGCGGATCTCGGAACAGCTGATCGGGGGCCCGCGGACTGTCGGCAGCGGGCCACGCGTACCGGCCGTTCGAGACTTCCTTCGATGGGTTGGGCGCACTGACCGGGGGGGATATCACGCGCTTTCGACGCCTTGCGCTAGGGGACCGCTTGTATCAGGTGGCTGAGATCGACGAACTCCTCGACGTTTGCGTGGTTCCTTGCAGCCTCGCGAGCGTCTTCACCGTCGACGATCAGGATTCGTCCCTGGCCCATGTATGTCGTCAATTGATCGATGGTTGCGTCGAGGCCACGCCCCGGTAGCCCGCTCTCGATGATGACGACATCTGGACGGAGCACCTTGCAGTAGCTGATCAGTTCGGCGGTCGAACTGGCTGTGGCAACGATGCTGGCATCCTCCAGAGCGTCGAGTGCGAGGAAGAGCGACATACGCAGTTCGCGGCTGTGTGAGGCGAGGACGATGCGTGTCATGTGTCGACACCACCCGCATCGACGGTCGCACCTCTCGACAATCCCGGCATCTGGCGTGCGGGCACCGGGTCTCGAGCGTTCACACGATTCCGGGACGTCATTGAGACACCGTATCGTCCGAAGCCGGCGCCGGATACGGACAGACTGGTGGGTCGTGGACCTCGTCAAATGAACAGGTTGGTCGCTCGGCGTGCTGTGAGCCGCCGGGGAGGCGCCGGGAGGCGGAATGCCACGCCCGAGGGGGTCAGCCGTCGATCAGGCCTTCGCGGAGGGCGGTGGTCACGGCCTCGGTCCGGGTCTTCGCATCGAGCTTGGTCAGGATGTTGTGCACGTGGAAGCCAACCGTCGACGGGCTGACAGAGAGCCGCTCGGCGATGTCCCGATTCGTCAAGCCTCGAGCTACGAGGCGCAACACATCGCGCTCGCGTTCTGTGAGCTGCGCCTCCGCAACGGACCTCTGATCTGCTCGCCGCACCACCGCCTCCAGGACCCCCGGCGAGAACACCCCTCGGCCCTTGGCGGCGAGCCGCACGGCCGCGACCAGCACCTCCTCGTCGGCGTTCTTCAGCAGATAGCCGATGGCGCCGGCTTCGATCGCTCGGCTGGCCATCGACTCGTCACCAAAACTCGTGAGCGCCACGATGCCCACTTCCGGCAACATGGCGTGAATCTGCTCGATGGCCGTCGGGCCGTCCATCACCGGCATCTTGAGGTCCATCAGCACGACATCGGGACGACATGCAGCCGCCCGTTCGACTGCCTCTGCCCCGTTGCGGGCTTCGGCGACGACCTCTATGTCCTCCTTGACGGAGAAGAAGGTCCGGAGGCCCTTCCGCACCACCTGGTGATCGTCGACGAGGAGAACCCGGATGCGCTCAGACATGCGAGTTCGCCTCCCACGACAACTCGACGGTCGTGCCGGCGTTCGGGTTGCTGACGACGACGACCTCGCCTCCGATGTCCATCGCCCGCTCCTGCATGATGTCGAGCCCCATGTGATGTCCGGATACATCCGACGGGTCGAACCCGGAGCCGTCGTCCGCCACGGAGAGGTGGACGTGATGATCGTCCCCCGTCAACGCGACCTCGAGACGGCTGGCGTTGGCGTGCTTGGCGACGTTGTTGAGCGCCTCCTGGGCGATCCGGTACACGGCGAGGTGGACGGCCGGCGGGAGGCTGGCGGCGAGCTCCAATGTGAGGTCCACCGGAATGTCATGCCGAGCGCCCAAACCGTCGGTGAGCTGGCCGACCAGCGTCGGCAGCTCGGTGTTGGCGATGGTGTGCGGACGCAGCTCCCGGAGGAGGGTCCGCATCTCGGCGAGGGCGCCGCGAGTGAGCCGCTGAAGCTCGCCGACGGTTCGCTCCGCCGTCTCGGGATCCCGGCGAACCAGCGCCGGCAAGCTCCCGGCGATCAGGTTGATCGAGAACAGGAGTTGGGTGACGGCGTCGTGCAGCTCGCGAGCGATCCGGTTCCGCTCTTCGGTCACCGCTCGGTCCCTCTCCTGAGCAAGCAGCTCGGCCTGCGCAGTCTCGAGGTCGATCGTGCGGGCTCTGATCTCCGTCTCCAATTGCGCTTTGTAGGCGAGCAGGGACTGCTCCACCTCGATACCACGCCGGCCCTCTTCGAGCGCCATCGCAACGACGAATCCGGCGAAGCCGAAATCTGACAGGACCACGAAGTCGAGCCCGGCCAGTTGCACGACCTGCTCCTGGATGATGGTGGCGGCAAACCAGGCGAGGCCCACCAGTAGGCCGAGGCTTTCGGATCGATGTCCGCGCCGTAACAGGATCACATCTGCGGCGATGACATACCCGATCGTTGCCGCCTGCGCAGCGAGCAGCGCAACGAACAGCGGTGAACCGCTGAGGTCCCACGCGAGAATGGTCTCGTTCCACGGAAGCGTTTGCACCGCGGACTCGACCCGGCTTCCGAGCAGATCCGGAAAGGCGACGGCCGCCAGTCCGATGGAGGCAAGCCCGCCGGTGACCGTCCACAAGAACCGGCGCGGTCGGACTCCCGTGAACTCAGCGACGTACCAGGCCAGCAGCGCAAATCCCACGACGGTGAACACGAGGGACGCTCGTATCGGTGGGAGGGCGTGCTCCGGTGAGGTGGACAGAAAGGCCCGGCGAGCCAGGAGCACGGCACCGGCGTAGGCGAGGGCGAAGAAACCAAAGAGCAGGTGACGTCTTCGATCCGCGACGCGACGGAGGCCGACGAAGAGATAGAAGGCGCCGTAGGCGAGGCAGGCTCCTGCGGCGATCGCTATCGACGTTGTGAAGTACATCTCGCGCCCAACGCAATCCCGACGCCGGATCGTTTCAGGCTAGAGCAGCGCAACGCGGAACCGCCAGACCCGTGCCTCGTCCGACGTACTCGGCACCATGCTCGGCTCACCCGTGCTGGGGGTGGTCCCGTCACCCAGGCGTGCGATGAGATGAGTCGAGGTGCTCGGACGGAGATCGGATGACTGTGCACAGTGCGTCATGGCGCCGCAGCGGCGGCGGTGGTCGGCGTGGGTGATTTCCTCACCGTGATGGTGACCGCGCTGCTGTCCGGGGGCTTCGCCATCCCGACCGGGTTCCTGCTCGATATGCCTGCGCTGGCCACGTACGTCGCCGCGTGCGCCGGCAGCGTGGTGGGTATGGTGATCTTTGCCTTCGTCGGCGGCGGCCTCCGCAAGTGGGTCGTCCGGCGCATGAAGCAGCCCGAGGAGGCGCAGGAGAAGGTCGCTCGTGTGCTCGGCCGGTGGGGAGTCCGCGGTCTTGGCCTCGTAGGACCCATCTTCCCCGGAGTGACGGTGAGCGTGCTCGCCGGACTCGCCGCCGGCGTCGACCGCAACGAACTGATCAAGTGGATGACCCTCGGCATCTTCGGACTGTACGCACTCTACGTCGCCGGGCTCGCCCTTCTCATCGAGATAACGGGGGTCTGATCGAATGCCGTATAGCGGACCGAACCGAGTGGGTCGAGCCTTCCCCACTCAGGCGCCAACCCGACAGACGTCTCGATGGCGTTCATGATGCGATCGAGGGCGGCACCGATGGTGGACGGCGTCTTCGACGTGAGGTTGCTGACGGGTCGCCGTTGGTTTCGACGCAACGTTGCCAGAGTCAATCCACGTGATCGAGGAGAGATGACATGAGCACATCGAGGGCGCGGGAGGTGGCGGCCAAGGCGTTCGAGCCGTGGATGCTCACCATGTTCGCCATGGGCGCTGCCTATTCGGCGTTCGTGTCGCTGTTGATCCCACCGTTCGTGACCGAGGTCACGGGCAATGCCTCTTCGGCAGGGGTTGTCATGGCCATCATCGCCCTGGGAGCGATCCTCGGGCCACCGCTGGGCACCTTCGCCGACAAACACTCGGCGCATCGGTTCGTGTTGGTGGCCGGGGTCTTCGGCATGGCGCTGTCATTCGCGATGTACGCCCTGTCTGCCGAGGATGGGGCGCTGTACGCCCTCGATGCACTCCTCATGGGCGTGTCGGTCGCCGCAGTGTCGGCAGCAGGCCCCGTCTTCATCGTCGGCGCCGGCCTGCCCCAGGACATCGAAGCCAAGCAGATGACCACGTTCCAGCTCATGATGCCCGCCGGGCAGTTGGCCGGTGGGATGCTGCTGGCGGTGGCGGCGAGCTGGTCGTTCGACGCACGCTTCTGGCTGGGCGCCGGCTTCATCGGGCTCCTCGGTGTCATCTCGCTTCTCACGACGTCAGAACCCAACGCCAGGCTCCAAGCGGCCATCGCCGACCGGCGGGAAGCCGTTGGGGAGGCGCAGAAGACAACGCTGCGGCAGGTCTTCCTGTCGACCTTCGGCCTCCTCTGGCTCGTCCTCGTATTGACCTCGATCACGACCAACGGGGTCAACTCACAAGTCGCCAACATCCTGCCCAACGTGTACGGCATCGATGAGCGGACGACTTCTGCATTGATCTCGGCTGCCGGG
>DKBA01000239.1 GCA_002450985.1 Acidimicrobiia bacterium UBA6912
CTCAGTCGAGCCCTTCGGGCTCGCCAGCTCCCCCTGTGAGGGGGAGCCATCGAACGTGGCTCAGACGAGGCCCTTCGGGCTCGCCAGCTCCCCCTGAGGGGGAGCCATCTAGCGTGAGCCATCGACCTTGGCTCAGAACAGCCCCACGACGTTGCCGTTCTTGTCGACGTCGACGTTCATGAACGCCGGCTTGGTGCCGAGCCCGGGCATCGTCCTCATCTCGCCGAGAAGGGGGTAGATGAACCCGGCACCCACCGAAGCCCGCACCTCGCGCACGGTGAGCGTGTAGCCGGTGGGCGCGCCCTTGAGCGCGGGGTCGTGGCTGATCGAGAGGTGGGTCTTCGCCATGCAGATGGGCAGGTAGCCGAAGCCCGCCTTCTCGAAGTCGACGATCTGGCGCTCCGCCGCCGCCGAGTACTCGACCTCTCCGGCGCCGTAGATCTGCATCGCGATGGTCTCGATCTTCTCCTTGATCGACCGGTTGAGCGGGTAGAGGAACTTGAAGTCGCTGGGCTCCTCGCAGGCGGCGACGACCGCCTCGGCCAGCGCCTCCGCTCCCTCGCCGCCCTTCGCCCAGTTGTCGGTGGTGACGGCAGCGAACGCCCCGGCGTCGCGGGCCATCTCCTCGACGAGCCGAAGCTCGCGCTGGCTGTCGGTGGCGAACGTGTTCACGGCAACCACCGGGGTGACACCGAACTTCTGGGCGTTGGCGATGTGGGCCTCGAGATTCGCCATGCCGGCCCGCAGCAACGGCAGGTTCTCCTCCGTGTAGGCCGGGTCGAGTGGCCGGCCGGCGACCACCTTGGGGCCGCCGCCATGGGTCTTGAGGGCTCGCACCGTCGCCACCAGCACGACGCAATCGGGCTTGAGTCCGGATATGCGGCACTTGATGTCGAAGAACTTCTCCATGCCCATGTCGGCGCCGAAGCCGGACTCGGTGACGACGTAGTCGCCCAGGTGGAGCCCGAGATGGTCGGCGAGGATCGAGGAGTTGCCGTGGGCGATGTTGGCGAACGGCCCGGCGTGGACGAAGGCGGCCTGGCCCTCCAGGGTCTGCATCATCGTGGGGTGCAGGGTGTCCTTCATCAGGACGGTGACGGCTCCCGCCACCCCGAGGTCCTCGAGCGTGATCGGCGTCCCATTGCGTGACGTGCCAACGACGACCCGCGCGACACGCTCGCGCAGGTTGCGCAGCGCGGCCGCGTAGCCGTCACCGTCGGTGAGGGCGAGGATCGCCATCAGCTCGCTGGCGACGGTGATGTCGTACCCGGTCTCGCGGGGCCGGCCGTCGGCGGCGCCGCCCAGCCCGACGATGATGTTGCGCAGCGCCCGGTCGTTGACGTCGACGACCCGCCGCCACTGGATGCGGTCGGGGTCGATGGCGAGCCGCTTCAGCCCGAGCCCGGCGAGCTGCTCGTCGCTGAGCCTGCTCTCGTGGTACCAGCGGGCGTCGATGGCGGCGGCCACGAGGCTGTGCGCTGCGGTGATGGCGTGGATGTCGCCGGTGAGGTGGAGGTTGAACTCCTCCATCGGCACCACCTGGCTGTAGCCGCCGCCTGCGGCGCCGCCCTTGATGCCGAAGGTGGGGCCGAGGCTGGGCTGGCGGATACAGGCGATCGCTCGGTGCCCCAGCCGGCCCAGTCCCTGGACGAGCCCCACGGTCGTCGTGGTCTTGCCCTCGCCGAGCGGCGTCGGCGTGATCGCCGTCACGTCCACGTACTTGCCACGCGGCTGGTGCTGGATGCGCTTCAGCGCGTCCAGGTGGATCTTGGCCTTGTGGTTCCCGTACAGGATCAGTTCGTCGCGCTCGATACCGATCTCGTCGGCGATGTCCCAGATCGGGCGGACCGTTGCGGCCTGGGCGATGGCGAGGTCGCTGGGAACCGGGGTGCTCACGTGTCCTCCTTGGCGGGGCAATGCTGCGCTCGTTGGATGACGCGGGGCCCCGGTCGATGTCGCAACCCCGGATTCTGGCGGATCGGAGCCCGTGCTGCCGGGGCCGAAGGTCACCCCCCGATCAGCACCTGGACACCCCCGGCGTCGAGCAGTGCCTGAGCGCGGGACGCCACGGTGCCGTCGTGGAGCAGCGCGTAGAGCTTGTCGCCGGGACACGTGGTGGCGGCGTGATCGCGGTGTCCCATCGTCTCGGCGACCGGGACGCCGAACACCTGCGATCCCCACGCCACCAGCCGGGCGGTGTTCTCGACTTGTGCCGCCGTCGGCACGCTGTCGTCGAAGTTGCCCTCGACGACGATGAGGAGGTGGCCAGTGGGGTCGTACTCGGTCGCCGTGTCGCCGACCGCCGTGTACGGCCGTCCTTCGTAGACGAGCCCGTCACGTCCGACGATGAGGTGATAGGCGATGTCGGGCCAGCCGAGGCTCTGGTGATAGGCCTGCCAGCCACGGAACTGGGCCGGTCCCGTGACGCCGGTGACGGTTCCGGCGTGGTGGATGGTGATGTGGTCGATCGTATGCCCGGTGAACGTGCCGCTCGCCGGTACGGCACCCCACGCGGCGCGGGCCACCACCTCCACGACAACCGGTCGGGCGGGCACATCGAGTGGGGAGAGCCCGAGCACTCGTCCGATGAACGTCGCCATCTGTGCCCGGGTCACCGGAGCATCGGGGCAATACCGGTCGTTCGCCGGCGGGTTGCACCCCAACGTGATCCCTTCGGCGGCGATGGCGGCGATGGCGTCCTCGAACACCGAGCCGTCGTCATCGACGAAACGGTTGCCGGTTGCCGCCGCGAAGCCGAAGGCCCTCTGCAGGAATGCCGCCATCTGCGCCCGGGTGACGGCGGCGTGGGGGCAGTAGCGATCGTTGGCCGGAGGGTTGCAGCCGCGCGTGATGCCGGCGGCGGCGATCCGGCCGATGTCGCCGGCGAACACCGAGTCGTCGACGTCGACGAACGGCTGGGCATCGGTCGGTGGCAGGTCGGCTGCTCTCGTCAGGAATGCCGCCATTTGTGCCCGGCTGACGGCGGCGTCGGGGCAGTAGCGATCGTTGGCCGGAGGGTTGCAGCCGTTGGTGATGCCGGCGGCAGCGATCGCCTCGATCCAGCCCTGGTGGATGCTGGCGTCGTCATCGACGAAGGTTCCGCCGGGTGCGAGTTCCGTCCCGACCGCGGCCGGGGCGGCGGCGAGCGCCGCGATCGCAACGGCCAGGCCGGCGATGACGGCACGGCGCAGCATCTTTCGCATCCTCCTTCCCGTCCGGCGCAGGGAAGCTAGCGCCACCGCTCACCACGTTCGGGGCCGATTGCGGGGGCTCGTCGGCACGAGTCACCAGCTCCGTCGGCAGGGGTTCGCATCGATGGAGGACTCTCGAGACGGGATATCCTGACCGGGAGCGGGTGATGTCGTGAACGAGAGGGCATTGCCGGCGTGGGGAGGCGTGGTGGCACAACACGATCGCAGCCGGCGACGGTTCCTGAGCGGCCTCGCCGCAGTGCTCGGTGCTACCGGGCTCGGTGCACTCGGAGTGCGGCTCTGGGGAGGGGAAGGCTCCGTCTCGACGACATCGACCGTGCCGCGGCCCACCACGACGGCGCCCGTGGCTGCCCCAACGAGCACCACGGCGACGATGGCACCTCCGGCGACGAGCACGACGAGCACGACCTCTTCGACGACGACGCAGGTTCCCGCCGCCGTGCAGATCGCCGCGATCTGCCGCGACGCCTGGGGTGCGCTCCCCGCCTCTGGCACGTTCACGGCCCATCGCATCGAGCGCCTCACGGTGCATCACACCGCAGCGCTGCTCGAGCAGAACGCACAGGCGCCGGCGCGCATCCGTCAGCACCAGCAGTACCACCTCGACCGAGGATGGCCAGACCTCGCCTACCACTTCATGGTCGATGCCGCCGGCAACGTGTATGAGGGCCGGCCGGTCGACGCCGTGGGCGACACCGGCACCGCCTATGACCCGACCGGGCACTTCCTCGTCTGCTGCGAGGGCAACTTCGACGAGCAGGACGTGCCCGATGCCCAGCTCGCGTCGCTGGCCGCGGTCCTCGCGTGGGCGGCCGTCGCCCATGACGTTGCGCTCGACACGATCCGCGGTCACCGCGACTGGGCGGCGACGAGCTGTCCCGGCGATCGGCTGTATCCCCTCGTCGCCGATGGCACGCTCGCAAGGATGGCCGTCGACGTCATCGGGCGCGGGGGCGCGGAGCTCACGGTCGACTGCGGCGACGCGGCACGGCAGCGGGTCGCCGCCATCGAAGAGGGGAGCACCTGATGCGGCGTCGGCTCCTGCTGCCGGCGATCGCGCTCGTGCTGGCGGGGTGCTCGCAAGCGATCTCCGCCGAGCCGGTGACGACGCCGGTCGTGCAACGGGTGGAGACCACAGTGACGAGCGTGACCACCGCGCTGCCTGATGTCGCCCCGCCCGCAGCGCCGCTCCCGACCACATCGGTGGCGCCCGTCGCCGCCGCGCCGGCCTCGTCGACCACCACGTCGCCGCCGGTCTTCCGTGGCGAGGTCCTCGAGATCGACGAGTCGATCGCCGCCGGGATGACGGCCTCGTGGCGGGCCGGCTGTCCCGTGGGGCTCGACGAGCTGCGCCTGCTGCGGGTGACCCACCATGACCTCGCCGGTGGGGTGGCGAAGGGCGAGATCATCGTGCACGAGGAGGTCGCCTCCGACGTGGTTGCCGTGTTCGAGGCGCTCTTCGACGCGGGCTACCCGATCGAGCGGATGGAGCTAATCGACGTGTACGGAGGCGACGACGATGCGTCGATGGCCGCCAACAACACGTCGGCGTTCAATTGCCGGTTCGTGGCCGGGACCCGCCGCTGGTCCGAGCACGCGTACGGGACCGCCATCGACCTCAACCCGCTCGTCAACCCCTACGTGCGCGGGTCACGGGTCGATCCGCCCGGCGGTGTCGCCTATCTGGATCGCAGCAGCGGTGATCCGGCGCTGATCACCGCCGACGGCCCTGTCGTCGCAGCGTTCACCGCCATCGGCTGGACCTGGGGCGGCACCTGGCGCTCGGCGAAGGACTACCAGCACTTCTCCCGCAGCGGACGATGAGCTCAGATGATCCCCCCAATTGGGAAGTGTCGCTTTACGTCTGAGCTGACCGGACGTTGTGGCCGGTCGTGCCGGTGGCGGTATCGGCGTTGGATGATGCGGTGTCGGCGGTGGCGGGCGATATGGCCTGTTGGGGGTGTGGGACGCGGGGGCGGCGGTGTGCCGGGTCGGCTGTGGCGAGCCTGGTGGATCTTGAGGATGTTCCC
>DKBA01000221.1 GCA_002450985.1 Acidimicrobiia bacterium UBA6912
GAGAGCATCCCCGAGGGACCAGACTCGCAGCGAGTCTTCGAAGACCTGGCATCGGACGGCAACACGCTGATCTTCGGCACGTCGTTCGGGTACATGGACCCGATGCTCGCCGCCGCGGCCAATTTCCCCGACACGGTGTTCATGCACGCAACAGGGTTCAAGACCGCAGAGAACATGGGCAACTACTTCGGCGCCGCCGAGGAAGGTCGCTACCTGAGCGGCATGGCCGCCGGTGCGGCGACGGAGTCGAATCTCATCGGCTACGTCGCGGCGTTCCCGATCCCCGAGGTGCTGCGCGGCATCAACGCCTTCACCCTCGGCGTGCGTGAGGTGAACCCCGACGCCCAGGTCCAGGTGGTGTGGACGTCGACATGGTTCGATCCGCCGGTCGAGGGCGACGCCGCCCAGGCGCTGCTCGACGCCGGCGCCGACGTCATCGCCATGCACCAGGACTCGCCGGCCCCCGGCCAGGCGGCCGAGGCCGCCGGCGCCAAGTGGGTGGGCTACAACACGGACATGACCGAGTTCGCCCCCAATGCGTGGCTGACCGCAGCGGTATGGGACTGGGGGCCGTTCTACCTCTCCACGACGGAGCAGGTGATGAACGGGACGTGGCCCAGCGCCGAGGTCTACTACGGCAACATGGCCGACAGCATGGTCGACATCGCTCCCTTCGGCCCTTCCGTCTCGCAGGAGACGCAGGATCTGATCAACGAGCGGAAGCAACAGATCATCGACGGTACGTTCCAGGTGCTCCCCGACCCGATCGTGGACCAGAGCGGCGCCGAGCGGGAGCTCGGCGACATCTTCAGCATGGACTACTTCGTCGAGGGTGTCATCGGCAGCCCGACGGGCTGATCGTCCCGAGACTCCGAGACCACGGGCCCCGGCACGACCGGGGCCCGTGTGTTTAGGCTACGGACGCTCAGGAGGCGCGATTGACCCTACGGTCCGAAAGCCCGGCGCTCGATCTCAGGGGGATCAGCAAGGCGTTCTACGGAGTGAAGGCCAATGACGACGTGGACTTCGAGCTCCGGCAGGGTGAGGTCCATGCGCTCCTCGGCGAGAACGGCGCCGGCAAGTCCACGTTGTGCTCGATCATCGCCGGCCTCTACCGCCCCGACACGGGCACGATGCATGTGTACGGTGAGCCCGCCCATTTCCGATCTCCGAAGGACGCCTTCGCCGCCGGGATCGGGATGGTGTATCAGCACTTCCGTCTCGTCAACAACCTCACCGTCGCCGAGAACATGGTGTTGGGCAACGCCGATCTGCGGATGCGCTACTCGGACGTCGACATCGAGCGCCAGACCCACGAGATCGGCAACCGGTACGGCCTCCCTGTCGACCCTCAGGCCCGCATCTGGCAGCTCTCGGTGGGCGAGCAGCAACGGGTCGAGATCCTCAAGCAGCTCCAGCGCAACGCGCGCATCCTCATCCTCGACGAGCCGACGGCGGTGCTCACCCCGCAGGAGAGCGACCAGCTCTTCCGGACCGTGCGCCAGATGGCCGACGAGGGGCGAGCGGTCATCCTCGTGTCGCACAAGCTGCACGAGATCAAGCAGGTGTCGGACCGGGTGACGGTCCTTCGGCATGGGCGGCGGGTCGGCGAGCCGGTGGCCACCGCCGACGCCACCCCCCGCGAGCTGGCGGCGATGATGGTCGGCCACGATCTCGTCCTGCCGACGCGCGACCCGAACGAGCACCTCGGCGACGTGGTCCTCTCGATCCAGGACCTGCGCGTCCGCAACGATCGCGGCCTCGAGGCGGTACGCGGGGTGAGCCTGGACGTGCGGCGCGGCGAGATCGTGGGGATCGCCGGGGTCGCCGGCAACGGGCAGCGTGAGCTCGCCTATGCCATTGCCGGTCTGCGGCGTCCGGTTGCGGGCACCATCGCCCTCGACGGCGTCGACATCACGGGGACGTCGGTGACCTCTCGCATCGCGCGCGGCATCGGGTACGTCCCCCAGAACCGGCTGGGCATGGGGCTCGCCCCGGGTCTCACCACGGAGGAGAATCTCGGGCTCAAGGCGTACCGCAAGCCTCCCTTCTCCCGCGGTCCGTTCCTCGTGCCCAAGACCTTCAAAGACGTCGGCGCCCAGCTCATCGACGAGTACGACATCCGTGGCGTCCGACCAGGCCTCCCGATCCGCCTGCTGTCCGGCGGCAACCTGCAGAAGGCGCTCATCGCCCGGGAGGTGACTCAGCAGCACTCCGTGCTGGTGGCCCGCTCTCCTACCCGCGGCCTCGACGTGGGAGCGACGGGAGCCGTGCGCAACCTGCTGCTTCGCGAGCGCGATGGAGGTGTCGGCGTGCTGCTGATCTCGGAGGACCTGGACGAGCTGCTGGCGCTCTCGGATCGGCTGCTCGTTCTGTTCGAAGGACGGATCGTCGGCGAGCTCACCTCGGACGAAGCCGATCCGGCCCGCCTCGGCCTGCTCATGGCCGGACACGTCGAGGAGACCGCATGACGACGCGACGATTCGTCGTCCAGCCGCGAGGTCTCGCCCCGCTCCGGGTCACGTTGCTCGTGCCGCTCCTGTCGGTTCTGGCCGCGCTGCTCGTCGGAGCGCTGTTCCTCGCCCTCACCGGCAACAGCCCCTGGTCGGTCTACTCCAAGATGGTCGACACCGCCTTCGGCTCGTCGCGCGGTGTCTCCGAGACGTTGATCTCGGCCACTCCGCTGATACTCACCGGCGTGGCCGCCGCCGTTGCCTTCAAGATGCTCGTGTGGAACATCGGCGGCGAGGGTCAGCTGCTCTTCGGCGCCATCTCGGCGGCCGGGGTCGGCATCTGGCTCGGCGACGGCACCCCCGCCGCGCTGGCGATGCCCGCCGTGATCCTCGCCGGCGCTGCCGGCGGAGCGGTGTGGGCCTCCTTTGCCGCCGTGCCCCGGGTCTACCTCGGCACCAACGAGATCATCACGACACTGATGCTCAACTTCATCGCCCTCAACCTGATGAACTACCTCGTTCTCGGCAGCTTCAGCCCGTGGCGCGACCCGGAGTCCACCCAGTTCCCGCAAGGGCGGCCGATCCCGGAGGGAGCGCGGATCCCGGAGTTCTTCAACCGTCTCGACTACGGGATCTTCGTCGCCGTCGGCGTCGCCATCCTGGCGTGGGTCCTGATCGTCCGCACCCGCTGGGGCTTCGAGGTGCGCGTGGTCGGCGACTCGGCGGAGGCGGCCCGCTACTCGGGCATCAAGGTGCCGCGCAAGATCCTCGGCGTGTTCCTCTTCTCGGGTGCGGCGGCAGGCCTCGCCGGCTCGCTACTCGTCGCCGGCATCCTCGGGAAGATGGACCCCCGCTCGCTCGATCTGGGGCTCGGCTTCACCGGGATCATCGTGGCGGCCCTCGCCCGCCTCAATCCCCTCGCCGTGATCCCTGTGGCGGTGCTGATGGGTGCCCTCAACAACGCCGGTCCCGCGCTCCAGTCCATCGGCGTGCCGTCGGCGACCGTGCGGATGCTCCAGGGCGCCATCCTCGTGTTCGCCGTTGCCGGCGAGTTCTTCATCGCAAACCGGGTGGTGCGGCCGGAGAAGCTGGTCGCGACGACCCCGGCCACGGGAGACGCCGCCGCATGAACGACTCGGTCCTCATCCTCACCATCTTCGCCGCCATCGGGCTGGGCACGCCGCTCGTGTTCGCCACGGTCGGCGAGATCCTCACCGAGCGCTCCGGCGTCCTCAACCTGGGGGTCCAGGGCATGATGCTGGTCGGAGCCGTGGCCGGGTTCTGGGCCACGTTCAAGACCGGCAACGTCTTCCTCGGCGTGATCGCCGCCATCGTGGCCGGCGCCGCCATCTCGCTGATCCACGGCTTCTCCTCGGTGACCCTGCGGGTCAGTCAGATCGTCTCGGGCCTGGCGCTCACCATCTTCGGCACCGGTCTCTCCGAGTTCATCGGGAGAGCGGGGACACCTGCGCTCGTCGGCTCGCCGTCGCGGGCGACGTTCAGCCCGATCCTGGAGGGAGGAATCGCCGACTGGCCCATCGTCGGTCCCCTCATCTTCGGCCACGACGTGCTCGTCTACCTGTCGTGGCTGGTGGTCGCCGGGGCGAGCTACTACCTCTTCCACACCAAGCTCGGCCTCTCGCTGCGGGCCGTCGGTGAGGACCCGGCCAGTGCCGATGCCGCCGGCGTCAACGTGACTCGCTACCGCTACGCCCACGTCGTCCTCGGTGGTGCGCTGTCCGGGCTCGGTGGCGCCTACTTCTCGCTGGTGCTGGTGCCGTCGTGGCAGGACGATCTCATCGGCGGCGCAGGCTGGATCGCCATCGCCCTGGTGATCGTGGCGAGCTGGCGCCCGTGGCGGGCGCTGTTCGCCGCCTACCTGTTCGGCGCCGCCGGCCGGGTGAACTTCACACTCCAGACACTCGAGATCTCGGCACCGTCGAACCTCCTGGCGATGATCCCGTTCGTCCTCGCCATCGTCGCCATGCTCGTGCTGACCAGCGGCAAACGGGCCCGCCTGCTCGGCGCTCCCGCTGCACTCGGCGTGCCCTACGCCCGCGAGCAGAGGTAGGACGCCAGAGGCCAAGACGCGGTCGGGCCTCCGGTCGACCATCGGCCCTATCCACGCGCCACTTCGTTCCCGCCGACCCGCAAGGGGTCCGTTGCGAGGTCGTCGGGGACTGACCACGTCGCCGCCGGTGTGCGCCCTCGCCGATCTGGCTCTCTGCACGAAACACCGCTACGCTCCGCTCGGCCGCGGCCGACAGAGTCGCGGTACTGGTCAGGAGTCACGGGTGGAGCCAGGAACCTTCTCGATGCCGAAGCTGCGCACGATGGCGCGCCATGCGTTGCCCCATGTCGTCGAGGGCACCGTGCTCCCCATCGGAATCTTCTACCTGGCCTTGTGGCTGGCCGGGTTCTGGGGCGCCGTCGCCGCCAGCCTCGCCTTCTCCTGGGCGGCGATCGGGTTCCGGCTCGGCACCCGCCGTCCCATCCCTGGGCTGCTGCTGGTCGGCTCGCTTGGCCTGACGGTGCGGGCCGCCGTCGCCCTGCTCAACAACAGCCCGTTCGTCTACTTCCTCCAGCCGACCCTCGGCACCTTCGCCCTCGCCGCCGCCTTCCTCTTCTCGGTCCCGGCCGGCAGGCCGCTCGCCGCCAAGTTGGCGGCCGACTTCCTCCCGATGCCCGACTGGTTCGGCGATCACCCGGCCATCCGGCGCTTCTTCATCAGGATCACGATCCTCTGGGCGGGAGTGCAGCTCGCCAATGCCGCCCTGGCGCTGTGGCTCCTCCTCAACGAGCCCATCACGGTCTTCCTGGCGCTCAAGACCGGTCTGACGGCGCTCACCATGGGCGGCGCGATCGTCGTCTCGACGTTCTGGTTCCGTGTCGTGGTGCGCCGCCACGGCCTCGCTCCGGCCCAGGCCGGGTAGCGATCCCACCGGCGGTACGCTCCATGCAGATGCCCGAGTTCACCCTCACCACCTCCGACGGCGTCGATCTGCGCGCCCGGTGGCACGCACCAGTCGCAAGCAGCCGGATCGCCATCGTGCTCGTGCATGGCTTCACCGGGTCGATGGACCACCCCGAGGTCATGGCCGTCGCCGAGGCGCTCGCTGCAGACGGCTACGACGTCATCTCGTACGATGCGCGCGGTCACCGTGGGTCCGGCGGCTTCTCCACGCTCGGCGACGCCGAGCAACACGACGTCGCCGCCGCCGTGCGGGCGGCGCGAGCCCGCTACGACCACGTGGTCACGGTGGGTGCGTCGATGGGTGCGATCGCGGCGCTGCGCCACGCCGCCGCCACCGAGCCCGGGCTCGCCGGGGTCGTCGCCATCAGCTCGCCGGCGCGCTGGAAGCTCCCGCGCAACCTCCGAGCCGTCTTGGCCACAGCCCTCACCCGGACCCGCATGGGCAGACGTTTCGCCGCCCGCAAGCTGGGTGTGCGCATCCACCCGGTGTGGGGCGATCCCCCGTCGCCCGAGGAGGTCGCCTCCCTCATCCGGGTCCCGCTCGCGGTCATCCACGGGGACGCCGATCAGATGATCCCGCTCTCCGAGGCGCATCGGCTCGCCGCCGCCGCCCGTGGGCCGCTCCGCCTCGACATCGTGCCCGGGATGCGCCATGCCTTCGACCCTGCCGGCATCCCGGCGATCCTGGCGTCAGTCCGGTGGGCCCTCGCCGGCGGCCCGCCGGCGGCGACGGCGGGGTGAGGGGCGGTCCAGCCCGCCCGCCCACGACTCCACCGCCTGGAGCGACGTGAAGCGCGGGGACCAGCCCAGCTCACGGGTGATGCGTTCCGTCGAGGCGAGCCACGGGTATCGAGTGAGCGGCAGCCCGCTCGAGTCCGAGCGATCCTGCAGGTGCAGGCTCCACGTGACGTCGACCAGCCGGCGCAGCACGCCCTCGGGCACCGGCAGCGGCCGGCTCCCGGCGATTTCGATCAGCGCTCGCCACGACACGGTGCCGCTGCCCGCCACGTTCCAGGTGCCCGGCCGGGCCGCCACGAGCACCGCCTCGACGGCGGCGACGTAGTCGTCGAGGTGCACGAACTGCATCGGAGGGTCGGCGCCGGCGCACACGGGCATGACAGGGAGCGCCAGTGAGGCGGTGATGAAGTTCACGGCTCTCGGAGCGAGCACGATGCAGGCCCTGAGGACCGCCGCCGCCGGTCCCCCGCTCCGGGCGGCGTCGCCCAGCAGCGTCTCGACCTCGGCCTTGTGCGCCGAGTAGGCGAAACCGGGCAGCGGGCGCAACGGCTCGTCCTCGGTGTGGAAGCCGGTTCCGGGCCACGCTCCGTACGTGGTGGTGCTCGACGGATAGACGACGGTGGCGACCCCGGCGGCACGGGCATCGTCCACCAGGCGAGCCGTCGCATCGACGTTCACTTCGTGCGCCGCGGCGGGCCGGTGCGATTGCTGGATGACGAACGCATGATGGACGATCGTGTCGATGCCCTGAGTGAGCAGCACGTCGCCGAGACCGTCGCGGATGTCGCGTGCCACGAGCACCGCCCCCGGGATGTCGACGGCGACGACATCGGTGGCGACGACGTCGACGCCGGGGGCCTGCACGAGCCGGCGCGCCACGGCGCCCCCGAGGAGTCCCGCGGCGCCCGTGACCAGCACCCGGCGAACGGGGGCACTGCTCATGCCACGTCGTCGGTGAACGCCAGCTCGAGCCTCCCGAACGCCGGAACGGTGAAGGCCATCACCACCGTGTGGCTGCCGGGCGCCAGGCCGGGCGCGGTCGCCGAGACCACGATGTCCTTCCCGGCGGCGAGGCCGAATCGGTGCTCGTCGTCGACACCGGAGAATGGCACGGTCGTGTCCTCGAGGTGGAAGAAGCACGACTCCGCCGGCACGGCCTCACCGTCGACGACCAGCGGCTCGAGGGCGACGGCCTCCCCACTCCCGAGCGAGTTGCGCAGGGTGAACTCCCATCCCTGGTCGGTGGTGCGCAGCGACCCGGGCACGTAGAGCCTCCGCAGCAGGAACGCGGGCACCTTCACGACGGCCCTCCTTCCAAGGCAGCACGCAGGCGGCGTTCGGCATCGCTGATCGGGTCGTCCCCTGCCGTCATCGCCTGGATCGCAGCGAGCGTCGGGTAGCCGGCGTCTCGCTCCGCCTGCAGCGTGGCCGCGAAGCCGCCGGACCGGATGTCGTCGATCGTGGCCCGAAAGGCACGGTCCATCGCATCGATGTCGACGTCGCCGAACCGGAGGTATCCGCCGTACTGGGCGGCGAGCCCGTGCCACGTGGTCGATCGGTAGAAGCCCTGAGCCGCAAAGGTGGCGAACGTCCGCGACATCTCGCCGGACATGTACATCTCGAGGACCAGCGCCTCAGGCGGGAGGCCGGCGTCGACACCGGCGTAGAAGGCGGTGATCATCGCCGCCCCCAGCACGGGGCCGACCGTCTGCTCGACCAGAAGGTCGATGAGCGCCTCGTCGGCAGCCGACAGCTCCACCAGGCCCCGCTGGAGAGCACCTNNCCGAACGCCAGCACGTAGCCGGAGGCGAGACACACCGCCGCCCCGGCTCGCAACGACGGTGCGATGACGGCGGCGAAGACGCCGGGGATCTCCTCGTCGGGGATGAGCACATAGACCACGTCGGCCGAGGATGCATGGGCGATGTCGGTGACCTCGAACCCGTCTTGCGCGGCCCGTGACCGGTACCCGTCGTCGATGTTGCCGACGACGACCCGAACGCCGGAATCGCGCAGATTGCCGGCCATCGCGGCACCCAGGTTGCCGTATCCGATCACGGCCACGGTCCGACCGGCGAGCACCTCCGGGTCGCCGTCGCCGGAGCGGTACACGGTGATGTCGCTCACGGTGCCTCCCTTGTCATGGATCCGTTTCCGAGCCGATCTCCCACCACCAGGCCAGCCCCAGGACGCCCGGCCCGGTGTGGATGATCATCGCGGTGCTGAACGGCCCGGTGAAGACGGTCGCACCGGGATGTGCTGCTGCCACCGCGGCCGCCAGGTCGGCGGCTGCATCGGGAACCATCGCATGGAGCGCCGCAGCGTGGAGACGGCCTCCACCGGTCGGGCGGGACGCCGCGAGGCGATCCAGCATGCGCCGGACGGCGGCGGCGTCGCTCGCCGCCGGGACGAGGGGGCGGACGCGGCCTCTCCTGAAATCGAGCACGGGATGCACGCCGGCGAACCGGGCCGCCCAGGCCGCCGCTCCGGGGACGTGACCCGAGCGGGCGAGCTGATCGAGGTTCGGCAGCGTCGCGACCAGCTGCACCCGGGACACGACGTCGTGCGCCCGCTCCGCCACCTCCCCGATCGCGGCACCGCGGCGGGCAGCTGCGGCGGCGGCCAGCACCACCAGCCCCTGCCCTCCGGCGGCGGTCTCGGTGTCGACGACGATCGCTGCGATGTCGGCGGCCCGCGCTGCCGCCTCCGCCGCCATGTGGGTCCCGGCGCCCATCTCCTGGGACACGGTGAGGATCACCGCCCCGGCCGCCCGATCTGCGGTCTCCAGCGCGATGAGGAAATCGCCCGGCGTCGGCCCGGACGTGGAGACCTCGGGTGCCCGCGCCACGAGCTCTGCGACGTCGATATCGCCGTCTCGCGCCGTCACCTCGCCCACCGCGATCCGCAGCGGGACGACGACGATGCCGAGCTGCTCCACCGCATCGGTGGGGACGGTGGCGGCGCTGTCGGTGATCACTCGTACGGTCATGGGCGCCCCTGTGCGCTCCACGGTGCATGGTCCTGGTCGAACACGAGCCGCGCCGCGAACACCTGCAACCGGCTCGTCGTCGGGGGCGGCTCGTTGCCGGCGACTCGCTTCAGGAGCATGGGCAGGACGACGGCGGCTCCGAGCATGGCACCGCGCCGGCCGCGACGGCGGGCGAGTACCGGAATCAAGGCGAGGTCGGCGGCGAGCGCCCCAACCGACGTCGCTCCCGCCAGCTTCCCGACGGCGAGGCCGCCGAGCAGCAGCGCCGTTCCCTCGGGTGCACCCGGCAGCAGCGCACCGAGCGCCGGCGACAGCCCCCGCCCGCCCGCCCCACGGAGGTATGGGGACCAGTTGTGACCGGCCACCGCCGCCCCGGCGGCGACCGCCTGGAGCATGGGCCGGTCGCGCCCGGCGAGCAACGGCCCGACGCTCCCCTTGGCCAGGTCGAGGAACCCGCCGACGAAGAGGGGGCGCCAGCCGGCGATTCGGTAGAGACCGGTGCCGGACACCGTCCCCGAGCCACTCGTGCGCAGGTCGACCCCGCGCAGCAGACGAGCCAGGATGCCGGAGAAGGGGATCGCACCGATCAGGTACGAGACGACCGCAACGGCAGGGCCGGGCAGGCGCTCCATACCGACCAGCCTATTGCCTCCCGCCCCCACCCTCTACGTTCGTGGGGACAGATCCATCTCCACGCCGATGAGGTAGGGGTAGAGCGGCTGCCCGCCCCATGCCACCCGCAGCTCAAGCGCAGGCCGGCGCTGCGACACGCCACGCCGCAGCGCCGCGGTCACGGTCTCGTCGGCATCGAGTCCGGTGAGCAGGGTGACGGCGCCCCCACCGGGGACGAGGAGCGCGTCGAGCAGCCGGATCGCTGCCTCGAGGGCAGACGGGGCGATCGCCACGAGGCCGTCCGGCGTCAATGCGAGCCAATCCCCGGTCTGGATGTCGCCGCGCTCGCTCGTCGCGTCGCGCACCGCCCGCGTCACACCGCCCGATCGCACCGCGGCGGCAGCACTCGACAGCCTCGCCACGTTGTCGTCCAGGTCGCCCGCCGCATCGAACCCGTCGAGCGCGGCGAGGCCTTCGAGCACCGTGCGCGTCGGGATCACGGCCACGTCGACCGCAGTCAGCGAAGGGACCTGTAGTGCGGCGGGCATGATGGTGCGGTCGTTCGGCAGGATCACGACCTGGGACGACTGTGTGCGCTCCACGGCGTCGAGCAGCTCAGAGGTCGACGGGTTGCGCGCCGGACCGCCCGCGACGATGACCGTGGCCCCGCCGTCACGAAACAGCTCCCGCACCCCATCGCCGTCGACAACGGCGACGAGCGACGTCGTGAGCCCGGTGGGGCCGGCCGCGTGCAGGTCGGCGACCTGCGCGTGGAGATCGGTGACCTGCCGGTCGAGCACGCGCCCTGCCGCCTCGGCCGCGGCCATGGCCGCGTGGGGATCGTCGGTGTGGACATGGGCGAGCCAGCGATCGTCGCCCTCGACGATCACGGTCGACTCGTTGCCGAGCGCCTCCCAGGCGCCACGGAACCGGCCGAGGTCGTCGGCGGCACCGGCGAGGTGCACCACCACCTCGTACCGACCGTGCTGGATGCCGGCGGACTCCGGCATGGGGCCGAGCTCGGCCTCGTCCGGCATGGGCAGCGGTGCGCCGGACACCACGTGCAGGAGCGCATCGAGCAGGAGCACGAAGCCGGCCCCGCCGGCGTCGACGACGCCCGCAGACCGCAGGGCGGGCAGGAGATCGGGGGTGTGGGCGAGCGCCTCCGCCGCCCCGTCCCGAGCCGCCGCGGCGACCGTGGTCAACGCTGCGTCACCGGCGGCAGAGGCGGCGTCGGCGGCGGCCCGGGCAACCGTGAGGATCGTTCCCTCGACCGGATGGGCAACTGCGGCGCGGGCGGCGGTCGATCCGGCCGCGAGGCCTTCCGCCAGACAGGTTCCGCCGCAGGCTGCATCGGTGCTGATCCGCCTGGCCAGCGTGCCGAGCATCTGGGAGAGGATGACGCCCGATGCGCCGCGGGCGCCGAGCAGTGCACCGCGGGCGATGGCCGTCCCCACGCCGGATGGGCCGACGCCGGCGAGCGCCGCCACCACCGATTCGAGGGTCATCGCCATGTTGGTCCCGGTGTCCGCATCGGGCACGGGATAGACGTTGAGTTGGTTGAGCCGGCGTCGATGGCGGGACAGGAGGTCGTGGTACACGACCATGGTCTCCCGCAGGACTGCTCCGTCGATGTGGGTGGCTGCAGTCACGTGGGAGCGATGGTATCCGACCGGCGTGGCGCCCCATCCCGCATCGGCGATCGATCCCGATGTGGGGTCAGCGCTCGAGCACGGTGGCCACCCCGAGCCCGGCGGCCCCGCTGATGCCGACGACGCCGGTACCCGCGCCGCGCCGTTCCATCTCATCCAGCAGCGTGGCGGTGAGAATCGCCCCCGTTGCCCCGAAGGCGTGCCCCATGGCGATCGTGCCCCCGTTGACGTTGAACCGCTCGGGTCCGACTTCGAGGTCTCGCTGGAACTTCAGGCAGACCGCGGCGAACGCCTCGGCGAACTCGAAGAGGTCGATGTCGGCGAGACGTATGCCCGCGGCTGCCGCGGCCCGCTCGACCGCAACCTGACCGGCGGTGAGCATCACGATCGGATCGACGCTCGCCGTCGCCGCCGCCCGCACCGCGGCACGGGGGGTGAGCCCGAGATCGGTGGCGCGCGCCTCGCTCATCACCAGCACGGCACCCGCCCCGTCGGCGAGGGACGGCGAGTTGCCCCGATGATGGAGGTGGCGGATCTCGACGAGCTCTGGGAACCGCGCGAAGACGGCGGCGTCGTGGCCGGTGGTGCCGATGGAGGCGAACGCGGGCTCGAGCGCCGCCGCCTCCTCGGCGGTCGATCCGGGCCGGACGTGCTCGTCGGTGGCGAGCGTGACCTGGCCGGACGCGTCCTCGACCAGGACGAGCGATCGATCGAAGCGGCCCGCCTCCCACGCGGCAGCCGCCCGCCGGTGCGACTGCACGCCGTAGTCGTCCAACTCTTTGCGTTCAAAGCCTTCCAGGGTCGCCACCAGATCGGCGGCAACGCCCATGAACAGCCCCCCTCCGGTCTGGGCGGCCACCATCGGGTCGGCGTAGAGCGGGCCCTCGTCGGCGTACATGGGGACCCGCGACACCGACTCGACGCCGCCGGCCACGACGACGTCTGCCATCCCTGCCGTGATCTTGGCGGCGGCGAGATTGACCGCATCGAGCCCCGATGCGCAGAAGCGGTTGATCGTGACCCCGGGCACCGATTCGCCCCAGCCGGCGAGAAGGGCGGCCGTTCTCGCCAGGTTGCCGCCCTGCTCGCCCGTCTGTGTCGCACAGCCGAGGATCACGTCGTCGACGAGGCCGGGGGGGAAGCCGTTGCGCCGCTCCAGCGCCTGCAGCAGCTGGGTGACCATCTGGAGCGGAGTCACAGCAGAGAGCCCGCCGCCGGGCTTCGCCTTGCCCCGCGGAGTCCGCACCGTATCGACGATGACGGCGGTGCGGCTCACCGCTCCACCACGAGCGAGGCGACCGTCGTGGCGCTGCCCCCGATGTTCAGCGTCTGCACCCGCCGGGCACCGCCGACCTGATACTCGCCCGCCGTGCCGGTGAGCTGGCGGTGGGCGTCGAGCAGCATGCGGACCCCCGTCGCCCCGACCGGGTGCCCGGCGCCGATGAGACCCCCGGACGGGTTCACCGGGAGGGAGCCGTCCGGTGCGATCGTGCCGTCTTCGATCGCCTGCCACGACCGACCCGGTGGCGTGATCCCGAAGTGGTCGATCGCCATGTACTCGGTGATCGTGAAACAGTCGTGGGTCTCGATGACATCGAGCGCCGCAGGCCCGGCGATCCCGGCGCGGGCCCACGCATCCGCGATGGCGGCACGCACGTGCGGGAAGACCAGCGGCGCTTCTCGGCTGGCGGCGAGCTTGTCGGCGAGCTTCATCCGTGCGGTGCGGTGGCCCCACCCGGTCACGCGAGGGAGCCCGGCGAGGTCGGTGCCGTGCCGCTTCGCCCACTGTGCGGCGAACCGGGGCGAGGCGAGGACGACGGCCACCGCCCCGTCGGTGATCCGGGCGCAATCCTGCTTGCGGATGCGGCCCGCCACCACGGGGTTGAGCTCGTCGTCGACGCCGAAGGCGTCATCCTCGAAGCGCCACGACCTCGTCTGGGCGTTGCCGTTGCGCTTTGCGTTGTCGAACGCCTTCTCGGCGAGCGCCATGAGGTGGCGGTAGTCGAGCCCGTGGCGGCCGTCGTACTCGTCGACGATCTCCGAGAACTGCGCAGGCCACGGGAAGGCCTCGTCGGTCGCCTCGGCCCCGACCCACAGCGCGGCGCCGAGGTGTTCGGCCGCCTGCTGTGTCGCCACGTTGCGCATCTGCTCGACACCGACGACCACGGCCACGTCGTAGCGGCCGGCCTCGAGGTCGGCGCCTGCGGCGAGCACCGCCATGGACCCCGAGGCGCAGGCGGCCTCGTGGCGGGCGGCGGGCACGCCGTCGAGCTCCGGGGCGATCGAGGCGAAGAGTCCTCCGAGATGGCCCTGCCCGGTGAACAGCTCGCCTGCGAAGTTGCCGATGTGGGCCACGCCGACCTCGTCAGGAGCGATACCGGACGCATCGAGCGCATCGAGCACGGCCTCGCTCATCATGGCGAAGATGCCGCCCCCTCGGCGTGCCCAATTGGTGGCGAAGTCGGTCTGGTGGCCGCCGAGCACGAAGACGTCGGTCACGGGTTCGTCAGCCCCGCGCTGCCGTGGCGAGCTGCTCCTCGGGCACCCAGCAGGCGTGGAACCCGTTGGGCACCCGGGTCGGCAAGAGCACACGTCCGATCGGGCCGGCGGCGAGGTCCTGGGCGTCGAGGATCACCAACTCCGACCGGCCGACGGCGGCGTCGTACACGAAGCTCACCAGGTAGCCGTCGTCCTCGCTCGTCGCACCTTGCCGTGGTGCGAAGGGGGCCTCCGAGCCGTAGCGCCCGGCCCCGAAGCCGTAGCGCTCCGACGCGCCGGTCTCCAGGTCGTACTTGACGAGTCCGTCGAAGTACATCGTGAAGTCGTTGTTGATCGAGACGTTGTAGGCGTAGCGACTCCGGGTGCCGAGCAGGTCCACCGGAATGGTCGGGAACTCGGTGTTGCGCTCGTCCCGCGGCTCCTCGCGCATCGTGCCGGTGCGGAGATCGAAACGGTAGCGATAGAGGAACGCATCGAGCCGCAGGTAGTTGAGGATGCTGGCCAGTGGACCCGTGAGCGGCACCGGGGCGGGCCCGGGGGGACGGAACCGGCACACGTCCATCACGATCTCGTCTCCATCCTCGAAGGCGTTGACCGTGTGATAGATATAGCACGGGTCGGCCTCGAACCACCGTACGTCGGTCGCCGACCCGTACCGCGGGATCACGGCGAACCGCGTCGGCGTGTCGCGCATGAAGAGCAGGGCGTGGCGTCCGTGCTTCGCCGACTCGGGGTCGACCACGAGGGGTAGGTCCATGAGGATCGAGTACCGCTCGGTGATCGCCATGTCGTGGGGCATTCGGGCGCCGGGGAGGTCGATCGGCACGAAGTGCTTCAACACCCCGTCGGCCGAGACCACCCCGTAGCTCATGTACGGCGGCACCGGCCCGTAGTCGAAGAACAGGAACTCGCCGGTGCGCTGGTCGACCTTGGCATGGGCGGACACGCACGACTGCCGGGTGCCTTGCCAATCGTCCGCGCCCACGGTCTCCAGGGTGAGCGGATCCACCCGGTACGGGGCACCGGCGAGGTACCAGAGGGCAACCAGGCTGCCGTTGTGGAAGACCACGTCGGTGTTGGCGGTGTCCTTGAGCCGCAGCCGGGAGCCGTCGTCGGGATTGGCGCTGCGGTCCTCGGCGACGCCGCGCCACAGGGCCCGACCGGCGGCGCCGTCGGCGGCGAATCCGTCGGTCCGGATCCATCGGTTCCGGTACGTCGCGGCGCCGTCCCTGAGGTGGATGGCGTGGAGCATGCCGTCGCCGTCGAACCAGTGGTAGCGGCCTTCGGTGGCGAAGCGCGGGTTGGGGCCGTTGCGAACGTAGAGGCCGTTGAGGTCGGCGGGGATCTCGCCGACCACCTCGAGGTTCGCGGCGTCGATCTCGGTGTCCACCGGGGCATAGCCGCCCATCAGGTACGGATTCTCCCCGGCGTCCAGCGCCACGTTGAGCACGTCGTTGCGAACCATGCGAGCCACCCCCGGGGCGCCAGAACTTTCGAACAGTGATTCGAAATTCTAACGGCTGTTCGATCGGTGGCAAGGGTCACGTGCCGGGGCCGCCAGTGGCGGCAAGACCGGCCAGGACGAGAGCGGCGAACTCACCGGAAACCTCGTCGAGGGAGAGCCGCCCGCCGGGACGGAACCACAGCAAGGTGGAGTTGCACAGTCCGACGATCGCTTTCACGGTGACCCGCACATCGATGTCGCGGCGAAGCTCGCCGCCCTGCACTCCCGCCCTCACGAGATCGCCCCACAACGCCTCGTACTCCCGGCCCCGCCGATCCACGTGCTCGGCCACCTCGGGGCTGATGTCGCCGAGCCGCTCGAAGTTGAAGATCGAGTAGATGTCGGCATCCTCCTGGAAGGCCCGGAGGTGGGCCGTGATCGCCGTCCGGATCTTGTCCGTGACAGACGCCTCGCTCGCCAAGACGTCGCGCAGCGAGGCAACGGCCACTCCCACCCGGCTCTCGACGATGCCGACGAGCAGATCCTCCTTCGACTCGGCGTAGTAGTAGAGCGACCCGGCCTGCATGTCGAGCGCTGCGGCGATGTCGGCCATGCGCGTGGCGTGGAAGCCCCGCTCGGCGAAGAGCCGGGCGGCGGCGGCGTGGATCTGCTCGACCTTGCGCGCCCGCTTCTCGGAGACCGTCATGGCCCACGATGCTATCGGGCGGACGAGCCGGGGCCGCACTCGGGGTCCGAGCTGCGGCCGCGCCCGGCGGGAAGAACACCATCATGTTCACCACGAGCCCCAACCGTCGGCGTTTCGCCCGACTCGTCAGGGGACCCTCCGCCCTCGAGAAACCTACCCCAAGTATGCCGCGGGGAGCTTGACCTCGTCCCAGGTGTCGCCTTCGCCGGGCGTCACCCGGTAGGCGGCAGCACCACGATGGGAGGTGATCGCCTGAGGAATGTCGTCGTGGAAGTGGATGGCGGCGAAGTCATCGCAGGCCAGCCCTGGGGGCAGTGTGCCGTTTGCGATCAGGCGACCGAAAGCAGGACGCCGAGCCGGCTCGCTCGAGTGGTGCGGGGAGAAGCTGCCTTCGAGGAACCCCAGGCCTGACATTGGATCGGCCGAGTTGACACGGAACGAGTCGGTGGTGAAGGCCTCGAACCAGCAGCAGGCGCCGGCGCTCAGCCCGGCGAGCACGACCCCGTTCTCCCAGGCGGTACGCAGCGCCGTGTCGACGCCGTGCAGCTTCCAGATCGCCAGCATGTTCACCGTGTTGCCGCCACCGACATAGACGACGTCCTTGGCGCAGAGGAACGCCACGATGTCGTCGACGTCGGGGTAGAAGAGGCCGAGCACGGACGGCTCGGCCCCGTATGCAGTGAATGCCGTAGTGAACTTGTCGACGTAGCCGGGAGAGTCACCGGCGGCCGTGGGGACGAAACACACCCGGGGCTTGGGCGAATCCACTAGATCGAGCACGAACCGATCGAGCAGCGGGTCGTCCATCGAGAAGCCGCCTCCGCCCATCGCCACGATGTGTCGTTCCGCCACGCCCTGAGGCTACTTAGCAGTCTCAGCCTGGCGGACACTCCTCCCGATCCCCGCCGATCGCCAGGATGATCGGCGCCGCGGTCACGCCCCTTCCACGGCCGCCCGCTCGAACGCGGCGACGGCCTGCTCGACGAGCAACTCGAGGCCGAGGCGTTCCAGCTCTCCGCGCGCCGCTCCGAACCGGCGCTCCGCATCGGGTGCGGCGTGCGCCCGTTCCCATGTCGCCCAGTCGGCGAGCGCCATCGCCCGCTCACGCTCGAGACCGGCATCGGCGAACACCGCGACGCTCCTGGCGAAGCAGGCACCGGCGTCGAGCATCTCGGCGCCGTCGGGTGATGGCACCGGGGCGGTACGGCGCGCCGCCACCATGCCGAGGGTGCGCCACGCGTGGCCGGTCTGCTCGGGGTTGCCCGCGGCAACTGCCGTCTCGAGCGCCTGCCAGGCGTGCCCCATCGCCGCGTCCACATCGCCCAACCCGAGCCGGGCCTCGGCAAGGAACCGGTGGGTCTCCGAGAGGTACTCGGACGCCCCGGACCGGCCGAACGCGTCGAGCGCCGGGAGCAGGTACTCGACCGCCGTCCGGTGATCGCCGAGACCCACATGGGCGCCGCCGAGGTTGCTCATGCTGAGCGCCTCCATGTCGTGATCCCCGAGCTCGCGCTGGATGGCCAGCGCTTCCTCGTAGCGAGCGGCGGCCCGGACGTAGTCGCCGCGCATCCTGGCGTGCTCCCCGAGATTGACGAGCGAGGCGCTCTCGGCCCGGCGATCGCCGCGCTCGCGATCGATGGCGAGACCCTCCTCGAGGTGGGTGATCGCCGCACCATGATCGCCGAGCGCCGACTCGACGAGGCTCTGCAGGTTCAGCGCCCGGGCAACGGTGCGGCGATCACCGCCGCGCGCGGCGAGCTCCCTCGCCTCATCCACGAAACGGAGCGCAGCAGGCAAGTCGCCGAGCCGTAGCGCCGCCCAGCCGGCCGGGAGGAGTGCATCGGCGAGATCGCGAGGTTGCGTCCCCGGGGTGGCGCGCAAGAGCCGGACGGCCTCCCCCGCAGAGGCGAGCGCATCGTGGTTGGCGCCGCGGCGGCTCTGGACGAACGAGATCCCGGCGAGCGCCCTGGCCTGCGACGTTGCGTCGCCCGCTTCGGCGGCCACCGCCTCCATCGCCCGGCCCTCGTCGAGCGCCTCGTCGTAGCGGGCCTGGAGCATCAGCACCTCGACCAGCCCATCGTGCGCCGCCATCTGCCCGCCCAGATCGAGCTCCCCGATGTCGAGGGCGCGGCGGTAGTGGCGGATCGCATCGTCGTTGGCGTACCGCAACCGGGCCTGGTTGCCGGCCACGACGTACCACCGGCAGCAGTCGGCGGCGCCGGCGAGCTCGTAGTGGCGGGCGATCGTCGCCGCACGGGCGTCGGCGTCTGGTTGTGCGGCGAGCCAACCCGCGACCGCACCGTGGTACCGCGTGCGAAGCCGTTTCAGGACGCTCTCGTAGGCGACGTCGCGCAACAGCGCGTGCTTGAAGGTGAACTCCCGCGCCCCGGCGAAGCTCGAACGAGCGTGCTCGAACACGAGCTGCCGCCCCTCGAGCGCGGCGAGATCCCCGGCCACGTCCGTCCCCCCGGCCGCAGGTGGCGGGTCCGTTGCGCCTCGCGTCTCGAGGACCGCCTGGTCCCAGAACGTGCGCCCCACGACCGATGCCTGCTGGAGGGCGGTACGCTCCCCCGCCGACAACCGGTCGAGACGGGCTTGGAGAAGACCGGTGAGGGTCGTTGGGACGCGGAGATCGCCGAGGCGGCCTGCCGCAAACCGCCACTCGGCCGCGCCGGTGTCGATCGCCCCATCCTCGATGAGCGTTTCGACGATCTCCTCCACGTAGTAGGGATTCCCGTCGGCGGTGTCGACGATGGTGGTGCGCACGGTGTCGGGCAGGTCGGCCACGCGAGAGAGCAGCTGCCCGACCAGGGCGCCTGCCGCCGACTCCGGCAGCGGCGTCAGATCCAGGCGCACTGCGTCCGGGATGCTCTCCGCCCATCCGGGCCGCTTCTCGTACAAGGCGGGCCGGGCCGTCGCCACGATGGCGAGAGGCGTCGTTGCGCACGCCCGGGCGAGGTGTTCGACGAGGTCGAGCGAGCCCTGATCCGCCCAATGGAGGTCCTCGAGCAGCATCACTACTCCACGCGCCGGGCTCGAGGCGGTGACGAGCTCCGCCACGGCGCCGAACGCACGGTCTCGGATCTGGCGTGGATCGGCGAGGATCCCGGTGAGGTGGGTACTCGAGCGCACATCGAGGCCGATGAGGTGGCCTACGAGATGGGCGCGCTCGTAGCCCTGCGGACCGAACAGCCGGCCAAAGCCCGCCTCGAGCTTGGCGAGCGCCTCGGCTCCGGCGTCGTGCTCTGTGATCTCGAAATGCTGAAACCAGACGTCGCGCATCAACCCGTAGGAGACGAGCTCCCGGGGCGGGTCGGCGCGTCCGCGGAGCATGACCGCCTCGAGGTGCTCCGCCCCGAGACGTTCCTCGAGCTCGGCGAGGAGGCGCGACTTGCCGATGCCCGCCTCGCCGACGACGGTCACCAGGCGCGCTCGCCCGCCTCCCATCGCCCCATCGACGAGATCCCGCAACGCCCCCAGCTCGGCATCCCGCCCGACCATGGGCGATGCGATGCCGTCGATCCCCCGCATCGGCTGCCGGAACGGCCGGGGGAGCTCACCGGTGACGAGGTAGGTGATGAGCGGCTCGGTCTTTCCTTTGACGGTGAGCGGCGGCTGAGGTTCCACCCTGAAGAGACCCCGCACGTGCCGGTAGGTGTCGCGGCCGATGAGGACGCCGCCGACGGGCGCCGCCTGTTCGAGACGAGACGCGACGTTCACCGTGTCGCCCATCGCCGTGAACTCCGCAGTCGTCCCCACGTCGCCCACCAGGACCGGACCGGTGTTCACGCCCACCCTGACGCCCAGCGCCGCCGTGCCGCCGTTGGGTGGCCTGAACCGCGCCACGGCCTCCTGGATGGCGAGCGCTGCGGTCACCGCCCGGATCGGGTCGTCCTCGCGGGCGGCCTCGGCGCCCCAGACCGCCATCACCGCGTCGCCGATGTGCTTGTCGATGCGGCCGTTGGCTGCGGTGATGGCGCCGTCGATCTCGTGCCACAACGCATCGAACGTGTCGCTCACGTCCTCCGGGTCCATGGTCTCGCTCATCGCGGTCGACCCGGACACATCGGCGAACAACACCGTCACCTGCGTCCGTCGCTTCCCCGGACGCCCCGGAGCCTCCTCGTCGCCGAGGCGGCCGCGCAGGGCGTCGATGGCCGCGTCGATGACGCTGTCGGGGACGACGCCACGCAGCCGCTCCTGCGCGGCGATGGCCTGCTCCAGCTCGGGGCGCCCGGTCACGAGCTCGTCACCGGAGGCCGGGCTCACCGGGACTGGTCGTCGGCGCCCCGGCTCCGTGAGCCAGGGCGCTCACCTCACTCCGCAGGTTCATCCCGGATGGCGGCGGCACCCTCGAACACGTCCGCATCCGCAGCGGCCGGCTCCTCGCGGATGGCCGCCGCGCCCTCGAAGCCACCGGTGTCGGCGGTGACGTTCTTGCGAATGGCGGCGGCGCCCTCGAAGTGCTCGCCCTCGGAGACGACTGCGCCTCCAGAGGCCATCGCCCGCTGGTTCTTCATCCACATCGCAACGGCACAGGCCAGGCCCACACCGAGGATGATCATCCACAGCCGTTTCCGCATGAGGTCTCTCCTCTCTGGTTACCGACACCGTAGCGATCGGCGACGGGCCGCGATGTCACGACCATCGCGTCACTGCTCGGGCGGCGGGTCGATCTCGAAGCCTTCGCGCCGGGCCAGGTCGCGCAGCTCACCGAGGTCGTAGAAGCCGACGGCGCTCGCTGCGTCCGCGGCCACGCCATCGGCAACCCTGCCGGTCGCATCGAAGTCGTACGTGACGCAGCCGCCCTCGAAGACGAATGACCAGCGCCCGCGGTACATCACCTCGGGAACCACGTCCTCGATCCGGTCGAGGGCGTCGTCCAACGACAGCCGCATCCCCGGGTCGTCGGAGCCGAGTCGCAGATCGACGGTTCGTTCCTCGACGTCCACCTCGGTGAGGATCATCACGAAGGTGTCGCCGAAGAAGGCCCGGTTGGCGCGGGCCCGGAGCGACTGGTCGATTTCGTCGTCGATCGTCAACTCGACGCGTCGTCCGTCGATCTCCAGGCTCGGATTGTCCGCCACCACCGTGCCGGCGTACACGAGGGCGAGCTCGGAGGAAGGGATGAGGGTGACGTGGATTCCAGAGGTGATCGACTGGACGTCCTCGTACTTGGCGATGCCCTCGAATGCGCTCGACACCTCCTGCGCGGGGTCGACACCACAGCTCTCCTGGAGCCGGACCGTCAGGAACGTCTGGGCTTGGTGCCCGAAGCGCAGCTCGGCGAGCCCGTCGCGGGCGGAGAAGGCGACGTCGTCCCAACCCAGCTTGAGCTGTTCGACGCAGGGCCCGAAACGCGCCGTCGGCACCGCCTGTGCCTCGAGGATGGTCGCCGTGGTGGGGCGCCGCACGACCTCCTCGCATGCCGGGAGCCCGACCCCGTACCCTCCCCCGCAGCCCGTCGCCAGCAGGGACAGTGCGGTCGCAGCGATGGCGAACCGCAGTCTCACAGGGTCCCCGATCCCCGCAGTTCGGAGATGACGGCGATGAGCAGCATCACGCCGAGCCACGCCGCCAGCAGGGTGAGACCGATGCGACGCGGGCTCCACCGCTGGATCGAGATGGGCTCGGTGGCAGGGGCGAGGCGCCGGAACTCCTGGACGAGATCGATGCCCTGCTCCCGCTTGAGGAGGGCGAGCGAGCTGCGCGACTGCGATGGGAGGGTGACGCTCCGGGTGGCGGCGAACGCCTCTGCAACGTCTTCGGGGGCGAACTGGAGGAGGGCGCGGCGATACACGTCCGCCGCGTCGGTCCGCAACGCCAGGATCACCATCATGTTCGCCAGATCGACGGCCTGTCGCCACGGGCTGGGCCGCACCGTGCCGAAGGCGACGTCGATGAGCACCACTTTGCCGTCCCGGACCATCACGTTTGCGGGCTTGAGGTCGCGATGGGCGAGCCCCGCGTCCCACATCCTCCGCACGATGCCGAGCGCATCGTCGATGATCTCGTCGTCGACCTGGGCTTCGGTGAGCTCTTGGGCGCCCTCGAGAAACTCGCTGACCATGAGATACTCACGTTCAGGCGTGATCTCGACGATGCCGAAGGGCTCGGCGGATGGGATGTCGTTGTCGCGCATCAGCCGCTGGATGTAGTCCTCGTACTCGACGAGGCGGCGCACCGACGTGAAGCGAACCTCGTCCTCGAGCGATCCGTACAGGATGGTGCGCCCGAGCTTGTACCAGCGGTCGGAGCGCAGGTGGGTCTGGCTGTACAACTTGGCGAACACGTACGTGGGTGGTGCATCGACGTCGGCATCCGAGACGAGCAGCCGAAGCGGCGTCGAGCCTCCGGATCCTTCCAGACCGAACGGCTTGATGTCGAGCACCTCGAGGCCGAGCTGGTCCTGGACTGCGAGCCGGATCGCCTCCCCCCGCTCGCCGGTGACGTCGAGGTGCGCCTTGACCCCGGTGCGCCACGTTACCGGGAAGAACGATTCCGGGGCGAACAGGCGAAACAGCACGACGACGACCGCGGGCGCAAACTGGGCGGAGACGAACCCGTCGGTCGGATGGTCGACCCCGAGGTACATGTTGGCGAACACGAGCAGCAGCACCGCAAGGCCCGAGCCAGCGAGGAACAGGATGCGGTTGCGTCCTTTGGGGAAGAGGACGAATGCCATCACAGCCAGGGTGACGGCGAGTGCGGCGACAGGAGCCGACGGGTGGGATGGGCCCTGCCACGACCCGATGATGGGCACGAAGGGTCGGGGCCGACCGAGTGCGTTGCGGAGCAGGTCGACGGCGCCGTCCACGAACAGCACGGCGATGAGGACGGCGAAGAAGTGCCGCCATCGGCGGACCACGACGAGTGCGACGAGCGTGCCGATGCGGAGCACCCGAACGAACCAGTCTGCGCCGAGGATCTGGAGGAAGTCGGCCGCGCTCGTCATCGCCGACGTGCGTCTGGCAACGAACCAATCGAGCACATCGGTGTCGACCCGCTCCCAGAAGTTCGTCGTCGCCGGGAGCGTGAACAGCGAGATCCACAACACGACCAGCCCGATGCCGGCGACCAGCCACAGGCGGCCCGCCGTCTCGAGCTCGCGGGGCAGGGGCGCCTTCTCCCCGGTCGGACGACGGCGCCTGCCGGCGATGACCATGCCCGCAACGCGCACCTGCCGCCGGTGCCCGACGAGATCGAGCTCGCGCGCAACGCGCGGGCCCAACTCGATCAGCTCGAGCCTGTCGTCAGGCTGGGTGTCCACGAGGCCTCCAACGTGGTGCGGTCGTCATCAGCCTATTCCCTCCGACCGCTGCGTCCCCATCGAGCCGTCGATACGCGGCGACGCAAGCCCATTCGGTCCACCTCCGTCACAGGCCGGGACCGGCGGCAGGTGGCGCTTCAGTCCTCGCTTCGCTCTTCGCTCGTGCACCCGAAGACCACCCTCACGACCTCTCCGACCGCGGGCGTGATCCACGGTATACCGGGATCGAGGCCCTCTTCCGACGAGGTGTCGAGGGTCGCCTCGGCGGACCGGCACAAGGCGATCGCCTCCTCGTCGGCAGCGGTGAGCGCGTCCATCGCGGGCCCCTTGCCGATCGCGATCAGGTCGCCGACGTCCTCGGCCCCGTCCACCTCGTCCCTCACGCCGTGCTCGGCGGCGACGAGGCGAGAGATCACGTCGAGAGCCGCCGCGTGCATCTCGGCGTACTCGGGCGGCGGAACCACGTCGCGCATCCCCTCGAGGAACGTGTCCCGCAGCGCGACCCGGCGGTTCCAGAACGACCGTTCGCTCTCGACGGTGATCGGGTTGGCGTCGTGCACCGCCTGGAGCTCGTCGAGGCCGCGGTTCATCTCGCGGACCATGTCCTCGATCGTGCCGGCATACTCGGCGGCGCTCGGCGTGCCCCCACCGCAGGACGCGACGACCAAGGACGCTGCGATCACCACTGCGAGGCGCCGCGCACTGCACATCCCTGCAGTGTACGGCGGGCCGCTCCCCGACCGGGCTCAAGGATCGGCAATCGGCTCGAAGCGGCAGGTGAAGTGCCGCAGCCACGGCGCCTGCTCGACGATGCGGAAACCGCGCAGGTGCTCGGCCCGCTGGGCGACGTCGATCATCACCTCGGCGACGTAGTCGATGTGGCTCTGGGTGTAGGTGCGGCGGGGCACGGCGAGCCGGACCAGCTCCATCGGCGCCGGCGTCTCGGTGCCGTCCTCGTGCCGCGTGGCGAACATCACCGACCCCATCTCGACGCCACGGACTCCCCCGTCGAGGTAGAGCTCGGCGGCCAGCGCTTGGCCCGGGTACTCGTGGGGCGGGATGTGCGGCAGGAGGGCAGCGGCGTCGAGGTACACGGCGTGCCCACCGGGCGGCTGGATGATCGGCACCCCGGCGGCGAGCACCTTCTCCGCCAGGTAGGCCGTCGACCGGACCCGGTAGCGCAGGTACTCCTCGTCGAGCACCTCGTCGAGACCCTGGGCGATGGCCTCGAGGTCGTACCCCGCCAGTCCCCCGTAGGTGGGGAACCCCTCGGTGAGGATCAGGAGGTTGCGGCAGTCCCTGGCCAGGTCACGGTCGTTGAGCCCGATGAAGCCGCCGATGTTGGCGAGGCCGTCCTTCTTGGCCGACATCGTGCACCCGTCGGCGAGCGAGAACATCTCCCTGGCGATCTCCCGCGGGGTGCGGTCCTCGTAGCCCGGCTCACGCAGCTTGATGAACCACGCGTTCTCGGCGAAGCGGCAGGCGTCGAGGAAGAAGGGGATCCCTCGGTTCCGGCACAGCTCGCTGACGGCCCGCAGGTTCGCCATCGACACCGGCTGCCCACCGCCCGAGTTGTTCGTGACGGTCATCATGGCCAGCGGGATGCGGTCCCGGTCGACGTCGTCGAACGTCGCCTCGAGGGCGGCAACGTCCATGTTGCCCTTGAACGGATGGAGCGACGAGGGATCGTGCCCCTCGGCGATGACGAGGTCGCGCGCCTCGGCGTGCTGGTACTCGACATTGGCACGGGTGGTGTCGAAGTGGGTGTTGTTGGGGACGACGTCACCGGCGTGGACCGTCACCGCAAAGAGGATGCGTTCCGCCGCCCGCCCTTGATGGGTGGGGATGATCTCGGCGAACCCGGTGAGCTCCTTGATCGTGTCGCGGAATCGGTAGTACGACTTGGAGCCCGCATACGACTCGTCGCCGTCCATCATCCCGGCCCACTGCTTGGAGGACATCGCGCCGGTGCCGGAGTCGGTGAGCAGGTCGATGATGACGTCATCGGCGTGCAGCCCGAAGAGGTTGTACCCGGCCGCCTCGAGCGCGGCCAGCCGCTCCTCCGGCGTCGGGTACCGAATGGCCTGCACGCTGTGAATACGGAACGGCTCGATGATGGTGCGGTACGGCACTGGCGACTCCTCGATCTGCGGGGTGTGGCGCCATTGGACCGCGGACGAGGGGCGGGCTGCCAGGGCCCTGCGGTCCCGCCCGGCGGGCCGACCGGCCAGGGGATGAGGCGAGCACAGCCGAGGCGACGCCCGAGACCGCCGTAGAGCAAACGCCCCCGCCACCATCGCCAGCTCGTCGCCAGCCGTACCTCCGCACCGGCAGACGGACTGCGCCCGGCCCGGACCCAACTCAGGCGGAGCCAGCTCGGCGCGCCCATGCCGCGGTTCAACGGTGGACTTGAATCCGTCCGGGATTGCATGATCGGCTCGGAACGGAGTGGCACCATATTCGTCTGAGCGGTAGGTGATCTGTGCACCGGATTCCGCGCAGGGCGCGATCTCGGTCGCGAGGATTCAGCCTGCGGGCGGGCGTGAGGCAAAGAGCAGCTGGTTGTCGTCGCTCAGCCAGAGCGGGAGCGTGGAGACCCCATCGCCGTTCGTGACGTTGAACTCGGTCCCGCCGTCGGCGTCCATGGTGAAGACGTCGAGATTGCCGGCGCTTTCGACGACGGTGGCGATGCGGCGGCCGTCGGGCGACCATCGGGGAAGTGCACCTTCGCCGAGATCCACGACCTCGCCCGTGGCGAGATCGAGATACCCAATGCGCCCGGGGTCGGGGTGCGTCGAAATCTCGAACAGGATGCGGGTCCCGTCGGGCGACCAGGTCGGTGCGGCAACGGGCCCGGCGAGCAGCATCGTGGGGTCGGTGCCGTCGATCCCGATGGTCCACAGTTCGCCGGCCACCCCGTACGCATCGGCGTCGGGGCCTCTTGTGAAGGCGAGTCGGGTTCCGTCGGGGGACCAGGTCGGATGATGCTCGAACCCGGTGAAGTCCGTGACCCGCCTCGTCTCGGTCCCATCGGGTCGCACCACGTAAAGATCCGAAACGCCGGGTGAACCCCGGACGAACGCGACCCAGAGGCCGTCGGGGGACCATGCCGGCTGGACGTCGGTGGCGAAGTCCCTGGTGAGCCTCGTCCATCCCGAGCCGTCTGGCGCCATCGTGTAGATCTCCTCGTTGAGGTCGGACAGGCCGCTTGTGACGACCAGCCGCTCTCCATCGGGCGATTGCGACCAGGCGACGGCGCCAACAGGCCAGTCCGCCATCAGGATCCTGCTGGTGCCGTCGGCGTTGATCCTCCAGGTGGTGAAGCCATTGTTGGCGCAAGACGATGGAAGCGCCTCGGCATCGTCGAGAGCAGGGAGGAGGGCGTGGATGAGTTCCGCGGTTCCGACCTGTTCGTGGTCAACCGGGTCGTAGCTCGCTGCGTCGTGTGTGACCACGGCCACCAGATCTAGGTCCGGGAGGATCAGCAGGTCCTGGCCGGCGTGTCCCGAGGCATTCCACACCTCGTGGCCGGCGATGGTCTTGGTCCACCAGTGCCATCCGTAGCCGANNCCATCGGGCTCGAACGACCAGAAGTCGACGTCGACACCAATGGGCCCGAACAACCGGGTCGAGGCAAGGCTGCACAGCGATTGGCCCGCCGCTTCGGTCACGACCGCCCCGAGCACGTGGGACAACCCGGAGTTGTACGAGATCTCGGTGCCCGGCTCCGCCACCGCCGGATAGGAAAGGGCCGTGCGCACCAGATTCGGATCGTCCGAGTCATAGTCCAGGTCGACAGCGGGATGCCCGACGCCGGCGCTCATGGTGAGGAGGTGGACGACCTGGAGATCCCCGTGCTCTCCGACGAGCGCTTCTGGCAGGACGTCGCCGATTGCCGTGTCGATTGACAGCACGCCATCGTCGACCGCGATCCCGGTCAGCAACGACACGACCGACTTGGTCAGGGAGAAGAGGTCGGCTGCCTCGGCGGCACTGCTCCCGTTGAAATAGCGCTCGAGCACGAGCCGCCCGTGGCGGGCGATCAGGAGACTCTCGACGTCCGAAGAGACAGAGACGTCATCGACTATGTCTTCGAGAACGGAGCGGTCGAGGCCCACCTCCTCGGGTGTCGCCGTATCCCACTCGAGCACCGTATCGTCCATGAAGGATGGGCTCGATCCTGCCAACGGCTGCTCCGCGTTTGCGAACTCGAAGCAGGAGGTGACCTTCGCAGGGTCTGATGTGACGCTGGACCGATCGGCGGGAGCGCACGCCACGAGAAGACATGCGAACCCAATCAACGTCGCGATCTGTCGACGGAAGGCGAGTCCTTTCGGCACCGCGACCCCCAAACCTCGTCGAGATGAGAGCGGTCGCGAGGCACGGTGCCGCCACTGTTGAACTCGACGGAGGATGTCCTCCGTCCGACGCTCGCCTCTTCCGGAAGGATACCGGTCTTGTGATCGGGGCAGCGCAGAGTCAATCGCGCCGCCCGGTGCGGCGATGACCTGGTTCGCGTTGTGTCCAGACCGGGCAGGTCAGTTCCCAGGTCGGCGCTATCGGACTCCGAGTCGATCACCAGATAGGGTGCCGTATCAGACATCGTGTCGAGTGTCCGGGAACGGCATCACATCGGCGAGCGGGTTGGTCAGCGGGGTCGGTAGACGTCTGCCTGGTGATCGATGTAGATGACTCGAACTGTCCGGCTGCCTTGATCGATCTCGTAGACGATGCGGTAGGCTCCGACCCTCGCGGAGTGAAGTCCGACCAGATCGCCCCGCAGTGATTTGCCGACTCGGTGTGGGTTCTCGAGTAGGGGACCGACCAGGTAATCCAAGACCGCGAGTGCGATCTTGTCGGGGAGTCGGTCGATCGCTCGGCGGGCAGGCTGGGCGATGACCAGGTGCCAAGGCGTTTCTGTCACGCTGTGTTGGAGCGAAGCTGGGTACGGAGCGCTTCGATCTCGTTCTTGGTGACGACGTCACCACTGGCGATCGCTGCGCGACCTTGCTGGATCTCGCGCATCGCTGCCGGGTCGGAGAGAATCGCCAATGTCTCTTCGATGGCGTCTAGATCGTCTGTGCTGAGGACAACGGCGACCGGGCGTCCGTTTCGGGTGACGGTGATACGTTCCTGTGTGGTGACGATCTCGTCGACGACCTCTGACAGTTTGGCTTTGACCTCTGATAGCGGAAGCGTCTTTGACATGACCAGAATTATGGTCCGATAATGGTCCTGGTCAACCCAGCTCGGACAGGACCCGTCTGAGCTTCACCAGCGCCGATCAGCGAATATGGAGCCATATCGCACGGATCGCCGAACCACGCAGCTCGGCACGATTGTGCACTAGCGATGTCCGATGGTCGAGACTCCGGGAAGGTCGGCGAAGGCACCTTGGTCGGCGGTCACGATTGTCCGATGGGTGGCTCGGGCGGTGGCTGCGATCAGCAGATCGTGAGCGCCTCGCGGGCGGCCTTGGCTTCGGACGGCGGCGAGCAGCTCGGCGTGTTCGACTGCCACGCCGCGGTCATAGGCAAGGATTGGGAGTGATTCGATGATCGTATCGACGTAGGCCTGCCGGGCCGGCCGTTGCTTGCGAGAGGCCAACTTCACGCCAACGATCAGTTCGGCAACGGTGATGGCCGCGATGGCGACGTCGTCGTCATCGTCGATGGCATCGTCGAGATCGACACCGCCTCGCTCGGCATCGATCAGGAATGTGGTGTCGAGCAGCAGCAGGCTCATTCTCGATCTTCGATCTCCACCAGGGCTCGTAGATCAGCCAGATCCTTCGGCCACGCCGGATCGGGCGAGTGCCCGCGCAGCAGGGACTTCACGTCGACTCCGCGTCCGCTGGAGACCGGTTCGAGGTGCGCGACCGCCTTGCCGCGGCGGACGATCGTGTAGTGCTCCCCCCGGTGTTCGACACCATCGAGCAACTCTGCGAAGTGGCGGGCTGCGTCGGTTGCAGTGATATCGGGCATGCGATCAGATTATCCGATTCGTGCCCACATGTGAACCCCTAGGCCACGCCGATCACTCGGTATGCGCCAGAACGAGCGCGTCCTCGAACCACGCCGAACGGCACGCCGGCGCTCCGTTGTCTCGCCGGACGCGCCTTCTTCGGTGAACTCGACCGGGTCGCCCGAGTGGTGTTGATCGTTGTGCCGGTGTGGGTTCAGTCGCCGAGCGGCACGGTTCCTTCGATCTGGACGATCGCATCGGCGTCGAGGAGGAAGTTCCACACATCGAAGTGGGTCGTCTCGCCGTGGCTGAAGAACTCCCAGATCATCTCTGAGCCCTCGAGGAGCAACTCGGTTCCTGCGTGGGTCGTGATCGGCGCGATGGTCGATGGTGTCAACCGCTTGAACTCGACCACCACTTGTCCCGGCTCGAAGTCACCTTGCCCGTACTCGGGCTCGAGATCAATCTCTCCGAAGTCGACTCCGAGCTCGTAGAGCACGCACGCATTCTCTTCACCGAAACCGCAGCCTGGTTGAACTCCTCTCTCGGTCGAACCGGCAGGCAGGACCGTGCCGCGGGAATCGAGGACACGCCCATATCGCCGGACCAAACCCGCGTCATAGACGACGTCAAGCAGCGTGGTCTCGGCGTCCACGACGACGCCCACTGTGTTGGCACCTTCCCGAAGAGGCACCGCTGCTGTGAACAATCGGTTCCCTCCAGCCCACCGATCTGAGGACGGCTCGGCGACGGCCTCGTTCACGGTCACCGTGGCTGACTCCGGGGCGAACACCACAACGGTGATACTGGGCTCGTTGGTCACGAAGCCGGACCGTGGAGGGAACCACACATCTGGCGACGGCGGCGGCCACTCCTCGTCGTCGGGAGGAGAGGGCAGCTCTTCACAACGCGCGAGCCGCTCCAGACACTGGACCTCGGCCTCGGCGTCGGCGGCGACTACCTCGGCGGCAGCGCTGGCCTCTTCGAGTTGCACGGTCAGATCGCGGTTGGCGGCCTCTGCCGATGCGAGCTGTTCCTCCAGCCGGTCGACCTGCCCCCTCAGAAGCTCGACATCCGAGGCAACGCTTTCAGAAACGGACTCTCCACCCGTCGAGCAACCAGCAGCCGCCACCATCACGGCCAAGGCGCACACACTCAGCCACTGCACTGGCCCTCCTTTGTCGAGGCTACCTTCCATCATCTGACACAGCGGCGTTGCCTGCTACAGCACTTCGTCACACAACCCGCCCATATCGGCATCAGTATCGAGCGACCGGACATGGTGGGTAGCGGCCTGGGTGGGGTGACGATGTGGTGGTGGACTCGGGCTCTGGTCGCAGGGTCGCCGTGTTCGTGCGCCCAAAAGCGAGGTCGACGCTCGTGGACTACAGCGTCACGGACTCACGGCGCTCGTGTTCGTACCGAGAGCGTGAACTATGCAGCTTGTACTCGTCATAGCGCCGTGCCCATCTCGATTGCGGCTTGGCAAGCCGAACGGCAGCGACGTAGCTGGAGGCGAAGAACACGGCGCCGACCAGGCCAACGAGCTGATAGGGCCGCAGATCCTTTGGCTGTTCGCCCGGATAGTCAGGGGTGATGAGAGCACCGACCAATGCAGCCAAGGCCAGGATCGGTCCAACAAACGCGGCGGCCACAGCAAGACGTTTCCCCTTGATCAGGCACACACCAGCCACGAGAAGAACAGCAGCGGCCAATATCGGCAGAAGAATCACTTCGGCCACCTCTCTATTCGCCCTGCAAGCTGCCGACGTCTTGCAGCTGCGCCCACGGTCTGTCGGCGCACCGACCCGGGTCCGCAGCGGTTCCACGCCGAGGACCAGAGAACAGTGTCCCAAGGGCTGCAGGTGTTGTCACCACGGCGCCTCATCCCCCAGCGGCGGTCACGAAAGCGTCGACCAATCTGACCCTGAGATCCGGACCGTCGGAGGGTCGATAGGGGCCCTGCTCGGCCGTGTCGACGTCAAGAACGAAGAGCCACGACCCGTCAGAGGCGGCCCACATCAACCCAAAGCTCTCCTCGTCAGCGAACGGCGGCGTCATCCACAGCAGATCACTGTCCGGGTCGCCAACGCTGGCCTCGACGTTCCACTCCGGAAACGCCTCCCGCAGCTCCGGGTCGTAGATCGCCGAGATCCCCACCTTGACCTCCCCCGACGCAGACTCGTAGTACTTCGCCGACGCCCAGCCGCCTTCACTACCAAGGGATGGCTGACGACCGTCGATGGCGGGTAGAGCCTCCAGGACAGCGACCACTTCGGCCTCCGTGTTGGGCATGCCGACTTCCGTGAGACCGTACGGTGGGTCCTCACCAAACACAGGTGCTTCGCCACCATTGGGCCACCACAGGACTGCGGCGAGAACCCCGGCGGCCGCCACCACCACTACCCCCAGAACCCCCAGCCGCATGCCGCGTCGACGCGGCGACGACGTCTCCCGGTCGCGTTCCATCACATCGAGTTCCGTATCGGTCATGAGCGGCCTCCTTTTCCGGGGTCGGGCCACCCTGCCGCCGAACCCAGCCGGGGAGCCCGGCCGCCCTCGCTCCTCACCACGGGACTATCACAGCCTCGTCTTCATCTCGAGACTGTTCCTACCGACATTGTCCGTCTGCAACGAACCGCCGTCCATGGGGGAAAGCCCCAACCGCTGCTCGAAGCATCCATCCCGGACACCGGTTCCTACCGACGCAAGGCCACCCAGATCACCAGTTCTGGGATCACAACGAGCACATCACCGAACCACGCATAGCGGCACCTCCAGCGCTGTCTCGTGGGGCGTGAAGGTTGGCTTCTCGTCACTGCGACGTGGTGAACTTCCTGCGTAGGGTCACCGCTCGGCTAGAACGGCCGTTTCTTGCCAGTCGGTTCCGTTCGGCGATGTCCACACGAGGACGTCGAATGTTTCGCCGTCGATGCCGACGGCGACGAGTCCGCTCTGGGCACCCGTGACAGAGCGGACCTGGGACTCGTCGGGCAGGCCGGTTGCGACGGTGGCTTCTCTCCATCCTGTTGTGTCTCCGGACGTCCAGACCATCAGAGCGCCCGTTGCCGGATTGCGTCCGAACACCGCGTAAGAGGCATCGTGGGCTTCGATGCCGTCCACGATCATCTCCGTGAACGGACCAGACACTGGATGCCACGCGACGCCGTCGATCGACCGCCAGACCAACCCCCCGCCATCTGGGCTGGTGGCTACCACCATGAACCCCGAGCGGTTCCACGCAATGGCATCCACACTCTCGGTTTCGAAGTCGTGATCCACCCGCTGGTAGCTGTCGCCGGACGAACTGACCCAGACGACCCCAGTGTCGGCCTCGACGTCCTTGCGGTACGTTGCGTCCAGGAAACCGACGCCGACACATACCTCGTCGCTGCATNNTCGATTCGTAGAACTCAACATCGTTGCCGTAGATGTCGGTGATCGCCACGAACCCGTTTTCGAATCCAGCGACCGCGGTGGGGTTGGTCCCGTGGGCACTGTTGCTGAATCGTCCCGACTCCTCGAAGACGTCACCGTCAGCGGAGATCAGCACCACCGCCTCGGCACCAGATTGGCCGAGGACCACGATCGATGAGTCAAAGACGGTGGCGTCGGCGACTTCCTCCAGCTCGGTCAACGCCTCCACGTCGACAGTGCTCCAACTCGAGCCGTCCTCAGAAGCCCAGACGAAACCGCCGGCAGTGTCGTTGCCGAAGAGCACAAGCCTCCCGCCGTGATCCACAACGGCCACCGGACCAACGGAATCGACGTCGATGAACAGTCCTCTTGCCTGCAGGAACTCGGGTAGCCCTTCGGATAGGCCCAGCAGCGACACCGCACCCAGCAGTAGTGCCGGAACAGGTGACAGCCATCGACGCAGCCCTCGTTTTCGCCGCCACGGGGCCCTGGCCAGACGAATGATCGCCATCAGGCCCATCGACACCGATACCCCAGCCATCAACCCGCTCGAACGCATGTCCCCCACGCCTGTGGCGATGGACACGAACCCGGCAGCCGCAGGAGTCAAGGCCAATATCCACCACCACCATCGAGTCTTCATGCGCCCTCCGCACAGCGTTCGTTCACCCTACCGACGGGCAGATCCCGCAAGACGGGTGACATGGAGCTCGATGGTCTCGAGGATGCTGGGTGACAATCAGCAGCCAGCTGCTTCCCGGTCTGGGCTCGTGGTCCCATGTCCCAAGCGGGCGACATGTGCGGCCAGGTGCCCCTCACAGGATCCTGATGAGCTGCCCTACAAGGTGCACGCCGCCTGCCAACGCAGCAGCTGAGACCGAGACGAGTCCCAGTCGCTGGAGTCTGGGCGGTTTGGAGCCGGCGCCCCTCAGGTCGAGCAGCCACCAGCCGATGGTTGCAGCGGCTGCAGCCAGGAGGAAGACACCGGTCCACACCGGTGGCGACTCGCAGAAGCAGAACTCCCGTGTGAAGAAGTTCCCGAACGTGGGGATGAGGAACGGGACTCCGAGGGCTGCGATCAACGAGTAGACGACCGTCGATCCTGTCCCACCAGCAGGGGGAAGACGACGCTCGAGGACGTGATCGAACCGGTGCAGGGCAACGCCGAACAGAAACAGGAGACCAAGGAGCAGCACCAGATCGACCCGGGGGTCCACCAAGATCACGAAGTCCGGGTTGTCCGCCTCGACAAGGGCGAACCCGCCGATGCCGACCGCGCCGGCTCCGACCACGACCGGGTTGTCAGGTATCCATTCTCTAGTCAGCACCCACACCACCCCGGCGACGACCCATGCAGAAAGACGAGCGGCCGCCCGTTCCCCCTCTCTCGATACGCGATCCTCTGATCGCCAACCGTCACGAAGTCCATACCGAGACGTTCTCACATTCCGGTCTGGGAGCAACACTCCCGCAGCACCCGCACTGTGTCGATCGATCCGCTCCGCTCACACACACTACGTCGTCACCTTGCCTCCTGCGTCGTGTGCCCAATCCGGCGCCTCCGGAATTGCGTTTGTGGTTCTGGAGCGATGGCTGCCGATCATGCTGTGGGGTCACCAGGTGTCTTCGCAGCCCGGACCGCCCGAGCCATCGACGTGCGTGCCGAAGGACGCGTGGACGGCCCGATCTGCTCGCACTGGAGGCACTGGCGCCTGCGGCGATCCTCGGGGGATGCATGTGTCACACTGCTGACATGACTGATCCCCGCGAAACGGTCGTCTTCCGCTGGCTCGCAGCTGGCGATGCAGGGGACCTGGATGTGTTCGATGACCTACTGCACGAGGACGCAATCATCCACGCCCCGCTCGGGCTGTCGACGAGCAGCGCGAAGGAGGAGAAAAGAGTGTGGGCAGAGGCCCTCGCTGCCATACCTGACCTCCGCCATGACGTGCAGGAGGTCGTCGTCGACGGCGAAGTTGAGATGGCTCGGGTAGTGGTCACCGGCACGCTGAAACGTAGCTTTGCGGGCGTCGCCACCACCGGGCGCAGCTTTCGGATCGACCAGGCCGTGATCACGCATCTACGCGACGGCAAGGTCTCAGAGGCCTGGGAAATCGCGGACGTCGCGGCGCTCCAAGCCCAGGTCGCACCGGAGTAGCCCCGACGCGGCCTGTCCACCGTCGATACGCTGCGAGGCCATTCACGACAGACTCATTCAAGTCGGGGCGATCAACCAGCGATCGGTCCAACCACGCCGATCACCAAATACGGCGCAGTAACGCTCATTCCGGCGAGTGTCCGAGAACGGCACCTCTAGCGCTACCGGCCATCCTGGGGGGTGACGGCGGATGGCGGCGGTGACCCTTCTGGGATGCGCGCGATCTGCCGGANNCCGTGCTTCCGGGCCGACTGTGCGCCGGATTGCGTCGCGTGGGGCCACTCGTTGTGGTCGACTCCGTCGCTGGCGCTGAAGACCCAGCCGAGCAAGGGACCATCCCGCCATGCGCCTCCTCCTGCGGCCGCTCTGGAGTCGTCGAGGCCCCCGACCTCGATGAGATCGGGGGCCTCGACCTCGCAGCCGTCGTCGTCTAGGGAGCGAGGCGCGCCATGCGCCGTTCCTCGGCCCGCTGGAAGGATCCGTCGTTGTCGCCTGCGGGTGCGAGTCGGGCGAGTCGGGCGTCTTCGGCCACCTGGAAGGATCCGTCGTTGCTGTCGGCGGGAGCGCGGCGCAGCATGCGCTGTTCCTCGACTTCCTGGAAGGATCCGTCACTGTTGCCTGCCGGTGCGAGCTGGGCGAGTCGGGCGTCTTCGGCCA
>DKBA01000091.1 GCA_002450985.1 Acidimicrobiia bacterium UBA6912
CCGATGGCGGCCGCGATCGGGGTGGGTCTCCCCGTTCACGAACCATCCGGGTCGATGGTCGTAGACATGGGCGGTGGCACCACGGAGGTCGCCGTGATCTCCCTGGGAGGCATCGTCGTCTCGCGCAGCATCCGCATCGGCGGCGACGAGCTGGACGAGGCCATCATCCAGTGGGTGAAGAAGGAATACAACCTCATGCTCGGCGAGCGCACCGCCGAGCAGGTGAAGATGGCGATCGGCAGCGCCTGGCCGTACACGGACGAGCCGGCCGCCGAAGTGCGCGGCCGCGACCTGGTGACCGGTCTTCCCAAGACCGTCGTGTTGTCCAGCCCCGAGGTCCGGGAGGCGATCGAGGAGCCCGTGCAGGCGGTCGTGGACGCGGTGAAGTACACACTCGACAAGACGCCGCCGGAGCTTGCCGCGGACATCATCGAGCGAGGCATCGTGCTCACCGGGGGCGGAGCGCTGTTGCGGGGCCTCGACGTCCGCATCGCCAATGAGACGGGCATGCCCATCGTCACCGCCGATCGGCCGCTCCAGTCCGTCGTGCTCGGCTCGGGTGCGTGTCTCGAGGAGTTCGACGTGCTCCACGTCGTCCTCTCCTCGAGTGGCCGTTCGTGAGCTGACGGCCGACCGGGGCGGGTCCCGGCGGGGCCGGCTCGTCGTGACGTCGGCGGACCGGGCGGCTGGACACGCCACCGCACCCATCGGGGCGCTCGTCGGCCCGTCCCACAGTCATCAAGGGTCGCCGTCCGGCTACTCTGGCAACGTCGCCGCAAGGGACTCGTGGCGACGCTCCCGCTCTCCAGCCATCCGGGGCCGCTGATGTTCTCGTTTCGCCGCTTCGACCGATCGACGACACTGTTCGTGTCGTTGCTGATGTTGTCGTTCCTGCTGGCGACCTTCGACGTGCGGGCCCAAGGCTCTGGGCTGGGTGGCTCGCTGCGGGAGGGAGCGCAGGCGTTGTTCGCCCCGGTGCAGCAACTCGCCACCGCGGTGACCCGCCCGGTCGCCGGCTTCATCGACGGCGTGTCGAATATCGCCGGCTTGCGCGATGAGGTCGAGCGACTGAGGGCGGAGAACGACGCCCTCAATGCCGAGCTCGCCGATGTGCAGAGCGTGCAGAACCGGCTGGCGGAGCTCGAACAGATCAACGACCTCGAGCCACCCGGCGATCTTCCCACCATCACCGCCAGGATCGCGTCGCTCGGCCCCACCGACTTCGACCAGATCCGCTGGATCGACAAGGGCCGCGACCATGGCGTGGCGATGGGACAGGCCGTCATCGACGAGGACGGCCTCATCGGTCGTATCGACTTCGTCGCGGCAGGATCGGCGCGGGTGAGGCTCATCACCGATCCCCGCCTGGGCGTCGGCGTCAGGGACCTCGTCACCAACGAGACGGGGTGGGTCGAAGGCATCGGGCAAGGGGAGCTTCAGCTGAAGATGTTCACCGCGGTCAAGCCCGTGCAGGAAGGCGACCGTCTCGTCACCGACGGCACGCGCTTCCCGCCGGGGCTCGACGTGGGCACCGTCAAAGAGGCCGCCGAGGCGGAAGCCGGATTTGCGCTGATCACGACGGTCGAGCCCGCGGTGAGGATGGCGGAGATCGACTTCGTGAAGGTGATCGTCGGCTGGTCTCCCCTCGATGCGAGCGACGGAGGCGCCGAGGAGGATCCGGCCCGCAGCACGAATCCGCTGGTGACGGAGCAGTGAGCGGGCGCTCCGTTGCCTTCTCGCTCGGGCTCGTCGTGCTCGCGGTGGTCATCCAGACGACCCTCTTCGGCGACGGACGCCTCCAGCCGCTCGGGGCGTCCCCGCTTCTCGTGCTCGTGGTCGTCCTCGGCTGCGTTCGCTACCTCGAGCCGGAACCTGCGCTGCTGCTCGGCTTCACCGGCGGCTTGCTGCTCGACCTGCTGGGAGGATCGCCGCTGGGATTGTGGGCGATGGTGCATCTCGTCGCCGCCTACATCGGGCTCCGGCTGCGGGCCAGGGCGGATGACGGGGTCGTCGTGGTGGCGGTGGGCGTCTTCGTGGTCGCGCTCCTCGGGCAGGCCTTGTTCCTCATGGCAAGTACTCTGTTCGGACAGCGTCTCCTGGCGACGACTGGGATCGTGAAGCAACTCATCCTCCCCGCCCTGTACAGCGTCGTGGTTGCCGGTGCCGTCCTGCCCGGCGTGACCTTCGTGCTGCGCGAGCGCACCGTCGGGACGTGGCTCCGATGAGCTTCGGTGTTCGGGTCAGCGTCCTCGGGCTCGCGTTCGTTGCACTGTTCAGCGTGCTTGCGCTTCGGCTGTGGTCGGTGCAGGTCGTCCAGGCGAGCCAGCTCTCCGCACAGGCGGAGACCAATCAGCTCAAGGTGATCGAGACGCCTGCGCCGCGCGGCGAGATCCGCGACCGCAAGGGGAGGTTGCTCGCCGGGACGCGGCCTGCCCTCGCCGCCGTCATCGACGGCGCGCTCGTCCCCAACGCCGACGACCCGGCGATGGATGCGCTCGTGCAACGGCTCTCGGCGTTCGCAGGCGTGCCCTCCGCAGACGTGCGCGCCGCCATCGACGACGCTCGGGTGCGCGGCGACCGGGTGACGCTCGTCGCCGACCTGACCGAGGAACAGGCTCTGCGCCTGGTCGAATACGAGGAGAACTTCCCCGGCGTGTCGGTCCTGCCGCAGCCCGTGCGCATCTACCCGGAGGGTGAGCTGGCCGCCGACATCCTCGGCTACATCGGCGACCCGAACGAGACCGACATCGAGAAGCCCGACATCGGGCCGACCGACACGGTCGGCCGCGCCGGGGTGGAGCGGCAGTACGACGACGACCTACGCGGCGATGCCGGACGCATCATCTATCGCGTCGACGCCCAGCGCGACGTCCTCGACATTGCCAGCGAGGATGCACCGATCCCGGGCGCCAATCTCGAGCTCGCCATCGACATCGACCTGCAACGTGTGTTGGAGGACTCGTTGACGCAGGGGCTCGACCTGGCACGTCAGGCCTACGGCCAGCCCGACTGCGACCCGACCGAGGACCCGGCGTGCCCGGTGCGGTCGGTCGGCGTCGTGCTCGATCCCCGCAACGGAGAGGTGCTGGCGATGGCGTCGGTGCCGGGGTACGACCCGAACATCTTCGTCGACGGCGTCACCCAGGAGGAGTGGGACCGCCTCTCCGAGCTCGCCGTGTTCAACAACTTCGCCATCCAGGGTGCCTACGCACCCGCCTCGACGTTCAAGGCGGTCGCCTACGTCGCTGCGCTCGAGGAAGGCATCTTCCCCGAGGAGGCGACGGCGCAGACCGACGCCGGAACGTACTTCTGCAGCGGCAAGCTGGAGTTCCCGTTCACCGACGGCAGCCAGCAGGTGTTCAACGACTGGATCGCCGAGGGACACGGCCCGATCGATCTACACAGCGCGCTCGAGACGTCGTGCGACCTGTACTTCTGGCAGGTTGCGCTCTCCATCTGGACCAACCGCATCCGGGACGACGGCACCGGTCTGTTCCCGGAGGATCTCCTCCAGCAGTGGTCGAGGAAGCTGGGCTTCGACGACGAGACCGGCATCGACCTCCCGTTCGAGAAGGACGGCCTGATCCCGGATCGCGAGTGGTTCCAGCGCGCACAGAGGGAGACGCCGGGCCTGGTGCGCGACGGTCCGTGGACCGGCGGCGACGTCATGAACGCCGTGGTCGGGCAGGGGTCGGTCCTCACCACACCCCTGCAGCTCGCCAACGCCTACGCGGCCATCGTCAACGGCGGCACCCTGTGGCGGCCTCGCGTGGTCACGAACATCACCGACCAGGACGGAGAGGTGCTGCGCGCCAACGAACCCGAGTCGCTGAACGAGCTCGAGCTGTCGCCCGCCACGGTGGCTGCGTTCCGGCGAGATCTCCAGCTCGTCGTCAACGGTGAGCGTGGCACGGCCCGTAGTGCCTTCGCCGATTTCGGCGACGGGGTCGACGAGGTCGGGGGCAAGACGGGCACGGCGGAGGTCATCAAGGGCGAGACTGCCGCCGAAGACGTCGACACCGCGTTGTTCGTTGGTGTCGCTCCGATCACCAGCCCGCGCTACGTGGTCGCCGTGGTCATCGAGCGGGGCGGCAGTGGTGGTCGCATCGCCGCCCCGACGGCACGTCGGGTGCTCCAATACCTCATGAACGGCCCATCCGGCATGACGCCGATCGTCGCCGGCGAGGAGGCCGACTGATGGCATCCGACCTGTCGGCGCGGCCGATACCGGCTCGCACGAGCGTGCTGCAGCGGGAGCGCCCACTGCGACCCGACCTGTTCCTGCTGCTGGCGTACCTGGCGCTCGCCGGGCTCGGCATCCTGATGGTCTACACGGCGTCGGCGCCCCGCCTCATCGCCGATGGGCAGGACCCGACGTCGTTGATGCGACGTCACGTCGTGTTCGTCGTCCTGGGTGCCATCGCCTTCTTTGCCACGTCTCTGGTGGACAATCGCACCCTGCGCATGCTGACCCCGGTGCTGTACCTGGGCTCGGTCATCATGCTGGCGCTCGTGCTCACGCCGCTCGGGGACTTCCGCAAAGGTGCCAACCGGTGGATCGCGCTCGGTCCCTTCCAACTCCAGCCGTCGGAGTTCGCCAAGGTGGGCGTCATCCTGGCGCTGGCGGCGCTCCTCGCCACGGCCGTGGACTCGTCCTTGCGGTGGTACCACCTGGTGCGCGCCGCGGGCTTGGTCACGATCCCGTCCGTCCTCATCTTCAGCCAGCCGGACCTCGGCACGATGCTCGTCCTGGCGTTCATCGCGGCGGTGATGCTGTTCGTCGCCGGCACGACGTGGCGCCAGTTGATGTTCCTCGTGCTCGCCGGCGTGGTCGGCACGATCGGGCTCTTCCAGGTCAACGCCCTGAAGACGTACCAGTTGACCAGACTGACGTCCTTCCTCGACCCGTCGTCCGACCTCGCAGCGACGGCGCTGTACAACCAGGTGCAGAGCAAGATCGCCATCGGCTCGGGTGGGTTGTTCGG
>DKBA01000167.1:0-4053 GCA_002450985.1 Acidimicrobiia bacterium UBA6912
TACAGCCCGGAATGACCAGGGACTTGCCGGCACCGTTGCTTGGTGTCCGCGCCGATCGGTGGAATCGCTACCTCACTTCGTTGCCGCTGCCCAGGTCGATGACGTCTTGGCCGCCGATCTCGTTGAAGTGGTTCTTCTCCAGGAGGTTGTTGTCACCCGTCAGGAGAAACCCGTCGCCGGCGATGTCGTTGAGTTGGTTCTTGGTGAACGTGTTGGAGTCGCTGTCGACAATGAACGCCGTTCCGGCGATGTCGTTGAGTCTGTTCTTGGTGAACGTGTTGTCCTCACCGAACGACAGAGCCACCCCGTAGGCGGACGCCCCGCTGAGTTCGTTCTTGGTGATGGTCGAGTTGGTCACGAAACCCATGTGCATCGCAGCCATGAGGGCATCGCTCGGCCGCATGGTGACCTCGTTGCCTTCAAAAGTGCCGCCATCGACGAACCACACCCAGATGCCGTCACCGGTGGCCGTGATCTCGTTGTCCTCGACAACGGGTTCGTTCACCCCTACCAGGCCGATTCCACTGCTGTACCAGCTCGGGTATGCGCTGGCATCGACGGTGTTGGCTACGACCGTCCAGGTGCCGCCGTTGTCCATCGTGCTGATTCCGGTGCTCAGCGTCCCGCTGACGTCATTGTCGGCGATCAGATAGTCGGCGGTCGTGTAGCCGCTGTGGACGATGGCGTTGCTCATTCCGGTGTACCACAGGCCGTCGAAGAAGACTGCGTCGTCCGGAACTCCTTCGGGCAGGAGCGGGCTTCCATCGCCACCCAGGACCAACTCTCCGGAGTCATCCCGCAGCGGCTCGTAGCTGATGCCCTGGCCGTCGAACTCGTTGTTGGTTATCTCAACGATCCCGGTGATCTCGTCCGGACCCAGGTTGAGCGGCTCCAGTCCGAACACACTCTGCCTGACGTCATCGACCACGCTCGCATCGACTGGTCGACCGACCGTGATCCCGATCCCGATCGGGTGGGGGCCAAAGTCGCTGAACGCGATTTGGGGGCGCGTGAACTTGCAGTCGGATACTGTGAGTCCTTCACTTGCGGCGACGAGGATCGCCCCGGTGTAGAAGTCGACGAAATGGATTCCCTCGATCGTCACTCGAACCCTCGGCAGCGGGTCTCCAAACACATCGGTGAGCGGTATGTCATCGATGTTCCCGCCCACGATCCCTCCGGAGAACACGTTGTGACCGCCGACGATTACCGTCTGCTCTGCACCCGCTCCGATGATCGTGACGTCGTTGCCGTACCGACCGAGTTGAAACCCCTGGCTGTACAAGCCTGAACCAAGCTGGGTGTACGTACCTTCTGCGAAGTAGACCGTTCCCCCCTCGTCGAGGATCTCCTGGATCTCGGGATGCGTCATCTCGGGGGTGACGACTCGGTGATCCTCTGCTGCGCTGGTAGGGACTGCGATTGTGGTTGCCAGCAGGGCGACTACTGCGATGATCGCGGCCCTTCGCATGGCGGAACCTCCTTCTCCGTGGGGGAGGCTGCCACGATTCGGTCAGGGCCGTCATCGCCCAGTGCGTCCCTCCCCCTTGGGCGCATCAGTCAACCGTATCAGTGGGAACTGGCGGATCGACAGGGCCAGATGACCTGGACCGGTCCCTTCGACCGGAATGCGCCCGGCCTGCCCAGCCAACCGCTCGTATCCAGACGGGAGCACCTGTGCCATGACGTGTTCGCCTTCAGACTCCAAGCATGCCTTTGTCGGGCTGCTCGCAGTCGAGATCGCGTGTCCGGGAATACGAGCACGCCGAACATCAGATCGTGGCTCGAAGACGGAGTCGCCGATCTCGACAACCTGGTGCTGCCCTGTCGCCGCAGCAGTTTCCGAAGGAAACTGCCAACGTGCCGGCGCNNCACGCTGATCCACAACAGCCGGCGGACCATCACCCGCAACCACGACGGCACGCTCGCCTTCACCCACAGTTTCCGAACGAAACTGCATCGTGCCGGCGCCAGCCGCCACGCCACCCAGCTCGCGGACCATGGCTCCGACAAAGGGAGCGGGCGTGCAGCCGGACGCCGACGACGCAGCGCGCCTCACTCGATCACGGAGTCGATCACGATGGGATCACCATCGCCCAGGTAGAAGATGCCGGGGTATCCGGCCGTCTCGAAACCGTCGCTCGGGTTGCGGCGGAGCTCGGAGTCTTCGATCACGAGGTGACCGGTGCGGTCGTTGCTCACGAAGAACATGGCCCCGCCGCCCTCGTTGGCGTGGTTGTCCTCGATCTTCGTGCCGGCGACGCGCAGCGTGAAGGTGTTGCCGTCGTTGTAGATGCCGCCCCCGCTGCCGCCGCCGGGCGTGCCCGGCTGGGCCGGGTTGGCGCCGTCGCCGATCGCCTCGTTGTGGGTGATGAGGCTGTTGAGCACCTCCCACGACACGCCGATGCCGCTCAGGGCCCCGCCGTTCGAGCAGACGTTGGCCAGGCTGGGCGATCCCCCGAAGGTGCTCGACACGACGTACACCGGCTGGTCGTCGTGCTGGTCGAACACGCGGATCGCCGCTCCCCCGACATCGGGCCCCGTGGCGTCGCACCGGTTCGAGAAGAAGCGCGAGCTCACCACCTTGAACCAGCCGCCACGCACGAAGATCGCTCCCCCACCGCCCGGGTCGAGGCCGGTGGCGTCGCCGTCCACGAACGTCATGTTCTGCACGGTGAGACGTGGATGGTCCTGGTCGTCGCAGTGGCTCGTGGTCCACACCAGGTCGGGATCGCACGTGTTCATGTAGAGGATGCGCCGGGCACCGCCACCGCTCAGCGTGACCAGCCCACCCCCGTCGATCACGATCTCCGGGCCGGTGTCGTTGAAGATGCGGGCGGTTTCCTCCATCACGATCGTGACCGGATCCGGGCCGCAGTCGAAGACGATCACCCCGCCCTGGGCGACGGCAACCACCACCGCCTGGGACGTGCAGCTCGCCGCACTGCCCGATCCCACCACGACGTCCGGCATCGACGTGTCCTCGGCCTGCGCCTCCGCAGGCACCACGGTGGTCCCATCCGGATTGCCGGCGGGCGGGAGATCGGGCGGGGGCGGCACGATCGGCTCGAGCTCCATGGCTCGCCCCAGGAACGTGGCCATCTGCGCCCGGGTGACCAGGGCACCTGGGCAGAACCGATCGTTCACCGGCGGATTGCAGCCCACCGTCACACCGGCGGCGGCGAGGAGATCGATGTCGTCCTCGAACACGGAGCCGTCGTCGTCGACGAAACGGTTGGTGCNNCCCTTCGTGATGCCTTCGGCCGCCAGCCGATCGATGTCGCCGATGAAGATCGAGTCCCCCGGCTCGGTGCACGAGGGCTTCATCGAGGCCATCGCGGTGAGCGGCAGGTCCATCACCGCCACGAAGGCGACGAAAAGCGCAGCGTCGACGACGAACAGCCTCCAATGGCGACTTCGTGGACGGCGGGGACGACTCGGTGCGGGCGGTGCCTCCGGCGTGACGGGGCGAGCAGGCGATTCGATCGTCGAGACATCACATCACGAGGGGATAGAGCCCGCCTGTGAGCCGCCTATGAGATCCATGAGAAGGCGTAGCGACCGGGATGTGGCGGCGTCGTGGGACCGAACGCCGCAGGCTCACAGCTCGCGGCTCATCCACACCGACGGCTCGACGTGAAACCCGTGTCGGGCGTAGAGCCGGCGCGCCCCCTCGTTGCCCGGCTCGGTCTCGAGGAAGACCCGACCGACGCCGCGGCCGCGCAGCTCCTCCAAGATCGCGGCGACGGCGGCACCGCCGATGCCCTCACCGCGGGTCCGCACGTAGATCTCGTCGAGAAGGGCGTCGCCGCCCCCGCTCTCGACGGACCANNTGGTCGTCGAGCGCGCAGTACTCCTCCACCATCGTGAGGAGCGAGACGAGGTCGGAAGGCGTTGCGCGACGCAGCATGACGGCGGTCGAGCGTACACCCCGATGGGGTCGATCAGGACCGTCATCGTCGCTTGACACGGGGTGTACGTTGAGAAGGTTCCGGTCGGCTCACTCGTGGTGGAGGTGCCCGTGGCATGGTTCTGGACCGATGATCTCGCCCG
>DKBA01000167.1:4063-6109 GCA_002450985.1 Acidimicrobiia bacterium UBA6912
TGGAACCGGCTTCCGCGGCCGTTGCCAGGACCTCGTCCGGCGTGATCGGCGCTCCCGAGATCCCGGCGGCCAGGTTGGTCGCCAGCGAGATGCCGAGGACCTCTGCGCCCATGTGCCGAGCGGCGGTCGCTTCGGGAACGGTCGACATGCCCACCAGATCGGCGCCCATGCGGCGCGCCATCTCCACCTCGGCGGGTGTCTCGTACATCGGACCGGCAAACCACGCGTAGACGCCCTCTCGCATGGTCACGCCGATCTCCTCGGCGGCCGCTCTCGTGGTCTCGCGCAACCGGGTCGAGTAGACGTCCGTCATGTCGGGCCAGCGAGGCCCGAGGCGCTCGTCGTTCGGACCGCGCAGCGGGCTCACGCCGGCGAGGTTCAGGTGATCGCGGATGAGCACGAGGTCCCCCCTGCCGATGCCGTCGCCACAGGCTCCCGCCGCATTGGTGAGGACGACGGTGCGGCAACCCGCGCTGATCGCAGTGCGGACGGCGAATGTGACCTCGTCCATGGTCTTGCCCTCGTAATAGTGGACGCGCCCGGAGAGCAGCAGCGCTCGCACCCCGCCCATCACGCTCGAGACGGCAACGCCGGCGTGGGCGGTCGCCCCGGGCGACGGGAAGCCGGGGACGTCGGTGTACGGCACGCGGACGGCGTCGTCCCGGTCGGCCGCATAGCCGCCGAGGCCCGACCCGAGGACCACTGCGACATCGTGGCGTGGCGCTCCCGTGCGCTCGGCCAGGACACGTGCCGCACGTTGCACTGCGTCGTAGAGATCCATGGCACCTCCCCAGAGGATTGTCGCAGCCGCGGGAGGTGCGTCGCTCAGGCGACCGGCCGGCGAAGGTCGAGGAGATCGATCGAGGGGCTGGCCCACAAGGTGCCGCCGCCGTCCGCGGCGACCACGCCATAGTCGGGAAACCTGCCGAGCCACCGGGCGGTGGGATCGCCCGCAGCGAAGACGGGCGTTGCGAGGGCGTCTGCGACGCCGAGCTCCGGCCCAACGACGCTGACGCTCATGAGGTCGCCCCACGCCTCGCTCCGAGCCGGTTCCCAGATGTGGCGCCCGCGCTCGTAGAGCCCCGACGTTGCGATCGCGCCGCCGGAGAGCCCGACGACGGCGACGACGGCGTCCCGCCGTTCGGGGTGCTGGATGGCGATCCTCCACGGCGAGCCCGGCCGCGGCGTGCCGAGCACGGAGAGGTCGCCGCCTGCCGACATGGCGGCGGACCGCGCCCCGGCGTCGGCGAGGATCTCCACCGCCCGTTCGATCGCCCACCCTTTCACGGAGCCGGTTGGGTCGAGCGGACGGGCCCCCGGGAAGCGGGGCTCGTGATCGAACCACCCTTCGGTCGCACGGCGAAGCTCGGCGCACGTGGTCAGGACCTCGCGCACGGCGACCGCTGCGTCATCGGAGATCAGTTCGCCTCGCCCGATCCTCGAGACGTCGCTGTCCGGGCGATAGACGCTGAAGGTGGTATCGACCCCGTGGAGGAACGCCATGGCGTCGTCGACCGCCGCCACGCAGACGGGGCTACGCAGATCCGTGACGACGACCGTGCCCATCACGCGCTCGACCCGGCGACCCGTGATCATCTCGTCACAGTCCCGCCTCGTCGAGGGCGGCCTGGAGTGACGTCGTGTACGCCCGCCACGTGATGGTGGCGCCNNACAGGAAGCGCCCGGTCGTTGATCGATTGCGACCGCCGGTCCGAGGGTTGGCGCAAGGTGGTCACCGACACGAGCTGCCCGTTCTCGATGCCGACCTCGACCTGGAACGAGCCGAACCGGGTGGAGACCGAAGGACCGGTCACCACCATCGCGCCCGTGTTCGCCGCCGTGGTGGACGTCGGCGTCTCGGTCGTCGTGGTGGTGGCGACGGTGGAATCCACCGTCGTCGAGGTCGTCGTCTCTCCGGCCGCAACCACCGTGTCGTCCGGCGGGGGTTCGCTGGTGGTGACGACGGTCGCTGCGGTGTCCTCGACCACCACCGCCTCCTGGTCTGGGGCGAGGAGTCCCGGGGTCGGGTCGAAGAGGAGGGTGATG
>DKBA01000180.1 GCA_002450985.1 Acidimicrobiia bacterium UBA6912
GCCTGGGTGGCCGGTCGTGGCGGCACGGGCGAGGTCCTCGCCGTCGCCCGCTCAGGGTGACAGCCACCCGCCCACATCCGCGGCCAACCTCTCGGCCGCCTCCGGGCCCCAGGAGCCCGGCGCATAGCCGCAGGGAGGCTCGGCACCGTCGAGCAGATCCGCCACGATGCGCCACTCCTCCTCGACGACGTCCTCCCGACCGAACAACGCCTGATCCCCTTCGAGCGCGTCTTCGATCAGCCGCTCGTACGCCCCCGGTCCACCCCCGTAGACCGAGGCGAAGTCTGCGGTGAGGTCGGCGGCGGTCGTTCCGATCGCCTCGCCGGCTGCCTTCGCCTGGAGGTGCAGCGCGACGCCGGTCTCGGGACCGAGGCGGAACGTGATGCGATTGGGAGCGGGCGGCGGGACCGCGGCCGGGAAGAACGGCAGGTGGGGCAGGGAACGGAACACCACCGTCGCCTCGGTGGCATGGACCGCCATCTGCTTGCCGGCGCGCACGAGGATCGGCACGCCTGCCCACCGGAGGGAGTCGATCGTGCAACGGGCGGCGATGAAGGTCTCCGTCGTGGAGTGCGCGGCCACGCCCGGCTCGTCCAGGTAGCCGGCGAACTGACCGCGCATGGCGTCGGCGGCTCGCATCGGGACTACGGAGCCGAGGAGCTTGGCCTTCTCGTCGTGGTGGGCGGTTGCGGAAGGGGAGACGGGTGCCTCCATGGTGAGCAGGCACAGCACCTGGAGGAGGTGGTTCTGCAACACGTCGCGCACCGTGCCCAGCTCGTCGTACAGCACCCCTCGACCTTGGACCCCGAAGTCCTCGGCCATCGTGATCTGGATGTGATCCACGTAGTGACGGTTCCACAACGGCTCGAAGATGCCGTTGGCGAAGCGGAACGTCAGCAGGTTCTGGACGGGGTCCTTTCCCATGAAGTGATCGATGCGGTAGATGTCCCGNNTCCGGGGGGATGGCGAGGTAGTGCACCGGCTGCCGGACCCCGCCGAGCCGGCGGGCCACGGCATCGAGGGTCGCCTCATCGCCGTACAGCCCGGAGACATACGCGAGCCGTCCCAGGAAGCGGTCGAGGACCGCACCATCGACCTCATCGACGGCCTCCTGCACGGCGGCCGCAGCATGCTCCCGGAACGCATCCGTGTCCCACTCCGTGGCGGCGACCCCCGTGATGGGCTGACGGAGCCGTCCCGCGCGCTCGAGTCCGTAGAGGGCCGGGAGCAGCATCTTGTGGGCGAGATCGCCGCTCGCACCGAACAGCACGAGCGCGTCCGCGGTGGTCATGACGGCTGGACCTCCTCGAGGGCGACGGTGTAATCGGCCCCCTCCCACTCGCCGTTCCACCGCAGGCTGAACACGACTGCGGCGGCTCCCGGTTGCGGGGCCACATCGACGCAGTGCGTGCCGAGCCCGCTCGGTGCCGTCGTTGCGTCGTGCGACGTCGCCCAGTGGTCCTCTGACCAGCGGACCAGCGCCGGGGCGGGCAGCTCGATCCTGAGCGTGCGGCCGGCGGCCATCCGGCGGATCTTGTGGTTGGGCTTCCAGATCGCGATCCCGCAGGATGGCGGCGCCCCTCGCCCGTAGCGGGCCGCGGTCTGCGGCGGCAGGTCGAACACGCTGCCGGCGTCGAGGGAGCGCCGGAGCTTCAGGTACTCGGCGTGGGCCCACAGGAGCGGCATCGCCGAGCCGCTGGGTCGTCCCCGCACCAGCTCCCTCGCGGGGAGGTCGGGACCGTCCCACACCTGTTCGGGCAACAGACCTTGCCGGGAGAATCCGGCCATGGCATCCGCCAGCTCGGCGGCGCGCCCCGGCCGTCCGGCCGCCAGCTCGTAATGCGCCCGCTCTCCGGTGAGCAGCGGCCAGGGCCGTCCCACGCCACTCCCGTCGAACGGGGAGCCATCGTCGTGCTCGCCGTACCCGTCGCCCGGATAGCGGCGCCATGCGGACCCGGGCGGGAGGGCGACGGCGAGCAGGTGGTCGATGACGGCGACGCTGTCGACGATGCGGGGATCCTCCGGCCGGCGGAGCCCGAAACGGACCAGCGCAAGGGCATCGGGGCTGACGATGTGGTCGGCCGGGGCGCCGTCCTCCCCCGGTGGCCGGTTCTTGATGGGGATCCAGCCGGCGGCCGGCGTGGGGGCGCCGTCGCCGTCTGCGGATCCGATCCGCACGTAGTAGCCGGCGACGCCCACCTTTGCCGCGAGGCTGGTTCCCGCCACGTAGGTCCACTGCTCGATCGAGTCGTTCCAGAAGTCGGCGGTCTCCCGCAGGTGGCGAGCGAGCCCGGGCTCGTCGACCCTGTCGGCGAGGTCGGCCGCAACCAGCAGCCCTGCGATCGATGCCGCCAGGGTGAAGGGGGAGTAGCCGGCGTCCTCCTCCCACCGGTCCTGGGGCGTCACCGGGCCGGCGGCGACCAGGAACGCCGCCGCTNNCCCGCCTGCCGCTTCGACGAGGTCGCGTGGCCAGACGAGGTGATAGCCGCCGAGATCGTCGTCCCCCTTGTCGAAGCCCCACGGGATGGAGAGGCTGGCGATGATGCCGCCCGGGAAGCTCACCGATTCGTGGGAGCGCAACACGGCGGCGCTGGATCGGGCCAACCCGTCATCCGGGGCGCCGGGCAGCGTGCAGCCCTCCAACCACTCCTGCCACTCCGAGGTGAAGGCCGCCAGCGCCGGTTCGAACCCGACGTGGAGCGACGCGATCGCCCGGTGGCTCGCCTCGGCGGGCGTTCGCCCGAAGCCGAGAGCGAGCGTGAAGCTGCCCCCGCAGGACTCGAGGTCGATCTCCCCGCAGAGCGCCACGTTGCCGTCCTCGGCCCGGTCCCAGAGGCGTGCCAGCTCGCCGTGGGCGCGTAGTTGCTGCCATCCGTCGGAGACGCCGACGTAGCCGGCCGAGCGGGCCAGCCACGGGGCATCGGCCACGAGCGCGAGGGCGTTGCCGGCTCGCTCGGCGACGAGACGAGGCCGGCCCTTGAACGAGTCGACCCATGCCGTGTTCCCGTACCCCCGATTGGCGAGGTGGGGGGCGAGGAGGACGAACACGCGGAGACCCGGCTCTGCGGCGTGAAACGCGATGTGCTGCAGCAGCACGGGGCGAGCCGGGTCGGTGCACACCCGAGAGACGAGCCGGTACCGCTCGTCCGGTGATCGGGAGGTGATGCGCACCGCGGGCCCGCCGTCGATGGCGCTCATGGCGTGCAGCGCCGACCGCTTCACCTCGGAGAAGTACCCGTCTGCGCCCGTCACGATGAGCCCGAGGTCGCGGGTACACGCCTCGTCGACTCGCGGGTAGTACACCTCGTCGAGGATCCCGTGGCTGACCGTGAACCACACGGGGCTGGCCGCAGACACTGCGGTGCCGACCGCCGACTTGGCGCTCGACGTCCAGCGCGGCGGCATCCCGGGACGCCCAGGTGCGCTCACCGGTGGGGACCTTCTCGAGGTGTGCGCGCGGTGCCCACGAGCCCAGGCTATTGCTCCCCGGGGCGAATCGGAGGTTCGATATGCCTCGGTTTCGATCGATGGCGGGCCGCCGCGAACATGTCGGGAGCAAAAGGAGGGTTCGGATGTACCTTGCCGCCGACGATCGTTACGAGCGTATGCCGTTCGCCCGCTGTGGACGCAGTGGGCTCGACCTTCCCAAGATCGCCCTCGGCCTATGGCAAAACTTCGGCGGCGAGGCCCCGCTCGAGACCGTGCGCGAGATGCTGCTGAGATCGTTCGACAGGGGGGTCACCCATTTCGATCTCGCCAACAACTACGGCCCTCCGTACGGCTCCGCGGAGGAGAGCTTCGGACGGGTGTTCGCATCACACCTCGCTCCGTACCGGGACGAGCTGATCATCTCCACCAAGGCGGGCTACGANNGGCTACGACATGTGGCCCGGCCCTTACGGCCAGGGCGGCGGCTCCCGCAAGTACCTGCTGGCCAGTCTCGACCAGAGCCTCGCCCGGATGGGCCTCGATTACGTCGACATCTTCTACTCGCACCGGTTCGATCCGACGACACCGCTCGAGGAGACGATGGGGGCGCTGGACACGGCGGTGCGGCAGGGCAAGGCGCTCTACGTCGGGATCTCCTCCTACGGTCCGCACAAGACCAAGGAGGCGGCCGCCATCCTCCGCCGGCTCGGCACACCGTGCCTCATCCACCAGCCGTCCTACTCGATGCTGAATCGGTGGGTCGAGAACGGGCTGCTGGCGGTCCTCGACGAGGAAGGGATCGGGTGCATCGTCTTCTCTCCGCTCGCCCAGGGTCTGCTCACGACGAAGTACCTCGACGGCGTGCCCGAGGGCTCCCGCGCTGCGGAGCACGGCTCGTTCCTCCCGGAGTTCCTCAACGATGCCAATCTCGCCAAGGTGCGTGCGCTCGACGCCATCGCTCGCAACCGGGGCCAGACGCTGGCGCAGATGGCGATCGCATGGGTGTTGCGCGATCAGCGGGTCACGACGGCATTGATCGGCGCCAGCCGCTGGTCGCAGATCGAGGACAGCCTGGGTGCGCTCGATCACCTCGACTTCGCCCCTGACGAGCTGGCCGAGATCGACCGTCACGCCACGGACGCCGCCATCAACCTGTGGGCGACATCGAGCGATCACGGGTAGCCCGGAGCCCGGAGCTCGTAGCCCGTCTGTCGTCTGAGGTCTGAGGTCTGACGTCTGGTGTCGCGGGTACCATCTCGCCCTACTCAGATCTTCCCGAGCAAAGGACACGCGCCCATGGCAATCGAGCACACCTTCCTCATGGTCAAGCCCGACGGGGTCTCCCGAGGCCTCATCGGCGAGGTGATCTCACGCTTCGAGCGCAAGGGCTTCACGCTGGAGAAGATGCGGATGCTCACCATCGACGAGGAGCTGGCGCGCCGTCACTACGCCGAGCACGTCGACAAGGGCTTCTTCCCCGAGCTGCTTGCGTTCATCACGAGCGGACCCGTGGTGGCCATGGAGTGGTCTGGCGAGGGAGCGATCGCAGGCGCCCGCGAGATGATGGGTGCGACCAACCCGGCGAGCGCGGCACCCGGCACGATCAGGGGGGACCTCGCCACGGTGATCACCGAGAACATCGTCCACGGCTCGGACGGACCCGAGAGCGCGACCCGCGAGCTGGGAATCTTCTTCCCGGTCTGAGTCGTTGTCTCGTGCCGCGTTCTGCACCGGCCATCACTCCAGGCTTCGGGGCCGCGGCGCTACTCTGCTTCTCCTAGGCTTCGCGACCTGTAAACTCGCCGCATCCCGGAACCCAGGTGGTTTCATTGCTGAACTCCATCTTCTCCGTGGCGGGCCGAGACATGGCCATCGACCTCGGCACCGCCA
>DKBA01000160.1 GCA_002450985.1 Acidimicrobiia bacterium UBA6912
CCCGCTGTCGGGCGTATCGATGCGCTACAGCTTCGACGCAGAACCGGACGGGCCGACGCAGAAGCCGCACCAATACTTCGAGATGCTCGGCACCCGCGGCATCTGGGAGAACGGCTGGCGGGCCGCGGCAGTGCACGTACCGTTGACCGGTCACGGACGATTCGACGAGGACGAGTGGAAGCTGTACCACGTCGACGACGACCGCTCCGAGTCCACCAACCTGGCCGGCCAATATCCGGAGAAGCTCGAGCACCTCAAGCAGCTGTGGATGGACGAGGCGCGCCGGAACCTCGTTCTGCCCCTCGATGACCGCTCCCCGCGGGAGGTCCTCACCATCGAGCGGCCCTCCTCCGAGCCGCCACGGGAGCGGTACGTCTACTACCCAGACACGTCTGCGGTTCCCGAGGGCGTCGCCGCCAACCTCCGGGGCCGCTCGTACAAGATCCTGGCCAACGTCGAGGTCGGCGCCGGCTGCTCGGGCGTGCTATTCGCCCACGGCTCTCGGTTCGGAGGCCACTCACTGTTCATCAAGGACGGCAAGTTGTACTACGTCTACAACTTCCTCGGCATCCCACCAGAGCAACGGTTCGTCTCGAACGTCGACCTCGCGCCGGGCAGCTACACGCTCGGTGTGGAGTTCGTCCGCGAACGGGCCGGCGAGTACGGCGAATCCCACGGCACGACGAAGCTCTACGTCAACGACGGGGTCGTCGCCGAAGGGCCGATGCGAACCCAGACCGGCAAGTTCACCCTGTGCGGAGACGGTCTGTGCATCGGACGGGACAGCGCCGACTCGGTGACGAAGGAGTACACACCCGAGACCCAGGGTGCATTCGCCGGTGGCACCATCCAGTACGTAGAGGTGTCGGTCGAGAAGGAGCAGTACCGCGACCTCGAACGAGAGATGGCCGCCGCCATGGCGGTCGACTGAGCACGTCGAACGAGCAGGGCCTCCGGACCGAGCTGCGATGAGCGGACCGGTTTGTACGGCTCTGCACCTTCCGGAGCATGATGCGGCATGAACGTGTGGGCAGCCCTGATGTGGGGTGCGCTGTCGTCGGCGTCGTTGTTCGTCGGCCAAGGCTTGGCTCGTCCGCTGCAGCCGCACCACAAGACCACCGGCCTGTTGATGGGGTTCGGTGCCGGCACGATGCTGAGCGCCGTCGCCTACGAGCTCGTCCCGCTGTCGAGCGTCGGCAGCGGTGCGGGCGTGTCGATGGCGTTCCTCGGCGGCGCCGTCGTCTACTACGTGGGTGACCGCCTGGTCGACGGACGCGGCGGCACGCACCGCGCCGCCATCGAGGGTGTCGGGGAGTCCGCTTCGGGTTCGGCGATGTTCCTCGGCGCGCTGCTCGACGGCATCCCCGAAGCCTTCATCCTGGGAATCGGTATCTCACTCGGGGGATCCGTCAGCCTCGCCTTCGTCGCTGCCGTGTTCATCTCGAACGTGCCCCAGGGTGCAGCCGGCACGCTCGCCATGCGCCAGACCGGGACACCCGACCGAACGATCACGGTCATGTGGGGCGCGCTCACCGCCGCCTCGGCCGCCGTCGCCGTCGCCGGTTACCTGGTCGGCGACTCCATCCCGAACCAGGGGCTCTACGCCCAGGTCTTCGCAGGTGGTGCCGTGCTCGTGATGCTGGCCGACTCGATGATGCCCGAAGCCTTCCGGCACGGTGGTCGATCCGTCGGCCTCCTCACCGTGCTCGGCTACCTCGCCGCGACCGTCCTCACGATCCTCGACTGACCGACCGAACACCGACCCACTCGAGCCGGTAGCGCCGGACGTGCGAGGACGACCGGCCACCGTGATCGCCCTGCTCGTGACGGCAATCATCTCCGGCGCGTTCGCCGGAGTCGTCGCTGCCGGAGCGAACCGGAGCGAGTCCTCGCCAGGGTCACGATCCCTGGGCCCAGCCCGCCGAAGCACCGGGAGACGGTTCCCGACCTCGGGAGGTGAGCCGTGAGCAGACGGGACGGCGAGCGTTCCGCGCCGTCGATGGTCGGGAACGTCGTAGGCGGCTTCGTGGCCGGCCTATGCAGCGTTCCCGAGGGCATCGGCTACGCCTCCCTGGCCGGCGTCGGCCCGATGCCGGGATCTACTCCGGCATGGTGCCGGTCGCCGTCGCCGCCGCAACCGTCGGCTCGGTCCTGATGATGAGCACCCTCACGTCAGCGATCGCGCTCACGATGGGTGGGGTGATCGGTGAAGCGGGGTTCTCGGGTGATCAGATCCCACAGGCGGCGGTGACCATGTCGCTGCTCGCCGGGGTGATCATCACGGTGCTGGGGCTGCTCCGGCCAGGCAAGGTGGTCAGCTTCGTGTCGAACGCCGTGATGACCGGATTCGTGGCCGGCGTCGCCATCCTCATCATGGTCGGCAAGTCGGCGACATCTTCGGGTACGACCCCGACGGGTTCGACAACAAGGTCGTGAAGGCCGGTGACATCCTGCTGCACCCCGCACAATGGGACGGGGCGACGACCTAACGAGTGCCAATGGCGCTCTCCGCACCCTGCCAGAGCGCCGGCCGACGGGTGAACGCGAGANNGGAGCTGCGCTCGGCGAGCCGGCGTGCGTGGTTCGGCCAGAGTCGGGACGGGGTTCTCTTCGCCCACGCAGAGGCAAGCGACGTGGTTGGGAAGCCGGCTGAGTTCGACGTCATGAGCGAGGGCCCATCGCTTCCAGACCACGGGCGCCTTCACCGGCGGCACCATGCAATGCATCGAGGTCTCGGTGGAAGAGGAGCAGTACCCCGACCTCGAACGAGAAATGGCCGCCGCCATGGTGTCGACATGAGCCCTGCGGGACGAAGCGGTAGAGATGTGGGCGCAACCGAGCCGGCATCACAGATTGCGCGGAAGGCCCGCAGGCGCAGCGCCAGTCGCACGACGATGGCCACGGCCGGGGCGGACAGAGTGGCACCAGTGATGTCGGCGAGGGAAGCGCCCACGATCATCGAGCTTCATCGTGATCCCGCTCGGTGGGGTCGCCTGGCTGTGGTGGAGCCGCCGGCTGGTCGTTCAGGAGCGGTAACCGCACCGACTCAAGCCGCCCCCGGCCTGCTCTCGACGCCGATGTCGCAAAGCCGCACCGCCACCAACACGAGAGTGGCGATGGCGGAAGCGGACGGGCGTCGCCCCGGCAACCGGTCCATCTGAGCGCCGAAGGCCGGCCAGGCAACCAGGTAGGGGGCTACGAACGAGGAATCGCCCGCCTCATTCGCCGCCGGCGGAGTTGGGCGAGAGTCCTCTCTGCCAGGGCCAGCGTCCTTCGAACTCGAGTATCAGGGTCCAGCTCAGAAAGGTACGGATCAGCACCAGGATTCCGAGGACGACTCCGTTCTCGATGGTTGCCTCCAATGTCACCGTCTTGATGACGTCCGCCGCGATGAGCAAGTCGAGTCCGATCAGGAGACCGCGGGCGAAGTGTCGTTTGAAGGTTGCCAGCGCACGCTCGGAGCGGGACCTCGTGACATCCGCTGCGGCTCCGACAATCGCGATGATCACGCCGATCGTGATGACGACGATTGCGAGCACCTCGATCCACTCGACCACGCTTTGGGCAAGCTCGAAGTTGCCGATCACGAGTTCCTCACCGCTGGCAAAGGGTCGAGCGAAGGGGTCGAGCATGGTGGCAGCCTAGAGAGGTCCGTGCCCCCGACGCCACGCAGATGCTGGCATCAAGGTGTTCATCTGCGTCGCACGTCGGGCGCCTGAGACTGAGGTCCAGCGACGCTGGTTCTCACACCCGGACCGCAGCCGCATTTGCCCCGGCGATCGTTCGATGTGCGCTCTGAATGGGAGACATGGCAGCCGCGGCACGGGTGGCGGCGCGGCGCGGTGATGAGCGGAGCGGGGTTCAGAAGGTGCGCCGGAGGGTTTCGCTGGGCACCTCGCCGTAGAGCGAGCGGTAGCGACCCGCCACTCGGCCGAGTTGGGTGACACCGAGGGACATCGCAATGTCGGTCACCGACGCCTGCTCCGGCCCGGCCGCGGTGAGTGCGCTGCGGAGCCGGGACAGGAGCCTCAGCTGGAAGTAGCGGTTCGGTGGCACGCCGACGGCATCGATGAACGCCTGCCGCACGCGGCTCTCGGATGCGTACCCGGCGCGACACAGCTCGGACATCGAAGGCTGATGCACACCCTTGGATTCGACGTAGTCGAGGCAATTCCGCACGATCGCCCGGCTGTCGAGCCGGCGAGACCGCCGACCACCGGGTGTCGTGTCCTCCGTGACCACTCCCACTGCCGACTCGACGAGCATCGACAGCGTCGACGGATTGGCCATCAGGGGCGGCTGCCGGGAGGCATGTCGCATCATCGCCGCCAGGCGCCGCACGGGTGGGCTCGGCGCCAAGGGAGCAACCGACCGTGGGACGATCGGATCGGGGATGCCGAGACTCGACGCGATCTGCTGAGCCGAACCGGTAGGGACGACCAACACGGCCGCAGCCAGGCCGATGGGCTCGACAGCCAAGAAGGTCGTGGTCGGTGCGTAGGCGACGAGATCCCCCGGCCGCACCTCCACCCCGTTCCACTGCGTCCGGGGAGGCGCCGCCGTGATCAGCGCGAAGACGCTGCGATCGGCGGGGACCTCGGTGGCGGCGATGACCGGAAACCCGATGGAACCGAAACTGAACGTTGCATCTCTGGTGCCGGCGGCCGTCACCACACACGGCCCCTGCCCACGACCCGTCCGCACGTAGTCGATCTGCAGACCAGCGACCGCCGTAGCGAAGTCGTCGACCTCCGCGGCGTGCACCGTCGTCGGCTCGGTCAGGAAAGCGAGTTCTGAGGTCGTCATCCGAGGCGATGCTGAGCGATTCTGAATAGCTGCCCCTTGCATGTGAAGCCTACGCTGCGCTTCGGCGCTCGCGCAACCAGTGGGCGTCGGGAGCCGAGCGGGAGGCAGACACCTGGGTGACCAACCACGACAGCCCGTGGGCCGTCGGCTGGG
>DKBA01000063.1:0-33127 GCA_002450985.1 Acidimicrobiia bacterium UBA6912
TCGCCGTCCCAGCCGGCGGATTGGTCGGGTGCAGGCTCGCCCTCGACTGGAGTTTCGCTCGTTTCGGCCGTGACGGCACCCTCGTCGGCGGCTGCAGGCTCCTCCTCGTCCACGGTCGGCGCCACGTGCTCGGCCGCGGTCACCGGCGCCTCGTCGCCGTCACCTGCCGCCGGCTGCGAGATGGGGGTGGGCGCGCCGGTCGGTTCGTCGAGGATCTCCAGATCGCAGAAACTCGTGACCGACCCGGCCGCACCCGGCTCGTCCGCTTCGATGCTGCTCAGCAGCTGGCGCAAGTCTTTGACCGTCGCTGCGCACAGGTCGGCGGACGTGAGGTCTTCGGTGAAGGCGATCTCGCCGCCGGCCGCCCGGCACGCATCTTCGATGCGCGCCGCGGTCTCCGGCGTCGGATCGGTCAGCCGCAGCGTACCGCGAGCCGGGAGAATGGCCCGGCGGAGGGCGTCGAGCACCATACGAACCTCGCGGGGATCGGGCGCCTCGATCGTCGCAATCGGCCCGTCGAGCACGAGGGATGCGCCTGCGGTGCCGGCCGGCACGACCTCGTCGGGGCCGCCGCCGGCCGTGATCCTGTGGACGGCATCCTCCGGGAGCCTCACGGTCATCCGCGCAGGGGCCACGGTCTCGTCGGCCGCGAGAGGTTCGGGGGCGGGGGGGTGCTCGCCATCGGAAGGCCCCGCGGTGGGCTCCTTCTCTGCGGTCCCCATCTCGGCGGCGCCTGGCCCGGCGGGCTCGAGCTCGGCGGGCCTGGCGTCGGTGACGGTGAGGATGTGGCATTCGTCGTACCAGCGCCAGACGGCCCTTCGCCAGCCTTCGGAGTGATCGAGGGCCTCCAGGTCGGCGATCACCGCAGCTGTCGGGGGGAGGACGGCGACCCAGTCTTCGCCGTCGCGTTGCAGCACGTCGGCGTGCCGTTCCGCGATCTCGACGAGGTCTCCGTCCTGCGGCACCGGCAGCGGGCGAGGCACCGAGCCGAGGCGGACGTCCAGGGCGTCTCCCACCCCGAGGCCCTTCAGAGCGGCAAGCCGTTCCCGGGAGCAGCCGAAGCGATGGATGACGTTGCGGTCGGCATCACGCGCCACCAACTCGACGACGGCCCCGTTGTCGGCAGCGTCGACGATCCGGGCGGCATGCCACGCCGCGCCGTCGGGCGACGCTGCGGCCAGCTCCTGCCACAACGCCGGCCGCAGGGTGACCGTGAGGTGGGGGGCGGCTTCGTCGGGCACGACAACCGCCTCGAGGGCGGCCGCGGGCGAGAGCCTCGTCACGAAGTCGCCGTCGTCTTGCGACAGTCCGGCGGCCTCCGGCACGTAGAAACGAACGTCGCTGTCGCGGTGGCGCACCGTAGCCACGTGGCCGATGCCCCATCGCACGCGGCTTCCGGGCTGGACGGTCAGGGAATCGCCGAGGCCGATGGCCGGTCCCGCGGCAGGGTCGAGCGGCGTGTTCTCCGACGCCGGCTCCAGCACGAGCGCCGGACGGCCGTTGGGAGTCGGGGTGTACCCGACCACCACGAAGGTGCCGCCGTCCACCTTTGCCCCCGATGCCAAGGCCGCGGCAACGGGGCCGTCGAGTGCGACTCCCCCCGGCGAGTGGTGCGGCCCGGAGGCCGCGTCCGGTGCAGGCATCCCGGTGCGAACGATGTGGATCTCGCGCACGAGTGCGTGAGCGCCTGCCTGGTCCGTGAGTTCGGCGCGCACGATGGCCGCCACGGGGACCCGCGCTCTCAGCGTTGCTGCCAGGCTGCTCCATGCCGTGGTACCGACCACGGCCGCCTCCGCGGAGACGAGCCTGCCGATGTCGTACGTTCCGTCGTCGTGGCGTCTCGCACCGAAGGCGAGCACGGGGAGCTGCGGGTCGAGCAGCGCGGCTGCGGACAGCCGGAGAATGGTGGCCTCGTCGTCTTCATCCCCCGGGAGGCGGTAGGTCCCGGGCCCCGTGGGCTCGTACACGGGGGCGCTCACCGTTTCGGCGAGCACGGAGCGCACGGCGGCGGTCTTCTCCAGATCGAAGCCTGCGGACTGCGTCCTGCCGTCGGCGAAGAGCTCGGTCAGCTCTTGTGCGGTTCGTATGGCGGCGGCGATGCTGGCCTCGTTGACCCACCACGTCGCGCACCACGCGCCGGGATCGTTGCTCTGGCTGCTCTCGGCGACGACACCGAGCACGAGATCGAGATCGTCGACGCAGCCGGCGGCGAGACCCTCGTGGAGCATGCGGGCCCGCACCCGCCAGGCCATCGGCCACTCGGGCTCGCTGATGAGGAGCGCGCCGTTGCGCGCCGAACCCACCAGCGATCTGCCGGTGAGAAGCGCCAGGCCAACGCTGAGCTCGAGAAGGCATCCACGCGCTTCGGCGAGCTCGTACGCAGCCGGCGGTATCTGAGGTGTCGTGAACCCGGCACGACGGTCGGTGAGCTGACTCACCATGAGCTGGCCTCTCTCCACCACCACGACCCGCACCGAAGCTACGGATCGGGGCTGTCGCCGTCAATAGTGCGGCGGACCCGTATGCCGGATGCTGCCGGGTCGGGATCGGTGGTGCGTTTTGGCCCTAGCGTCGGCTCAGCCTCGCCCCTACGCTCGAGTGAGAAGGCGTGCGAGATGGCGTTTGGAGTCCAAGCAGGTGGTGGGCTCGGAACACCGCTCGTTGCCGCAATCGTCGGGATCGACGGTTGCGGCAAGTCGACGGCGTTCCGCGACGCGGTGGCGCGCCTCGCCACGCACGGTCGTGTGGCGGGGATCGGCGAGGTCGTCGTGTCGGGAGCTCCGCAGGTGCCCGTCGCCGAACGGACCGACATCCCGCTGTCCCGATCGGCTCGTGCCGTCGGGCTGGCGGCCAAGGGTCTGCGACGCCCCACGCTCTACAAGGACCTCAAGATCCTCGAGTTCATCGAGCGGTCGCACGTCCGCCGCCACCTGCTCGCGCACGACGAGCCCGAGGCCGTCGTCACCGATGGCGATCCGCTGGTGAACGTTGCGGCGTGGGCGGTCGCTCGCTACGGGAGGGCCGAGCTGCGGGATGACGACCAGCGGCTCCTCGACACGCTCCAGTACCTGGCCGGGGAGCGGCGCATCCCGCTGCGCGAGCTGCCGTGGTACGTACGCCACGGCTGGCAGCTCGCCGCCCTCAACCGGCTGCACGTCGCCCGGTTTGCCTTCCCGGATGTCGTGTTCCTCCTCGAGATAGATCCGGCCGTGGCGATGGAGCGCATCCGGGGGCGCGGCGCCCCGCTCCAGGCGCACGAGAACGTGGCGTTCCTGGCGGAGCTCGGCGACGCCTACGCCAGGGTCTGCGGGCTGCTCGAGACCCGCTGTGGCGTACGCGTCGTCCGTATTCCCGTCGACCGCGTCACGCACGAGGAGGTGGTCCGCCGCATCGCCGACGCCGTGCTGGCCGAGCGCCACGAGCGGGCCACCGTTGCGGGACCGTTCTCTGCGGAGGCGATCGAGGTCATCGCCACCACGATGTCCGGGTCGTTCGAGGATCAGCGCAAGGTGCGTGGGATCGAGGCCGCGTTTCGTGAGTTCACGAGCCGCCCCATCCGCGTGCATGCGGCGACCACCCACGACGAGGCGCGGCGCATCGCTGCGGACATCGTCGCCGGTGGCGGTCGCACCCTGGTGTCGGCGGGCGGCGCCGGGACCTTCAATGCCGTGCTCGAAGGGTGTCACGTTGCCGGCGAGGTGCCGGCGGACCTGCGCCTCGCCTTCCTCCGCAAGGGCTCCGCCGACCTCATCGGGAAGGTGTTGCACGTGCCGGACGACCTCGACGCAGCCGCCGCCGCGATCTCGGAAGGGATCGAGGCCGGGCGACGGGTGGACGCCGACGTGCTCGCCGTCGAGGCGATCGAGCCGGACGGATCCGTGACCACGCGCCACTTGGTCGGCTTCGGCGGTCTGGGGGTCTTCGGCGACGTCCCCAGGTTCACCGAGACGAGGATCATCAAGTACTACAAGGGACTGCTCGGATCGCTGCTCGGGGACCTCGGGCCGTTCTTCGTCGGGCTGCTGCTGGCGTCGCTGCGGTGGCTCGCGCTGCGCCTCGTCGGACGAGTGCCTCCCGTGGTCGTGACGCTCGACGGCGAGACGCTTCCGCCGTCGCGCCTGGTGGCCGTGATCGTCCTCAATGGAGATCTCGGCAAGGACTTCCCGCTCGGTCGCGGTCTTCCGCTCGGCAGCGGCTCGTTCCGTGTCGTCGCCATTCGCTACCGGGGACTGCGGATGATGCTCCGTCAGATCGCAGCCTGCCGGACGGCGGCGCTGCTCGATGCCCCCGCCGCGTTCGGCGCCATCGTGCGAGAGGTGCGGACGATGCAGGCACAGCCGGTCGGGACGAGCCGGCCGTACATGGTCAACGTGGACGGACTTCGCCTCATCACCCGGGGCGCGGTGCGGGTGTCGGTGTCGGGCCTGGTCCACCTGGTGTCCGCCCGAGCCGGCCCGCCGCCGGCGCCACCGGGTATCGACGCACCGCAGGGAGGCGCGGAGCCGTGGACACGCTCGTCGACCTCCTGAGGGAGGCGGTTGCTCGGCACCCGGACCGGCCCGCGGTCGCGACCCATGCCGGGCTGCGACGGACGGTCTGGACGTACGCCGAGCTGTGGGGCGCATCGGGGGCGATCGCCCGGTACCTGCGCCAGGAGCTCGATCTGCCTCCCGGGGCGCCCGTGGCGATATGGGCGCCGAACGGCCTCCGCGTCGTCGCCCTGCTGTTCGGCGTGCTGCGTGCCGGGCTCGTCGTGGTCCCGATCGACCCGACCGCGACGGCGACCTTCGTGCAGCGGGTCATCGCAGCCACGCGGGCGCCGGTGATCGTGACGGGTCTGCCGCTGCCCGAGGCGGCCGGGGCGCGCATCGTGCCCATCGGTGATCTCCCGATCGATCCCGCGCCGTGGGGTGAGGGAGATGAGCCTGCGGCCGGCGACCTGGCAGAGGTCGTGTTCACCTCGGGGACGACCGGGACGCCGAAAGGGGTGATGCTGACCCACCACAACATCGTGGCGAACGTCGAGGCGGCACTCGCCCTGGTCCCGGCGCGGCCGCTGCGCCTCGTCTCCATCCTGCCGATGTCGCACATGATGGAGCAGACGGTCGGCCTCTTCGGTCCGCTCGTCCTCGGGTCGACGATCGAGTACCCGAGGAGCCGGCAGGCACCCGTGCTGTTGAAAGCGATGCGCCGCAACGCGGTCACCGCGATGGTGCTGGTGCCGCAGGCTCTCGACCTCATGCTGCGCGCCGTCGAGCGAGAGGTCGAGCGTCGCAACGCAACCCGGTCGTGGCTGTGGGCCCACCGTATCGCCGCTCATCTTCCGATGCGACTGCGCCGGCTCGTGTTTCGCCCGGTACTGCGGGGCTTCGGGGGTCACCTCGACTTCGTCATCTGTGGCGGGGCGCGGCTGAGCGACGACCTGCTGGCGGCGTGGGAGCGTATGGGGGTGAGGGTCCTCGAGGGCTACGGGGCGACGGAGTGCGCTCCGATCGTGGCCGCCAACACCTACTGGGATCGGGCGCCCGGCACCGTCGGGCGCCCCCTCTCCGGCGTGGCCGTGCAGCTGTCCGGCGACGGCGAGATCCTCGTCAGGGGCCCCAACGTCACGCCCGGCTACTGGGAGAACGCAGCCGCGACCGCGGCGGCGTTCGACGAAGCGGGTCACTACCGGACCGGCGATCTCGGCGAGTGGGACGACGGCGGCAGGCTCGAGCTCACGGGCAGGCGGTGCGACCGCATCGTGCTGGCGAGCGGGCTCAACGTCTTCCCCGACGACGTCGAGCAGGAACTCCGCACCGAGCCGGAGATCGCCGACTGCGTCGTGGTCGCCGTGGACGAGCGGGCAGGTGATCCCAAGCTGCACGCCGTCGTGATCCCGTCGCGATCCGAGGAGGGCGCTGTTCCGGATCGCGACGCCGTTGGTGAGGCGGTGCGCCGCGCCGGCGCTCGGCTCGCCCCCCACCAACGCGTCGTGGGGATCACGATGTGGCCCGCGGCGGATTTTCCGCGCACGAACCTCCTCAAGGTGAAGCGCCACGAGATCACCGCCGCCCTCGAGACCGGCCTGGCGGCGACGGCGCGGCCGGTGGTGCGAACCGTGGGGGCGGCCGCCGAACCGTCGGCACGGGTGACCGCCGCCCTGGCCCGCGTGTGCGGGGTCGACCCCGCCGCCATCACGGACGGGAGCGATCTCGTGCTCGACCTCGGTCTCGATTCGCTCGGCCGGGTGGAGCTGGCGATGCTGCTGGAAGACGAGCTCGGCGCCGACCTCGACGAGGGCGAGCTGGCCGCAGTGGCGACGGTGAAGGAGCTGGCGGACCTCGTGGCCCGGGGCCATGCAGAGGCTGAGCCCGAGGTGTTCCCGCGATGGCCCCGCCACCGCATGGTGGCGATGATGCGTGCGGTCGTGCAGCAGACGCTCGTCTTCCCACTCCACGGCCTGGTGGTGCAGCCATTCATCGTGGAGGGTCGTGAGCGCCTCGGCGGAATCGCCGGGCCGGTGCTCATCGTCGCCAATCACGCCAGCCATCTCGACACCCCGTCGGTGCTGCGGGCACTGCCGCGTCGGCTGCGCCGTCGCACCGCAGTGGCCGCGGCGGCCGACTACTTCTACCGGTCGCGTCTGCTGGGTGCGATGGCGTCCCTGGCGCTCGGGACGTTCCCGTTCTCCCGGGAGGGTGCCGTGCGGTCGAGCCTCGGGGACTGCGGCGAGCTCATCGATGGCGGATGGTCGGTGCTCATCTATCCCGAGGGCACCCGATCCACCACCGGTGCGATGGCGCCGTACCGCAGCGGGATCGGGCTGCTCGCCGCCGAGCTCGGCGTCCCGGTGGTTCCGGTGGGGGTGGTGGGCACCCACGCCGCGTGGCCGAAGGGTGCGGCGCGGCCCCGTCGCGGCCCGGTGACGGTTCGCTTCGGTGAGCCGATCGTGGTGGCTCCCGACAGCGACCGGGCGGCCGTCGTCCGCCGGCTGGAGTCGGCCGTTGCCGGCCTCGTCGCCGTCGGGCCTGCGGAGGGAAGAGTCGCTGCGCCGGCTCGCTGACGGCAGCGCTCAGCCGGCGAGCAGCCGCAGTGCGATGGCCTCGGCGAGGATTCCACGGCGGAACTCCGAGAGATCGAGGCTCTCGTCGGGTCCGTGGGCCCGGCTGGTCGGGTCGGCGACGCCGGTGAGGAGGATGGCGGCGTCCGGGTAGGCGACCTGGAACTCGGCGACGAAGGGGATCGACCCACCGACGCCGATCTCCATCGTGTCGACACCCCAGGCGATGCCGAAGGCCTCTCGGAACGCGTCGTAGGCGGGGCCGGTCGCGTCGAGCGCGATCGGGTGTCCTGCGGCGCCGGGGGTGACGGTCACCTCCGCGCCCCACGGGACGTTGGCTTCGAGATGCGCGGCGAGGGCGTCGAGCGCCCGTTTCGGGTCGTCGCCCGGGGCGAGCCGCATGCTCACCTTGGCCCGCGCCGACGGCAGCAGCTGGTTGATCGCCTCGTGCACCGGAGGGGCGTCGATGGCGAGCACGGACACGGCCGGCATCGTCCACGTCCGGGCCGTCACCGACCCCGTGCCGACGAGCCGGGTGCGGGGCAGCGCCCCGGCCTGCTCCCGCAACTCCGCCTCGGTGAGGTCGAGGGGGTCGCAGTCGTCGGCGACCAGCCCGGGCACGGCGACGTTCCCGTCGGCGTCGTGGAGGGTGGCGAGCGTCCGGCACAGCACCGTCAAGGCGTCCGGCAGGGCGCCGCCGAACTGGCCGCTGTGGACCCCGGCCTCCAGCGTGCGCACCTCGATGACGCAGTCCACCAGACCGCGCAGCGACGTCGTGAGGGCAGGGGTGCCCACTCGCCAATTCTCGGAATCGGCGATGACGATGACGTCGGCGGCGAGCAGGTCCCGGTACTCGGCGATGTAGCGGTCGAGGTGGAGGGATCCGATCTCCTCCTCGCCCTCGACGAAGACCTTCACGCCGACGGGGGGCCGGGCCTCGAAGGCCCGGATCGCACCGAGGTGCACCAGCACTCCGGCCTTGTCGTCCGAGCTGCCCCTGGCGTACAGGCGTCCGTTGCGCTCCCGGGGCTCGAACGCAGGCGTGGTCCAGATGTCGGCCGGGCCGGGCGGCTGCACGTCGTGGTGGGCGTAGAGCAGCACGGTCGGTGCGCCTTCCGGCCCCGGGATCTCCCCGAACGCCGCAGGATGGGCACCCTCGATCTCGAGCAGTCGGGCGCCCGAGAGCCCCGCATCGCGCATCAGCTCGACGATGGCGTGCGCAGAACGGCGGACCTCCCCGGGGTCGAACCCGGAGGCGCTCACCGACGGGATACGAATGAGGTGCTCGAGATCGGAGCGGAGCTCGGGGAAGAGCCGGTCGACGGCGGAGGCGAGGTCTTCGTGCATGGTCGCGGAGGCTAGTGGCTCCACTCGGTGCGTTCGTGGGCTCTGGTACGTTCAACGACACCCGACACGGCGAGGAGGCGGGACATGGCAGAGGTCGAACCAGGCGTGAAGGGGTCGGCGCACATGGAGGTCGGCGAGGGCGACACCGCGGTCGCATTCCGATCGGGCGACGTCCCGGTGCTGGCAACGCCCCGTGTGGTGGCCCTGTGCGAGGAGGCGACCGTCGCCGCCGTCGCCCCGTATCTCGGACCCGGCGAGACCACGGTGGGGACCAGCGTCGAGCTCGACCACCTTCGTCCCACCGGGGTGGGGGCCGCGGTGACGGCGCACGCCCTCGTGGTGGAGGTCGCGGGGCGACGCATCGGCTTCGAGGTGGCGGCAGCCGACGGCGCCGGCGAGGTGGCCAGGGGAAAGGTCGTGCGGGTGGTCGTCGACCGGGGTCGATTCGTCGCGTCGCTCAGCGGGCCTGCGTGATCTCCTGGTCGTAGACCCGCTTGCCCGTGACGATCACCGCGTCGCCGTGGCAGTCCGGGCATTCGAAGACGAGGACGATTCCGTCGTCGGTGTTGTCGAGGCCCCGTAGCGAGTGGAATCCCAAGAGGGGCCGGGTATCGCAGACGGGGCAGTAGGGATCGAAGACCATCGCGTCCACCTCCGCAGGCACCGTACGGCGCACCACCCTCCCCGGCCAGAGGCGGAGGTAGCGGCGGTACGTGACCATCGGCCGCCGCCCGCTGCGCGGCGTCGCCGTCACGGCGTAGTGTGGGCGTCCTCGCTGATGGGAGGTGGCGGTGCAGAAGCGGCATGTTGAGGTCGACGGGCGGCGCATGGCCTACGTCGAGGTAGGGGACGGCGATCCCATCGTGTTCCTCCACGGCAACCCCACGTCGTCGTACCTGTGGCGCGACGTGATCCCCTCCGTCGCCGATCTCGGCCGGTGCATCGCCCCCGACCTCATCGGCATGGGCGATTCGGACCCGCTGCCGGACAGCGGTCCCGGGCGGTATCGCTTCGTCGAGCACCGCCGCTACCTCGACGGGCTGCTCGATCAGCTCGGTGTCGACGAGGATGTGACCCTCGTCGTCCACGACTGGGGTTCGGCGCTCGGGTTCGACTGGGGGAACCGGCACCGTGACGCCGTGAAGGGCTACTGCTACATGGAGGCCATCGTTCGTCCCCTCTCGTCGTGGGATGAGTGGCCGGAGCCGGCGCGTCGCATCTTCCAGGCCATGCGCTCGGAGGCCGGTGAGGAGATCATCCTCGCCAAGAACGTGTTCGTGGAGCGCATCCTCCCTTCGTCGGTGATCCGCACCCTCACCGACGACGAGATGGACGAGTACCGCAGGCCCTACCTCGAACCGGGTGAATCCCGGCGTCCCACCCTCACCTGGCCCCGCGAGATCCCGATCGAGGGCGGGCCGGCAGACGTGCACGACATCGTGGCGAGCTACGCCGAGTGGCTGGCCGGCAGCGACGTGCCCAAGCTGTTCATCGACGCCGATCCGGGATCGATCCTGACCGGGCCGCAGCGTGAGTTCTGCCGGTCGTGGCCGAACCAGGTGGAGATCACGGTTCCCGGGATCCACTTCATCCAGGAGGACTCGGCGGACCTGATCGGGGCGGCGCTCGCGGAGTGGTACGCAGCGCTCTGATCCCCAGCGGCGGGAGGCCCAGTCCGGCTAGCCTCCAGCGACAGGTACGACCCTGGAGGGACCATGCTCGAGAACGCGATTCGGGCCGCCCGGCTCGACGTCGACTTCTACAACACCGTCGAAGCCGATCCCTCGTATACGCAGCAGGCGACGCTGCTCGTCGTGATCGTGAGCGCCCTCACCGGGCTCGGGAACGCCTTCCTGTACAACGGCTTCCTCTGGCCCATCATCTGGGGAACCATCGTCGGCGTCATCGGCTGGCTGGTGTGGGCATGGACCGCAGATGTCGTCGGACGCAACGTCTTCGACGGCCAGACCAACTTCGGCGAGATGCAGCGCGTGCTCGGGTACGCCCAGGCTCCGCTCGCGCTCGGCGTCATCCCCTACCTCGGCTGGGTCGGCTCGATCTGGGCGCTCATCGCCTCCGTCGTCGCCATCCGTGAGGGTCAGGACTTCACCACCGGCAAGGCCATCGGCACCGTGATCGTCGGCTGGCTGGCGTGGGTGATCGTGAGCGCCATCCTGTTCGCCATCCTGCGCTAGGCCCGAGCCGCCTGCGTCACCCGTCGGTGCGCATCGTCCACTCGTCGGTCCACAACGCCAGCGTCTCGTTGGTGGCGGCGGGTCCCCAGGTGCCCGCAGCGTAGGGGTGGATGGGGATGTCGGTGCGCTCGAGAATCGGCGTCCACAGCTCCCAGCTCGCTTCGACCTCGTCGGCCCNNGTGAACGACATCGGCTTCGAGATCACCATCTCCGTGCCGGGGGACTTCAGCTCGAAACGGATCTGGAAACCCTCGTCGGGCTGGAGGGTCATGACGATCACGTTGGGGCTGATCGGGCAGTCGTCGGCCACGCCGTGGAAGATGCACACCGGGGCTCGCTTGTAGGTGACGGCGATCTGCGTCGTGCGCCTCGGCAATCGTTTGCCCGTGCGCAGGTAGAAGGGCACGCCCTCCCACCGCCACGAGTGGATGTCGATCCTGGCGCCGACGAAGGTGGGCGTCGTCGACTCGGGGTCGACGCCGTCTTCCGCCAGGTAGCCGGGCACCGGAGTGCCGCGCACGGTCCCGGCGGTGTAGCGCCCGAACACGACGTGCCGCGGGTCGATGCCGCGGATGGACTCGAGTACTTGCACCTTCTCGTTGCGGATGGCGTTGGCGGTGAAGCCGCTGGGAGCCTCCATCGCCACGAGGGTCATGAGCTGGGTGAGGTGGTTCTGCACCATGTCGCGCAGGACGCCGGCCGAGTCGTAGTAGCCGGCCCGGGTCCCGACCCCCAGGTCCTCTGCGACCGTGATCTCCACGGCCTCGAGCCGGTCGCGGTTCCACGAGGTCTCGAAGATCGGGTTGGCGAAGCGGAACGTGAGCAGGTTCTGCACCGTCTCCTTTCCCAGGTAGTGATCGATGCGGTACACCTGCGACTCGTCGAAGTGACGGTGGACGAGGTAGTTGAGCTCTCTCGCCGAGGCGAGATCGCGCCCGAACGGTTTCTCGATGACCAGGCGGGTCCATCCCGAGGCGGAGTGGTTGAGTCCCACCTCGCCCAGGTTCTCGATCACGCCGGGGAAGGCTCCCGGCGGGAGGGCCAGGTAGAGGACGCGGTTGCCGGGGAGGTCGAACTCCTGCTCGAGATCGCGGATGCGGGCGGCGAGAGCCTCCAGGGTGGCTGCGTTGCGCGGCACGGGCTCGTAGAACAGCCGGTGTTCGCACCAGTCGTCGGCATCCCGGCTCTCCAGACCCACCTCGTCGAGCGCATCCCGTGCCAAGGTTCGAAAGCTCCCGTCGTTCATCTCGGTCGACGCCGTGCCGAGCACCACGGCCCGATCGGCGACGCCGTTCTCGGTGGCGACGCGGAACAGGGCAGGGAGCAGCTTGCGGCGGGTCAGGTCCCCGCTGGCTCCAAAGATGACGAAGAGGTGGCGGTCGACCTCGTCCGGCATGCTCACGGCTCCTGCTTCACGGCGTGGCCGCCGAACTGGTGACGCAGCGCCGACAGCAGGCGATCCGAGTACGCCACCTCGTCGCGGGAGCCGATGCGGCTGAGCAGAGAGAGGCCGATGACCGGCGTCGGGACGTTGAGGTCGATCGCCTCGAACACCGTCCACCGTCCCTCGCCGGAGTCGGACACGTACGGGGCGACGCCCTCCATCTCCGGGTTCTCGGAGAGGGCGCTCGTGGTGAGCTCGAGCAGCCAGGAGCGGATGACGCTTCCGTACTCCCAGATCTCGCCGACCTGGGCCAGGTCGAGGCCGAAGTCCTTCTTGGCGCGCAGGACGGCGAACCCCTCGGCGTAGGCCTGCATCAGCCCGTACTCGATCCCGTTGTGGACCATCTTCACGAAATGGCCGGAACCGGACGGACCGACGTGACCCCATCCCTTGTCCGGCGCCGGCGCCAACGCTTCGAGGATCGGGCGCAGCCGTTCCACCGGCTCGTCGTCGCCGCCCACCATCATCGAGTAGCCCTCGGTGATCCCCCAGATCCCGCCGCTGGTGCCGACGTCGACGAAGTGGAGCCCGTTCTCCCGGCAGTGCTCGGCACGGCGGATGGAGTCCTTGTAGAGGGAGTTCCCGCCGTCGATCACGATGTCGCCCGCGCCGAGCAGCGGGAGGAGCGTCGACAGCGTGGCGTCGACCGGCGGGCCGTGCGGCACCATGAGCCACACGGCGCGCGGCGCCTCGAGCATGGCGGTGAGCTCCTCGAGCGAAGCCGCACCGCGGGCCCCGGCGGCGACGACGCGCTGCACGGACGTGGCGTCGAGGTCGTAGCCCACGACGTCGTGCCCGGCCCTCACCAGCCGCTCGGTCATGTTGGCGCCCATCCGTCCTAGGCCGGTCATTCCGAGTTGCATGCGGGCTCCTCCGGTGGGACGGCGCGGTGTCTCGGGCACCACGCTAACGGAGCGGACCGTGGCGATCGGCGCCGCTCACCCGGCGTGATCGAGCACGAAGGCTCGGATCGGCCTGTGCTCGATCCGGGTCCGGTAGGCCTCGAAACCGGGATAGAGCCCGGTGCCCCTGGTGAACAGCAGCTCCGCCTCGTCCGCGTCGGCCGGGCGGGCGAGCACGGGTGCGGTGCTCGTTCGGTAGGTGACGTCGGCCCGGGGATTCGCCTCGAGGTTGTGCACCCAGCCGGGGGTGGCGCGCTGTGCGTAGTTGGTGCCGATGACACCGAGGGTGCCGTCGAGCGGGATCCCGATGAGCGGGTTGGCGCGGCGCAGCCCGCTGCGGGCTCCGGTCGTGTGGAGCGTGATCACCGGCACGGCGGCGACGAGCGACGAGACGGTCTGGCGTCCGCCGGTCAGGCGCAGCGTGGCGGTGTCGAGCGGTTGCAGCGTCTTCGAGAGCGCCCATGCCCCCATACGAGTCGCCGCCCCGCGTTGGGCGGCGCGCTGGAGCGGATTGGGGTAGGCCAGCTCGTAGCCGAGCGCTTCTTGGAGGGTGGGCATGGCGACGATCGTACCCCGGCCCGGCGCGTCGGCGCTCTTCGGCACCCTCCTAGAGCAAGGCAGCGGCGACGGCGAGGAAGCCGGCGAACCCCACCAGGTCGGTGAAGGTGGTGAGGAACAGGTTGGAACCGAGCGCCGGGTCGAAGCCGCGCCGGCGCAGCGTCAGCGGGATCGCCGCGCCCGAGAGCCCGGCGAGGATGAGGTTCGCCCATGCGGCGACGAGCATCGCGGCGCCGACCCGCAGCGGATCGGGCCCGGCGCGCAGCGTCTGGAGGCCGAAGCCGAGGGCGCCGGCGAGGATCCCGATGAAGAAGCCGTTGATGATCCCGACCGTGACCTCGCGCGCCAGGACCCGACGGACGTCGCTCCCCGGGATGCCGTCGGTGACGAGCCCGCGGAGCACCACCGCCAGCGTCTGCCCCCCGCATCGCCGCCGATCCTCGCCACCAGGGGCATGAGGGCGGCGAGCACGACGAACGCGGTCAGCACCCCATCGAACAGTGAGATGGTCCACACCACCGTTGCCGAGATGGCGACGTCGAAGGCGATCCACGGCAGCCGGTGGCGGATGGACCGCCGGATCGGGAGGTGGACGGAGTCCTCGCCGGTGGTTCCCACGGCGACGGCGAAGTCCTCCGACGCCTCTTCCTGCACCGCATCGAGCACGGCCTCGGTGGTCACCATGCCGAGGAGTCTGCGGTCGGCGTCGACGACGGGGAGGCCGAAGAGGTGATAGCGCTGGACGAGCTCGGCCACCTCCTCGCGGTCGGTGGTGGTCGACACGGCGATCGGGTCGGGGACCATGGCCTCGTCGAGCCCGTCGCCCGGTCTGCGGAACACGAGGTCGCGGAACGACAGCACGCCCTTCAGGTGCCCGTCGTCGTCAACCACATACACGTACGAGAGGTCGGCGTACTCCTCGTGGAGCGAGCGGATGCGTGCCATCGCCTCGCCGACGGTGAGGCCGATCGGCAGGGCGGCGACGTCGGTGGTCATGAGCCCGCCGGCCGATTCCGGATCGTGGGTCAAGAGGTCGCGGACCTCGCCGGCGCTCTCTTCGTCCATCGAGTCGAGGAGCTGCTGCACCTCTTCCTCATCCTCGAGGACGCCGAGGAGGTCGGCGGCGGCCTCGGGGGACATCTCGTCGAGCACGCGGGCGGCTTCGAAGGTCGGTAGCTCGCCGAGCAGGTCGGCGGCGAGGTCCTCGCGCAGCTCCTCGAGGAGATCGGCGGCCTGCTCTGGCTCGAGTTCGGCGATCAGCTTGCCGGCGAGGTCCTCGTCGATCGCCTCGAGGATGTCGGCGGCGTCCTCAGGGCTCGCCTCGGCGAGACTGCTCCACTCGGCTTCGTGGTCCTCGAGGTAGCGCTCAGCAGAGCGGGGCCGGCGCCGCGCCAGCAACCGCACCGAACGGGCGACGTCCCGTGGGGTTCGCATGAGCTACCTCGTCCATCGTCCACCCCTGAGGTTGCGCGGCACGACGGTGCGATGGTACTTCTGCGACGCCGCGTTCGTGGCGGTTGGGCGGGTGGTCAGAGGGGGCGGCGGCGCTTCGAGGAGATGACTCCGGTGTCGAAGCCGCCGAGGTGGAGCTTGCCGGAGAAGCGGGCGTGCTCGATCTTCAGGCAGCGATCCTGTACCACCTCGAGCCCCGCCTCCCTCGCCATTCGAGCGGCCGCATCGTGGCGCAACCCGAGCTGGAACCACACCACCTTGGCCCCCACCGCGATCGCCTCCTCGACCACGCCCGGGATCGCCTCCGGGCGCCGGAAGATGTCCACGATGTCGGGCACTTCCGGCAGGTCGCGCAGGGTCGGGTAGCAGCGCAGCCCGAGCACCTCCTCGTAGGCCGGGTTCACCGGGTACGTGCGCAACGGCGTGCGCACCAGATAGGTGGCGACGAAGTTGGACGACCGGATCGGGTTGGCCGACACCCCGACGAGGGCGACGGACCGTGCGTTCTGGATGATCCGCAACCGGTCACGGGCGGTGGCCTCGGGCGTGACTGCAGCCGTCATCGGCGCCCCCTCGGCGTGTCGGGATACGGGATACGGGCTACGGGATACGAGACGCGAACTGCGCTCACGGTGCACATCTCGCCAGCGCCTGCCCCAGATCCCACACGATGTCGTCCAGATCCTCCAGCCCCACCGAGATGCGGATCATGTCGTCGCCGACGCCTGCCGCCCGGCGCTCCTCGACGGGAACCTGCTGGTGGGTGGTCGAGGCGGGGTGGATGACGAGGGTCTTGGCGTCGCCGATGTTGGCGAGGTGTGAGGCCAGCTCGACGCCCTCGATGAAGCGCACCCCTGCGTCGAAGCCGCCTCGCAGGCCGAAGGTGAACACGGCGCCCGGCCCGGCAGGCACGTACTGCTGGGCGAGCGGCGTCCACTCGTTGTCGGCGAAGATCGGAAAGCTGACCCAGGCGACGGCGGGGTGATCGCGCAGGAAGCGAGCCACCGCCTTGGCGTTCTCGGTGTGCCGCTGCATGCGCAGCGGCAGCGTCTCCAGCCCCAGCAGCAACAGGAACGAGTTGAAGGGCGAGAGGGCCGCCCCGATGTCGCGCAGCAGCTCGACTCGGGCGCGGGTGAGATAGCCGTACTCGCGGAAGTTCTCCCAGAACTGGAGGTCGTGGTAAGCGGGCGACGGCTCGACGAGGAGGGGGAAGTTGCCGTTGTCGTAGGGGAAGGTGCCGGCCTCGACGATGACGCCGGCGATCACCACGCCGTGGCCGCCGATGAACTTGGTGGCGGAGTGCACCACGATGTCGGCGCCGTGCTCGATGGGGCGGCACAGGTAGGGCGTGGCGAACGTGTTGTCGACGATGAGCGGGATCCCGTGCCCGTGGGCCAGGGCCGAGTAGCGCTCGATGTCGAGGATGTCGGCCCTGGGGTTGCCGATCGTCTCGCCGTACAGCGCCTTGGTGCGCTCCGTGATCGCCTTCTCGACGGCGTCCGGGTCGGCGAAGTCGACGAAGGCCACGTCGATGCCCATCCGGCGCAGCGTCACGTCGAACTGGGTGTAGGTGCCGCCGTAGAGCGAGGTGGAGGCGACCACCTCGTCGCCCTTCTGGGCGATGGTGAGCACCGAGATGAGCTGCGCCGCCTGGCCCGACGAGGTGGCGACGGCGCCGAGCCCGCCCTCCAGCGAGGCCATCCGCTCCTCGAAGGCCGCAGTGGTCGGGTTGCCGATGCGGGTGTAGATGTTGCCGTAGGTCTGGAGGGCGAAGAGGTCGGCGGCCTGCTGGGCGTCCTCGAACACGAACGACGTCGTTGCGTAGATGGGCATCGCCCGCGCCCCGGTCTCGGGGTCGGGGCGCTGCCCGGCGTGGATCGCCCGGGTGTGGAACCCGAAGCGGTGGGCGTCTTCGGTCATCGGGAGGCTCCTCGCTCGCCGTGGAGCGTACCGGACGGCCCTCCCCGTATCGCCGGGGAGGGCCCGTCCGTCGCTTCGGTCATGCCAGGTCGATGGCGACCGGGATGTCGGCGCTCAGCGTGTGCCCGACCGGCGACGAGCCCACCACCGTCCGGTGCAGGGCGGCGATCGCTGCGTCGTCGGCGTCGGCCTCCAGGTGCACCGAGGCGGTGATGCCGCTGAACCCGGCGTGGCCGGGGCGCACGCCGAGGAACGAGGCGAGGTCGAGGTCGCCGCTCACGTCGATGCGGAGACGGGTGATCTCGATCCCGGCTGCCGAGGCGTTGGCGGCGTAGCCGACGGCGAGGCAGTTGCCGAGCGCCGCCAGCAACTGCTCGACCGGGTTGGGTGCGGTGTCGGTGCCGCCGAGCCCCGTGGGCTCGTCGGAGGCGATGGGGGCGAAGTCGCGGATGCGCGCCTCCGAGCGGAAGGCGGCCTTCCACTCGACGGAGGCGCTCCACACGGTGGCGCCGGTGGCCGGCTCGTCGGCCACCGCCTGGGCGAGGCCGCCGACGGCGGCGAGGTCGACCTCGTTGAGAGGCCGGGTTGCTTCGAGGGTCATCGGGATGTGTCCTTTCGTCACCGACGCACGTCGACGCCGGGGGTGTGCGAGATGGAACGCCGGGAGGGGGGCTCTCGGGTGGTGGCGTTCGCTCAGCGCGTCGTTGCGCTCGGGCGGGCCACCCGAGAGCGGAGACACATCACACTGGCCGGAAGGAGTGGGTGGACGTACATGGCGGTTGGCTCCTCTCGTGTCGCTTGCTCTGTCGCGCTCCGTCGAGCGCCGCAAGCGGGAGTTCCCGCCGTTGGCATCTCATCGATCAGGCATTGGCACCGCACGTGACGGTTGCCGCGGCTTCACAGGGCCTGTCCCTCCGCCGCTCTTGATGAGCGCGTTGTGGCGGGGGAGTAGAGCAGGGGTGACCCGACGTGTCAAGGGTGAGGGGGGTAGAGGGGTGGCGGGTCGGCCGCCTTCGGTCGCCGCGGAGGCGCGCCGCACCGGCGGGATGGGGCGACTGCCCGCTCGTTACCGTCCAACTCCCGGCTACGGCAGGGATGAGGCCGCGCGGGGCCGACCCGGCCGCGGTCATGACGATCGGTATGTTGAAAGGGTATCGAACGATCACGGGTCCGCCGAGTCGGGCCGAGGGCGACTGCGTTGGTACCGCCGGCGGGCTGTGGGTTGGCTGCTGCTCGTCGTGGGGGTTCCAATGGCGGCGATCGGGCTGGGCCTCGTTGCGGACTCCCTTTCGTCGTCGTTCTTCGGTGGCATCGACGGCGTGCCAGGCGGCATTCTCGACAGGGCATGGCCTCGGGGCGTGTTGCTCTTTGGGGGAGGCGCTGCGCTGGCCGGCATCGGAACGGGTCTCTCGTGGCTTGGTGCGCGGTTCCGGCAGCCCGGCGCCGCCGAGCTGCTGGCCCGGGACGACCGGGCACCGGTGGTCTTTCTCCGCTCGTTCAGCGCCGACAACCAGCTTGCGGTGACCACGAGCTCCTGGCCGTTCCAGCGTGCACTCACGCTCGAGGAGCGGATGACGAGGGCGCTCTCCACGCTCGGCCCCGTGGTCGCCCTCTCCGACCCCGCCGACCCCTTTGGCTTCCTCGGTGCGGCCCGTATGGACGTGGACGACGACGCCTGGCAACAGCGTGTCGAGGAGTTGTGCCGGTCGGCCGGCTGGGTCGTGTTCTATGCGGGAGATTCGCCCAGCCTGCAATGGGAGATAGACCTGATCACGTCGATCGTCGATCCCCGCCGGGTCATCGTCTTCATCGGCGGCGCTCGGCAGGCGTACGAAGGTTTCGGCGAGCACTGGGCGGGTGCGACCGGCGTGCCGTGGCCGCCGCGGCCGTCGAGGATGCATCGCTTCGTTGGCCGGAGGTTGAGAGTGTCCGCGTTCCTCACGTTCGACGACCGATGGCGGCCCACGATCACCTGGTTGGGTCCGGGTGCGGCAGGGGGCGTTCGACCCCTGCGCCGCAAGCTCCGCCGGGCGGAGCGCCGTCCGGTCGAGGAGGCTCACGCGTGACCCGCCGGCCTGGCTGTCGACATCGGCATTGCGTGACCGGCCGGCAGGGCCTGACGATTCGACCTACCGGCGTCACCCGAACACGAAGGCCGCAACGATGACCATCGCGACGATGATGCCCATGGCGATCGTGCCCGCGATCGGCCCAGCCCTGAAGCGGCGGACGATCCCGAGAGCGAGCCGGTCGGACTCGTCGACCCCGAAGCCTGCCGTCGTGGCCCGATCGACGAAACCGTGGGCGAGCATCTCCATGCGGAACGAGCGGAGCGGGTTGCCGGGGACGTCGGAGCCGTCGAGCGAGGTTCGCGAAGGGTTCTCGTCTCGCATGATTGGGTCCTTCTGACCTACTCGTTCCACTGTATCGGACGGCGCAACCCCCTCCGCCGCGATCACGGCGGGAGTCCGCTCGTCGTGTAGGTGTGACCGAGCCTCGTCGTCCACACGTGGTCACCGTTCGGGAGTCTGCGGTACCGCCAGCGTGCAGCATGGCGGACGACGTGGTCGTGGCGGCACAACGGGCCCAGACTGTCGACGGTGGTGGGGCCGCCCTCGGCCCACGGGATGCGATGGTCGAGGTCGCAGCCCCTCGCCGGCATGCGGCACCCCGGGAACACACACGTCGGGTGGAGTGCCTCGACGTGCCGCCGCTGACTCGCCGTTGGCCGGCGCCTGGTGATGCCGGTGGCGACGGGCATGCCGCTGTCGGGGTCCGTCACGGTGTAGCGCCAGCGGGCGTGATGTTGCTGATCGGCCACCCGCCGTGCGATGTCGGCGATGACCGGCCCGTAACCGGCGAGCTCGCCAGGGTGCTCGGACAGTCCGGCGAGCGTCTCGAGATCGACGCGGATCTCCACACCGCCCACGCGAGCGCCCTCTCCGACCGCCTTCCCTGCCAGCAGGTCGAGGAAGACGTCGGCCCGCAGCTGGTCCATCGATCGCGCTTCGTCCTTGGTCTTGAGCTGTCTGGCCAGACGGTCGATGCGAGCCCTCGCCGCCGATACCCGGTCCGGCGGAAGATCCAGCCCCAGGAGGTGCGCCGTCCCGGATGCGTCCGCCTCCGTGACCAGCCGCCGCTGTTCGACGGCGAGCTCGAACCGATTGCGGGCGTCCTCGGGATCGACCGCCACCGCCAACCGGCGGATCAACGCAGCGAGCTGGCCGGTGGTGAGCCTGGGCGCATCGGCGAGCGCTTGCGCTGCCACGGCCGCAGCAGCCGCATCGGAGACGTGCGCCGTGGCGCCGGCGATGATCTTGGCGCGCCGCACGTCGATGACGCCCGCGACAAGGCCGGCGTGCACCTCGGGCAGGCGGCGGTGCAGGTCGAGCGCCAGCGCCACCTCGGAGTCCGCAGCGCGGCGGGTGAGGCGGAGCGCCACCCGGATCTCGGCGGCTGCGCTCGCTGCGGCCCACGGCTCGTCGTCTCCCTCGTCGGCCATCGCGTCGACCACCGAGGACATGTCCGCGTAGATGTGCGCCTGGTAATGCGATGCCATCCGCTGGTGGGCCCGCAGCACGACGATGCGGTCGTACCCCGAGATCTCGTCCACGTCGATCGATGCCAGGATCGCCGCCAGGGCGGGCCCTGGCTCCATGGCATCGAGCCCTCGGGGAATCCCCTCGGCCCTGCCCCTGCCGTAAGGCATCGAACGCATGTTCGACACCGTATCTGCCCCCTGTGACAGATTCGGGTCGGCTTCGACCCGATCCGCTAGGTCGGCAGGGTCGCTCTACGCAGCGGGGGCGCAGAAGCCCGCTGCGTCGCACACGTTCACGACGTACCACAACCCGCTGCGGAGCTCGAGCCAGAACTCGTCCGGCGAGTAGAAGACCGCAGGCGAACCGTCCGGGAAGCGGGGATTCGACCCGACCCACGCCCAGCCGTGGTCGTGCTGCTCGAGCGTGACATCCTGGCGGATCACCGAGTTCAGGCCTGTCGAGCTGTCGAAGAACCCCACGTCGACGAGACCGGTGGTCCCATCGGTCGTGAGCGTCGCCGCATACGTGACGCCGCTGACGACCCACGAGAACGACACGGTCCCGCTGATCCCCTGGACGTCACTGCTCACGACGGTCGAGGATGCGGTCTGCCGCGTCGTCTCCGGCGTCGGTGTCGAAGCGACGGTCCTCGTCGTCGAAGGGGGTGGGGTGAAGGACCCGTTCCCGTCGTCGTCGACGAGTGCCGACCGAACAACTCCGGCCCCGACGACGGCGACGGCGAGGACGCCTGCCGCCGCCGCGACCCTGCGCCCGGTCCGGCGCGGTCGCATGGTGGCCGGCGGTGCAGCTTCGTCGTCGCCGGCCGCCGCCGGCTCCGGCGGCGTGCCCGAGGCTCGGTCGGACGCCCATTTGCCGCCGCCGGCGCCCCCGGCCGCGCCCTCCACCTCCGTCGTAGCCGCCATCTGACCCCGCTCCGGCGCCTCCCCGCTCCGGGCTGCCGCCGCCTGCGCCGCTTCCTCGACGGTCGTGAGCGCGCGAGCCGCCTCGACCGTCAGGTCGTCGCGGCCACGCAAGTCCGCCGTCAGCCGCAGGATGTCGCGCGGTGAGATGTCACCTTCGAGATGATGGGCGAGCTGCTCGACCAGGGCCATCTGCTCCTCCGGCCTGAGCACTCGCGGGGTGCGGATCTCTGTGCGAGTGTCGAAGAGATACGACGCCGGGACAGGAGGCGATGCGGGTAGCGACGCCGGCAGCTCGGGCGCGTGCGCCCCGCGCAGCGCCGAGATCACGCCGGCGAGCTCGTCGGCAGACGCGTCGAGGTAGGAGAGATCGGCGCCGGATGCCTCTTCCGACTCGACGGCGATGCGAAGCACCGGCCGGCGCACCGCCTCTGCGTAGTCGAGCTCGGCGGCGCATGCCCGAGACGCTCGGGAGGCGGCACTGGCCGCCACCACGAAGGCGTCGCTCTCCCGGATCCGGCGCAGGATCTCGTTCCACCACTCGATGCCACCAGGGAGCTCCCGATCGAGCCAGACGTCGAACCCTGCGTCGCGCAGGTCCTCGGCCAGGACGCCGACGGCCTCGACGTCGGAGCGGCTGTAACTGAGGAACACCCGGCCGGCGCCGGGCCGGTTGTCGGCCGGCTCCCCTCGGATCGAATCCGACGCCAGCGGGGCGGCGCTGCGACCGGTGCGCTCGGCGGTGGCGGCCAGCGCGGCGAGCTTCTCATCGGCCCGAACCGTCAGATCGTTGCGTGCTCGCAGTGTCGAGAGCGCATCGGCGAGCTTGGGGTGGGTCACCCCACTCGCGACGAGCCGCTCCAATTGGGCCACGATCGCAGCCTGGGCCTCGGGGTCCAGGTAGTCGGCCCGGATCGCCGTCGGGAGATCGACCTCGAAGCCGTCGGGAACGGCAGGCGCCTGCGCGTCGCGCAACGCCGGAGCCTCGAGGCTCTCGATCGAGCGGTAGAGCTCCGCCATCGCCTGCTTGGACGCCGAGCGGTAGTCGACACGCTGCAGCCGGGCGAGCTCGGGGGGCACGAGGGCATCGGCCACGCCTTCGCCGACGACAACGGGAATCGCAGGCATACCGAGGCTCGACGCGTACCGGTGCTGCGCCTTGCACGTCTCCGAGTCGAGCGACGCACCGCTCACGGCGTANNGGTCGTCGAGGGCGACGGCGTAGCCGAGTGCCCGCATCGCTCGCACGAGACCGGCCACCGCCGTGCGGTCGACGGGGCTGTGGGCTACGAAGATCCTGTGCGGCACGACTCACCCCTCCGCTCAACAGTACCGATCGAGTCCGCGGGGTGGTGATACGACCAATACGGTGCGGCGCATCGGACGCCCACCTCACGCGCCAGCACCTACGATCACGAGCGACAGGGCGGCGACCGCCGCCATCGGCACGGCGACGACGGCCCGCTTCCATCGAGCGAAGCCCACCCCGGGCAGGCTCTTCTCAAACGCAACCGAGAAGGCCCACGCCTCGATAGCCAGCATCACGACGTAGCCGGCGACGGCGATCCCGGCGGCGAACGTCCCGCGCCGCCAGTCGTCGAGCACCGCGCTCCGAATCACGTCGACCTGGAGCAGCGCACCCCCGACCGCCAGCGGTGTCACCAGCCACCAGGGGCGCCGGCGGCCGAGCGCTGCACCCCACGCGACCACCGTGGGCCACATCACGGCACCGGCGGCACCGAGGAGGACGAGTGACGTCAGCGACAGACGCCACCAGCCTCCGCCTCCTCGCCGTCTCCTGGCGCGAGCCAGCCCGAGCACCGCTCCGACCACCGTGGCCGCACCGAGGATGAACAGGGTCCCTCCCCAACTGAACTCAGGGTCGGTGGAGATGAAGCGCATCCAGGCGCGCATGAGGGCCCCCCACCCGAGTCCGGCGGCCGCCCCCAGGCCGACCATCCGGGCCGTGGGGACCAGCTCGTGGCGATCTACCGCCTCCTCCATCGCGATGCGCATGCGGTCTCTCCTCGACTCGCCGTTTCATCGAGACAGACGCACGACGGCCCGAATCGGGTGACGCGCCGCGCGTTCTCGAGACCGATGTCACCCAGACACGGCGGGAGTTCGTCTGTCAGGATGAAGCAGACGCAGAGGGAGGACACCGTGAACTGGTGGGTGCTCGAGATCATCCTGGCTCTCGTGCTGGTTGCGATCGTCGTGGGGCTCGGACCGCTCATCAAGCGGTTCGGCAGGAGCTACGCCGCCGACGTCTTTCGCGGGAACCCGCGCACCGGCAAGGCCTATCTCGTGCTGATGGACTTCGCGTACTACCTGATCTTCGGCGCCTACATCCTGTTTGCGGTTCGCTTCGAGCCCGACACCGGGTGGGCCGACACCGTCAACGCCTCCCAGCTCCAAGCCTCTGTCGTTCGCGTCGGCGGCCTGCTGCTGCTGATGGGCGTGCTCCACGGTCTCAACGTCCTCAGCCTCCCCGTCATCGGTCGCCTGTTCACCATCAACCGCCGCCTCGACGACGACGGCCGCCACATCGAAGCCGCCTGACCTCATCCCGAGATTCCAGCCACCCGCTCGCCACGGGGGCCGGCCCGACACCGGTGGAGACATGCCGAAGGAGCACATCGATGAGCACACGACGAATCGCGTTGCTGCTCGCCGCCGTGGCCATGCTGTTCACCGTGGCGACGCCGGCGCAGGGAGCGGGGGCGATGGTCACGTCCGGCCGGTTCACGACGCTGCCGGGCGGCGCCGACCTCGGGTACACGATCGAGGGGCATGCCGTGATGGTGCGGACGCCGGCCGGCGGCGGCGCGACGCGGGTGATGGTCTCGGTGCAGGGGCTCGATCCCGAGACCACCTACCCGGCGCACGTCCACAACCTGCCGTGCAGCGCCACGCCGCCCGGCGGGAGCCACTACCAGCACGAGGTTGGCGGAGCGGTGGACGCCGTCAACGAGATCTGGCCGGCGATCACGACGAACGCCGACGGTGTCGGGCGAGGCAAGGCATCGCACGGCCACTGGGCACGGGACGACGCCCGGTCGGTCGTGATCCACTACCCGCCGGACACCTCGATCCGTCTGGCCTGCGTCGATCTGACCTGAGATGGCGAGCGGGGGAGGGCGGTCGGTTCGTCCGGCCGCCCTCGCCATTNNGAGGATCTCGTTCAGGAGGCGTTCATCAGGCTGCAGCGCTCGGCCCACCGCATCAGCGACCCTGCCAAGGTGGCGCCGTACCTCCGATCTATCGTCCTCAACCTGGCGCGGGACCACAACCGGCGCGGGCTCATGTCGCTGCGGCATCGTGAGCCGCCGTCCCCAGAGGCCTCCGCCGCAGTGACGGAGGACACGGTGGTCGCCGCCGAGGAGGGAGCCCAGGTGATCGATGCGCTGCGCGACCTGCCGAGCCGGCAGCGGGACTGCCTCGTGCTGCGCTACTACATGGAGCTGTCGGAGCGGGAGATCGCCGAGACGCTCGGGATCTCGCCGAGCTCGGTGAAGACGCACTGCCGGAGAGGAATGGCGGCGTTGCAGGATCGACTGGAGGGGGTGCGATGACCACCGAGGAGCGGCTCCGCAACGCCCTGCGGGCGGCCGATGCGTATCAGCCCAGTCCGGACCTGTGGGCGCGGGTCGAGGGGTCGATCGAGGAGGACCGCCGCCATCGCCGCCGCGTGCTCCGCGTCATCGGCGGCATCGTCGCCACNNACGGCCGTCGACTGGCGGGCGATGGCGGTGGTCGAGGTGCTGCTGCTGGCCTCGCTCATCGTCGGGCTCGGGCCGGCACTCAGGAGATTCGGTGCGACGTTCGTTGCCGACGCGTTTCGGGCGAATCCGTCCACGGGCAGGACGTTCCTGGCGCTGCTCGACGTCGCGTTCTACCTGGTGACGGCGGGCTACGTGCTCGTCTCGCTGCGCCTCGACCAGCCCAACCCCGGCGAGCTCGGCGTGCTGGCTGCGCAGCTCTCACACGCCGCGACCCGCATCGGCGGGTTGCTCCTGCTCATGGGGCTGCTCCACGTCGCAACGCTCGTCGCGCTGCCCCTGCTCGGCGTCGTCTTCACCTCGGGCTGGCACCTCGACAGCGGAAAGGAGCGGCGTCCCGTGCCGGTGGCCGTGCTCGTGCTGGCGGTCGCCGCGATCGGCGCCGTCTTCGTGGCCGTCGCCGCAGCCGTGCTCAACGGGGTCGGCGGCTGACGCTCGCTAGAGCTGCGACACGAAACGTTTGCGTGGGTGTGGATCGACCCGTTTCGTGGCGCAGCTCGACGGATCGGCCGCAGGCCTCGATCGGTCGGAACATCGATCAGCTCGACGGAGGCTGACGCTCGCTAGATCGCTTCGGGGGCGAGCACGCGGACCCCCTCGCCGGGCGGCTCTGGGGTTCTGAACCCGTAGACGTACACCGTCTCGCCGATCTCGAAGTGCTGCTTGAGCAGGTCCATGTCCCAGTTGGTGACGCGGACACAGCCGTGGGAGGCCGGGTAGTTCGGGACGCTGGGCGAGCCGTGGATGGCGTAGCCTCCGCGGAAGTAGAAGGGGTTGTAGAGCGCGCCGAGGTAGGAGATGCGCATGCCATCGATGTGGCGGTCGAAGCTGAACTTGCCCTCAGGGGTGCGGGCCGCCACCACCCGGCCCGAGGCGTTGACGAACGTGCCGCCGCTGCCGGACGAGATGGGGATGATGTAGCGCACCCTGTGGTCCTCGACCAGGTAGAGCACCTGCTTGCCGAGATCGACCTCGACCCGATCCGCCTCGGACCGCCACTGCAACTCGGGCTCGGCGTCGATCAGCTCCCACATCTCAGGGGTGAAGACACCATCGGTCTCGAGGCCGTGCACCTTCTGGAAGGCGTAGATGGCGTGCCTCGTCAGGTCCCCGAAACCGCTCCCGGCGTTGGGGTGGTACCCGGCTTCGGCGAGCCGCCGGTTGAGGATCTCGACCCACACGCCGTAGTCGCCGTGCTCGAGGGTGGCGGGCGGATTACCGAGTTGCAGCAGATCCAGATCGACCCCGGCCTCGGCGCGGGGGGCCACATACACGACGCCGGAGAGGGCGAGGATCACCGCCAGGAGGGTGGTCGTGCTTCTCTTCATCCAGATGTTCTCCCAATACGCAGCAGGCCGACACATTCTGCCGCGACCACCCCAGCGCTGGATGAACGCGAAAAAGGACACTAGCGCACCGTGCGGCGACATCCATCGATTTCTCCCCCGGTGACCGTTCAACGGGATTCCCCGCGCAGACATCGCTCTACCCTCCGTCGTCATGACGACCACGCCGATCGACCTCACCAACTTCGACACGTCCGTCTCGCCCGCAGACGACTTCTACCGGTATGCCAACGGCGGCTGGATCGATGCCAACCCGGTACCGCCCGAGTACTCCCGCTGGGGAGCCTTCAGCGAGGTGAACGAGCGCAACGAGGAGATCCTCCACCGGCTCATGGAGGATGCGGCTGCGTCCGGGGGAGCAGAGGGATCGCCGTCGCGGGTCGTCGGCGACTACTTCACATCCGCCATGGACGAGGAGCAGATCGCCGCGACGGGCGTCGATCCGCTGCGTACCTGGCTCGATCGGATCGCCGCCACCGAGACGGTCGACGACCTGCGCGAGCTGGCCGCCAACCTCCACCCCAACGGCTTCCGCTTCGTATTCGGCGTCGGGGTGTCCTCCGACTTCGACGATCCCACCGTGCACCTGCTGTACGTCGGGCAGGGCGGGCTCGGGCTGCCCGAGCGCGACTACTACCTCCGCGACGACGAGCGCTCGGTTGGGTTGCGGGAGCAGTACCGCACGCACGTGGCGGCGCAGCTGCGCAATCTCGGCGACAACGACGACGAGGCGACCGCCGCCGCCGATGCGATCCTCGCCTTCGAGACGGCGCTGGCCCAACCGTCGTACACCGCCGCCCAGTTGCGCGACATCGACCTCATCGTCAACCGGCGCGACGTCGACCAGCTCGACGATCTCATGCCAGGCTTCGGGCTGCCCCGCTACCTCGCCGCCGTGGGCGCCGGCAGCGTCACCGAGGTCAACATCGACAATCCCGGGTTCTTCACCGCCGTGGCGACCCTGCTGGCCGACACGCCCATCGAGACGCTGCGGTCGTACGCCCGCTGGCACCTCGTTCGCGCGGTGGCGTCGTCGCTGCCTCCGGAGTTCGCCGACGAGAACTTCCGCTTCTACGGGCAGATCCTCGGGGGCCAGAAGGAGCAGAAGCCGCGATGGAAGCGAGCGCTGGCGATGGCGACCGCAGACATCGGCGAGCTCGTCGCCCAGCTCTACGTCGCCGAGGCCTTTCCGCCCGAGGCGAAGCAGCGGGCCGAAGAGCTGGTCGATCACCTGCTCGTCGCGATGCGCGAGTCGCTCGAGCAGCGAGACTGGATGACCGATGCCACCCGGCACGAGGCGCTGGCGAAGCTCGAAGGCTTCCGATACAAGATCGGGTACCCCGACGAGTGGCGGGACTACACCGGGCTCGTGATCGATCGCGGCCCACTCGTGGTCAACCGGATGCGGGCGGCGGCGTTCGAGTACGAGCGCAATCTCCGCAAGCTCGGCGAGCCGGTGGACCCCAACGAGTGGGAGATGGCGCCGCACGCCGTCAACGCCTACTACCACCCGCTCAAGAACGAGATCGTGTTCCCGGCAGGGATCCTCCAGCCGCCGTTCTTCTACGCCGACGCCGACGACGCCGTCAACTACGGCGGCATCGGCGGCGTCATCGGGCACGAGATCACCCACGGGTTCGACGATATGGGCCGGCGCTTCGACGCCACGGGTCAGCTCCGCGACTGGTGGACCGACGATGATCGTGAGGAGTTCACGCGGCGCGCCGACATCGTGGTGGCGCAGTACGACGGCTACGCCGTCGCCGACGACCTCACCGTCAACGGCAGGCTCACCCTTGGCGAGAACATCGCCGATCTCGGGGGGATGACCATCGCTTTCCGGGCGCTGCAGCGGGCGCTCTCCGAGCATCCCGCGGATGAGACCGACGGGATGAGCCCGGCGCAGCGCTTCTTCTTGTCATGGGCGACCATCTGGCGGTCGAACTACACCGAGGAGTGGATGCGGCTCCTGGTGCAGACCGACCCCCACTCGCCGTCGCGGTTCAGGTGCAACGGCCCGCTGTCGAACTTCACGCCGTTCGCCGAGGCCTTCGGGCTGGGCGCAGATGCACCGATGATGCGGCCCGAGGTGGACCGGGTGGAGATCTGGTAACCGGTGTGAAGCGGGGGTTCGTCTTTCCCGGAAGCGACCCCGTGGCGGCGGTGGAGGGCGCCGTCGCCGCCGAGGCGGCCGGGTGGGACGGGTACTTCGTGTGGGAGGCGGTGTGGTCGGCCGATCCGTGGGCGATCCTCGGCGCCATCGCCGCCCGCACCGAGCGCATCAGGATCGGCACGATGCTCACGCCGTTGCCGATCCGCACGCCGTGGAAGCTGGCGGGCGAGACGGCGACGGTGGACGTGCTGTCGGGCGGCCGTCTCATCGTCGCCGTCGGGCTCGGCGCGCCGGATACGGGGTTCGCCAGCTTCGGAGTCCCGGTGGATCGGCGCACCAGGGCGGAGCTGCTCGACGAGGGACTCGCCATCCTCACCGGACTGTGGGCCGGGCAGCCGTTCTCGTACTCGGGGGGGCACTACGAGGTCGCCCCGACCGAGTTCACTCCTGCTCCGTCGCCCGTCCAGCGTCGCGACGGCGTGCCGCACATCCCGATCTGGGTGGTCGGGGCATGGGGTCGGGCGAAGTCGATGCGCCGGGTTGCGGCGTACGACGGCATGCTCCCGTACGTCGCCACGGACGACGGCGGGTTCCTGACCCCGCCGGAGATGCCGCTGGCCGCGATGCGATCGTGGCTCGACGAGCACGCCCCGCCAGGACGCAGCATCGATCTCGTGGTAGAGGGCTCGACGCCGGGCGATGACCCTGCGGCCGCCGCCACGGTGGTCGCACCGCTCGGTGCAGCCGGTGCGACGTGGTGGGTCGAGGCGCTGTGGAACGCCGACGCCGAAGCCGTCTACGAGCGAATCGCCCAAGGCCCGCCGCCCTTCCAATGATCCCCCCATCGGGGGGNNCCTGGAGGGGGAGCCATCGAAGGTGGCTCAGGCGGGAACCATCGAACGTGGCTCAACCCGTTGCGGCGTCCATGTACTCGGCGATGGTGGGGAAGCCGGTGAGCTTGTCGTAGAAGAAGTTGTTGACGATGTTGGTGAGCTCGGCCCGCGCCGCCTCGACGGCGGCGGACTGGACGTCGAGCTCGTTGCCCTCGGTGATGGCACCGCGCAGGTGCAGCAGCTCGCGCACGACCTCGACCTCCTGCTCGCCCTCGAGGGTTGCGACCACGTCGAGGATCAGGGCGTCGAGTTGCCCGAGCAACGTGTCTCGGGTGATCGCAGCCCCGGGCTGGGAGGCCTCGTCCAGTGTGCGCACCGCGGCGCCCACCTGGTAGAGCACGGCGGTCGGCTCGTCGAACAGCTCGCGCAGGTACGCGGCCTCCTCGTAGGACCCGTTGAGGCGGAAGATGTTGTACATCCGCTTCGCCGCCTTGCCGTAGTTCTTGGGATCGTGTGCGACGTACTTGCGGACCTCCTTCTCCAGGGCGGTCACGTACTCGTCGAGGGCGTCGCTCGACAGGTGCGAGACGAGCTTGGTGAACAAGGGGATGGAATCCGCCTCGAGGTACACCCTGGAAGTACGGGTCGAGGTAGCCGTCGAGCGGGGTGATCGTCCCGTCGGGCGCCTCCCAGGTGACGTCGAGCATGTTCGAGGCGTTGGCCACCTGGTCGCGCACCGGGTCGGCGACCACCCAATCCAACTTGCACCACCCGGGATCGCGGCAGGCGTCCTCCCACGTGACCTCGACCGTGTCGCCGTCGGGGCCTTCGGTGAAGAACCGGCGGGCCTCGATCTCGGCGGGACCCCATGCGATCGGCGAGCCCTTGGCGAGGTGCTTGCCGTCACGCACCACATCCGTGGCGTAGCTGCCGAACTTCACCTCGATCAGCCGATAGGTGTCGCCCGCCACGGTGGCGAGGGCCTTGTCACGAATCAGCTCGCCGAGGCGCACGCAGGCATCCTCCCGTGTCGGCGCCTTGATGTTGACCCGCTCGAAGTAGTCGCAGTCGCCTGGGTAGGTCTGCACCTTCGATTGGGCGGCGGAGCCGCTGAGCGCGAGCGCCGTCTCCACGTCCTCGGCGTCGGCGAACTCGACGAGATGGCCGACGGAACGGAAGTAGGCGAGATCGTCGGGGCTGAAGTCGAGCATGGTGACCCGATGGCCGTACACCCCGGCCTCCACGTCCACGACGACGTCTGCGCTCTGCTTGGCGAGCGCCACGGCGGTGAGCCATTGCAGCGCTTCCATCTCGTCGAGCTCGACCCCGAGCCGGCTTGCCGAGGCGACGATGCGCTCGATGTCCGCGGACGACGATCCGGTTCTGTCCGTCACGAGAGACCACCCCCTTCGAGGGCGAACTTACCGGATCGGACCGCCTTCGTGCTCGGCGAGGATGCGGCGGAACACGGCGGCCTGGATCACGGCGTCCTCCAGCGCACGGTGGGGGAGCTCGACCCTCAGCTCGTAGCGAGCGGCCATACCGGAGAGCGTCGTCTCGCTCCACGGCACGCCGGCGACGCCCATGTAGAGCGCCTTCACGTCGAGGGCGCTGTGGCCGAAGGGGTTGCGCCCCACGTAGCGATGCAGATAGTCGGCGACGAACATCCAGTCGAACGGGGCATTGAGCGCCACGAAGACCGGGCGTTGTGCTCCCGCGATGTCGGCGACCCAGGTTGCGAACGCCTGCATGGCTGCCGCGGGGGCTTCCCCCTCCGCAGCGAGCCGGTCGAGCGAGAGTCCGCTCACGGCGACCGCCGCGGGGTCGGCGTCCGTGCCATCCGGGCGGAGCTCCACGTAGAAGGTGCGCTCGGGATCGGCGACGAGGCACGCGCCGATCGCCAGCAGCGAGTGACGGCTCGGCGAGGGGCCAGAGGTCTCGACGTCGACGGATACGTACGCGGGAGTCATGCCGGGGAATCTAGGAGGAAGTCGCAGGGGCGCCGTAGACCCATCGACTGCAGACCCGCCGGTTCGAAGGAGGCGATGGGTTCCCGGGCTACGCTGATCGGCACAGTTTCGTGAGGAGGACGCGAGATGACCGACGATCGCACGCCGGGCACGCCCGGCGACATGCCGGAAGAGCCGGGGGCCGGGGCGGCTGGGGCAGGGGAAACCGGGGCTGGAGCCGGCGCGGCCGGCGGGCCACCGGCGGCCGCAGGCGGGACCCTNNGATGTCGCGCCCGGGCGCGACATCCTGCTGCGCAACGGCCACTGGGTGAAATAGGCGCAGCGCGATGCGAAAGGATCGCGCGCACAATTCCGATGCCCGCTTTCCCCGGCTGGTTAGCGCGCTTTCAGTGTTCGTGGCGCTGATCGTGGCGCTGGCCAACGCGGGCGGCGACGACGATGACGATGCCCTGGCAGGCGACACCACGACCACTGCCGCGGAGACGACGACGACTGCTGCGGAGGAGACGACGACCACCGCCGCCGAGGAGACGACGACGACCGCGGCGGAGGAGACGACCACCACGGCGGCGGAGACGACCACCACCACCGAAGCGCCCGGCCTCGGCGGCGAGTGCGCCATCGAGAACCTCGCGCTCCTGGAGCCCGGCGTGCTGACCGTCGCCACCGGCGAGCCGGCGTTCCCGCCGTGGGTCGGCGACGACGACAACTTCGACGTTCCCGAGTCGAAGACCGGGTTCGAGGCTGCGCTGGTGTATGCCCTCGCCGAGACACTCGGCTTCAGCGACGATCAGGTGACGTGGGTGCGCACCGGCTTCGATGAAGCCATTGCTCCGGGACCGAAGACCTTCGACTTCAACATCCAGCAGTACTCGATCACCGATGTTCGCGACGAGGTCGTCGACTTCTCGGACCCGTACTACGTCACCAAGCAGTCGCTGGTGGCGCTGGCCGGCTCGCCGCTCATCGGGGCGACGACGCTCGCCGATCTCGCCGACGCCAGGCTCGGCGCGGCNNGCGTCGGTGTACGACGAGAACCTCGACGCCATCCTGGCGCTCGTCGCCGGTCAGATCGACGGCATCGTGGTCGACCTGCCCACGGCGTACTTCATCAACGCCGTGCAGATCCCCGAGCAGGGTCAAGAGGGCGTGATCGTCGCCCAGTTCGAGACCCCGGCGCAGGATCCCGACGAGTACGGCATGCTGTTCGCCGACGGCAATCCGCTCGTCGCCTGTGTCAACGAGGCGCTCACCGTGTTGCGCGACGACGGCACGCTCCAGGCGCTCGAGGATCAGTGGCTGGCGGCCGGCGGCGACATCCCGACGATCTCCGAGTAGGGGTGAGCCGCCCCCGGTGAACGACTCGCCGCTCGATGAGGTGGAGCGCCGGGGACCACAGACGCTGTGGCCCCGGCGCCCGCCGACGCGGGTGCGCGAGGAAGGTGCCCGCGGCGCCCTCATCGCAGCGGCGTCGACCGTCGTCGTCTTCGGGCTGATCCTCTGGGTGGTGCTGACGTCCGAGGCGTGGCCCGCGGTGCAGCGCCAGTTCTTCTCGTGGTTCCACTTCAAGGAGAGCTTCCCCGACGTGCTGTCGGGCTTCTGGCTCGACGTGCGCATGTTCCTCATCGCCGAGGTCCTGATCCTCGTGATCTCGCTCGTAGTGGCGATGATCCGGGCGTTGCGAGGGCCGGCCTTCCTGCCGCTGCGGGCGATCGTCGTCACCTACATCGACCTGATCCGCGGCGTGCCGATCCTCCTGCT
>DKBA01000063.1:33260-37617 GCA_002450985.1 Acidimicrobiia bacterium UBA6912
ATCCTCTTCCTCCTGGTCAGTGTCCCCGTGGCCCGGTTCACCGACTGGTACACCGAGCGTGACCGGCGCCGCAAGCAGGCGATGAGCACGTGACCGACGCCAAGCTCGACATCCGCAACGTCTCCAAGGCGTTCGACGACAAGGTGGTGCTGCGCGACGTCGACCTCGCCGTCGGGCTCCACGACGTGGTGTGTCTCATCGGCTCGTCGGGATCGGGCAAGTCGACGCTGCTCAAGTGCGTGAACCTGCTCGTGCCCATCGACGGCGGCGAGATTCGCTTCGACGGCGCCGTGATCACCTCGGGGCAGGTCAACCCGAACACGGTGCGGGAGTCGATGGGCATCGTGTTCCAGGCGTTCAACCTCTTCCCNNGCAGCAGCAGCGGGTGGCGATCGTGCGGGCGCTCGCCTCCAAGCCAGAGCTGATGCTGCTCGACGAGGTGACGTCGGCGCTCGACCCGGAGCTCGTAGCCGAGGTGCTCAACGTGATCCGCGGCCTCAAGGAGCGCGGGATGACGATGCTCATCGCCACCCACGAGATGGGGTTCGCCCGGGATGTCGCCGATCGGGTGTGCTTCCTCGACGCCGGTCGCATCCTCGAGCAGGGTGTGCCCGAGCAGATCTTCACCGACCCGCAGGAGCCTCGCACCCAGCAGTTCCTCCAGCGCATCGTCGAGGCCGGCCGGCTGTAGCGCAGGAGCTGCCGTAGGGAGCCGCCCGGGACCTTCGCCCCTAGCGAGCACACGGTGCCGGCTGGTTCCCTGGGTGGAGTTGGGGGTGAAGTGGGCGACGACTCGCGCCGGGAGATCGAGAGACTTGCATGGTCCGGTCCCCCGGCGCAGCCGCTTTCACCCTGTTCGCACTTCCCGGGGCCGGCTCCGGCGCGCGAGGACGACGCATGTGGGATGGGGCGTCCTCGCAAAGTGGGCCGTGCCCGTGATCACCCGGAGGGGTTCTCATGGCTGGGTCCACATATCCACGTTACTTCAGGCTGCTCTTTGCGGTAGCGCTGATCTTTGCGCTGATGACGCCGCTCGGCGCAGCGGCGCAGGAGTCGGCGGAGTGGGCGGTTCGCGCCGAGACCCCTCATGACATCTGGTCCGAGGGCGGGAGCTGGCCGGTCGGTACCGACATCCTGGTCACTGCGGACGATCTCGCCCTGGGGTCGGGGCCAGAGTTCGCCGCGACCGTGCAAGTTCAGCAATGGGGGCCCGATCCCGCCGACGTCGGCTGGTACGTCAACACCGGCGACTTCGCAATCGAGCCGGGCCATCTGATCACGGTCGACGACGGCACATCTGTCAAGGAGCTCACGGTCCTCGACCTCAGCATCGATGCCGTGGATCCCGCCGCCGACACGATCTCCGGCACCGCTCCGGCGGACACCATCTTCCCGGTGCACGTCACGGACGGGGTGAGCGACGCCAGCGTCGACGTGACCTCGGACGCCGGCGGAGCGTGGCTCGCAGACTTTGCGGGCACGTTCGACATCAGGCCGGGCACGTGGGGATCTGCGGCGATCTTCGACGCCGAGAACGACGCCACCCAGCGCAGCTGGAACCTTCCGCTGCCCACCATCGAGGCCCAGCCGCAGGGCGACATCGTGCAGGGTCAGCAACTGGACATCGGGGTCAGCGTCTCCATCGAGATCGACGACCCCTCCAACGGACCGGGTGTCGACTGGAGCGACAGCGGCACCACCGGCCCGACGCCGTGGGATCCTTCCAGCGGCTACATCGAGTTCGACCCGGGGGCAACCGGGTTCGACGTCGCGTCCGGTCAGTCCGTCACGATGACGGCAAGCGCCGCGACGAAACACCTCGTCGTCGCCCCTCTGGCGATCACCGGCATCGACCTCGCAGGAGATCTCGTGCACGGCACCGCATCGCCCGGTGCGCAGCTGAACGTGTGGGCCGACACGCCCGGGAGCTCGAACCGGGTCGTCACGGCGACGCCCGATGGAGAATGGACCGCCGACTTCTCCGTGGCGTGGGAGGGGTGGGACCCGTTCGACATCACCGTGGGCAGCCACGTCGACGTGTGGGAAGGTGACGAGGACGGCGACACCACCCGGGTGTACGAGTACGTCCCCAACCCGCAGTTCTCGGTGGAGACGCCGAACCAGATCTGGTCACACGGTGACGGCTGGGTCGCCGGCCGCACCGTGACCATCACAGTGAACGACGGCGTCACCGACGTGTACTCCACGACGGCGGCCGTCACGGCATGGGGACCGGAGCCGTGGGAGAAGGGCTGGGGCACCGACACCGGCTCATTCGAGATCCTGCCCGGGTACGTCGTCACCGTCGACGACGGCGTGGACATCATCCGCTCGCTCGATGTGGTCGCGATCGAGGTGACGGATGTCGACGAGGGCAACGAGACCATCTCCGGCACCGCTCCGCCAAACGCCTGGATCGACGCCAACGCCGGGGACGAGTTCGAGAACGTCGGTCGTCGCGTCCAGGCCGACGGCTCTGGTGCGTTCACCGTCGACTTCGGCACGCCCGGCGACGAGGAGTGGGAGCAGGACACCATCGACCTGCGTCCCGGCATCGGGGGCGGAGCTCAGGTCTTCGACGAGGACGGCGACTCGACGCACCGCGGCTGGCACGTCGCCGCCCCGCACTTCGGTGTCGACGTGATCCACGAGGAGCTATGGGCCAACGACTGGCCGCTGGGGGCCACGCTGACCTTCACCATTGAGGACCCGGATACCGTGGTGTCGCCTGACTGGGAAGACACGATGACCGTCGTGGACACCACGTGGGGACAGACCGAGGCCGGCTACCGCTTCTGGGGCGACTTCGACGTGCACGGCGGCCAGGTGATCACGGTCAGCGATGGCGTCACGACGCGTGAGCTGATCGTCAGCACGCTCGAGGTGACGAACGTCGATCCGGACGCCGATACCTATACCGGCTTCGTGGGGGCGCCCGAGTACGACCGCACGCACGAGGTGTGTGCCTGGGCGCGTGATGCGGCGAACGATCAGAACTGGATCGAGCTGTGTTCGCTTCCCGACGCCGACGGCAACTGGACCATCGACTTCACCGGCGCCGGCGACATCGTCGCCGGCGACCACACCGGCGCCTACCAATACGACGCCGACGGCGACCAGACGAGCTATGCGTGGTTCGTGCCGCCCTGGGTCTATGTCGAGATCGGGGATGACCTGAATCCGGACTTCCCGGATCGCATCCTCCTGGACCAGTGGGTGTTCCCGGTCGACGTCACCAACGGCACCGACACCGTGACGGTGATCGACACCGACGGCGACGGCTGGGAGCGCATCGACTTCGACGTCTCGCCCGGTCAGACCATCACCGCCACCGGCAGCGACGGCAGGGTGAAGAGCCTGTACGTCGAGGAGCTGTCGGTCGACACGGTGACGCTGTGGAACGAGGACCCGCCCAGCACCGTCTACGGCTCGGCCACCGCCACCTACACGGGCAACGTGCAGGTGACGGCATCGGCCGACTACGGCTGGTGGACCGAGCGTTGGGTGGGAGCGTTCGGGGGCGCCTACGAGGCCGACTTCGCCAATCCGGGCAACGGATGGCGGGAGCAGGAGCTCGGCTACTTCGGCCAGGGCGGCGCCGACGACATCTATAGCGGCGGCGAGATCCGAGCCGCCATCTGGGATGGGGACAACGACCAGGTGCAGGCGGTGTGGCACGCCACCAACCCGCGCATCCTCATCGTGCGGGGGAACGACCGCATCGAGGCGATCGACTTCCCGAAGGACGAGCCGCTCACGGTCGAGGTGGACGATCCGGCCTTCGAGGGCATCGAGTTCAGCGACACGGGCATCCCCACCGCGAATCCCGACAAGCCGTGGGAGACGTTGTTGGTGTTCGACTTGGGCGACTACACCGTGCCCGACGTGGCGACGGTGACCGCCCGCGACGACACCGGCACGGCATTGGTCACCACCGAGGTGATCGCCTTCACCATCGACGTCGTCGATCCCGACGCCGACACCATCACCGGTACGGCGCCCGCAGGCGCGGAGGTGCTGGTCGAGGCCGACGGCAACTGGCGGTATCCCGAAGCCGACGAGACGGGTGTCTGGGTCGCCGACTTCTCGGAGCCCGGCACCCAGCCCGGCGAGGAGCACCCGGTCGACATCGGCCCCGGCAGCTCGGGCGGTGCGACGCTGATCGCCGACGGTGGCAGCGCCACGACGGTGCTGTGGTCGCTGTCGAACGCCCAGTTCCGCGTCGATCCGGCGGCCGAGCACGTCTTCGGCTGGGAATTCGCCCCGAACGGATCGGCGACGATCACGATCGGCGCCGACACCTACGGGCCATATTCCACCGACGGCGGCGGCAGCTTCGACACGTGGTTCGATTCGG
>DKBA01000189.1 GCA_002450985.1 Acidimicrobiia bacterium UBA6912
GCCGATACCCCTTACATGAGGGGGCCTCTCCGACGCAATCGTTCGGCACCGCACGGCTCGCTGCTTCGGGCGGTGCCGTCACGGTCTGGGTGACGCAGCTCGGCTGACCCGGCTCAGCGGAGCTGCTTGCGCCCCTCCGTCTCGCCGTGGATGACCCGTCCCGTGGGAACGAAGCCGTTGGCGAGGTAGAACGCACCCGGCGAGCCCTTGCCCTCGCCCCAACTCGTGAGCAGCGTCGCGTCGCCTCTCGCCCGGCATTCCTCGACGACGAGGTCGAGCACCATGCCGCCGATCCCCCGCCGCTGGTGAAGCCTGTCGATGAGCAGTCGCCACAGGAACGGCTCCGGGTGATGCTCGGTGCGCACCGCCAGCATGACGAAGCCGACGAGCGCTCCGTCCGCCTCCACCGCCCGCATCCATGGCACGACGGGAGCGCTGTCGACGACCTCGGGAAACAGCGCGTCGGTGAAGGACTGGGTCATGGGTGCCACGAAACGCTCTTGCGACTTGTGGGTGGCGAGCCGCTCGACCTCATGCACGTTGGAGGCGCTCACTTCGATCAGCCGGACCCGGCTGGGACGGCTACGGGGCCGGTCGATCCACGTCTCCCAATCCTCACGGGTCATGCCGTAGATCCAATCGTCGGAGCACTCGTCCCCCAGCCAGAAGGACGATCGGGTATGACCCTCGAACAGCATGCCCACCCGTTCCAGCACCATCGCCGACGGTGGGTTGTCCGGATGGAGCATGCCGAACACCCGCGTGACGTCGAGCTGGCGGTACAGGTAGGCCACCAAAGCTTCGACCGCCTCCACCGCATAGCCGCGGCCCCAGTGCTCGGCTGCGAACGTGTAGCCGACCTCGGCGGTACGGCCCTCCCAACTCAGGTGGAGGGCCAGGTCGCCGAGCGTCTCGCCCGTGCCGGCGTCGGCGACGATCGCCATCCACCACTCATCGTTCTCGGGACCGTCCATCGCAACCAGCTCGGAGACGATGCGATCCACACGTTCCCGGGGGAACGGCAATTCCCAGTTCTGGTACCGGGCTACGACGGGATCGTTGCGCCGCTGCCACAGCCCCTCGGCATCGTCGGGTTCGAAGGCACGAATGAGGAGACGCTCGGTACGAATCGGGGTGAACATCGGTGCGCTCAGGACCACCCGGCCGCCGCCTCACCACGTTCGAGCTCGAGCAGCAATCCGTCGAGGATGAGATCGAGGCCCCATTCGAACTCGGCGGCGTAGGAGTAGCCGGGCTGGAGGGCGTGCTCGGTGATCATCTCGAAGAAGTGCGGGAAGTCGTCGACGGGGAGCTGCTGGAGGATGCCCCCGGCCACGTCGGCCAGCTCCTCCTCGGTATCGAAGGGCATGCCCGTCTCCTGGAGCACGAAGCCGTAGATGTAGCTGTCGAGCACGGAGAAGGCGTGGGCGGCGAGGGCGATGGTGAACCCGGCCCGGCGTAGGCAGCCGATGACGGCGTCGTAGTAGCGCATCGCGGCCACACCCGGATTCCGCCGTGTTTCCATCACCATGACCGCCCACGGGTGTCGGGTCAGCACTTCACGAGCGCTCACTGCTCTTCGTCGCATCTCCTCCCTCCACTCCCCGCCCTTCTCCGGGACCTCGATCTCGGCAACGACGATGTCGACGATGCCGTCGAGGATGTCGTCCTTGTTGGCGACGTGGTTGTAGAGCGACATCGCCTCGACGCCGAGCTCCTGGCCGAGCTTGCGCATGCTGAGCGCCTCGATGCCGTGCCGGTCTGCGAACGCCACCGCAGCCCTCAACACACGATCCCGATTCAGCGGAGCCCTCGGCTGGCCGGTTTTGCCTGCTGGTTCGGCCACGTGCCACCTCCTCTCGGACCCTCCTCGGACGGCCCTTGACAAACTTACGCTGTATGTATAACTTACGCCATAAGCATACACTGTAAGTACCGAGAAGTGAAGGGGTTACCATGGAAGCGCAGCTCGCAGACATCACCGCCATCGCCGGCCGGCTCCTGCTCGACCCGACCGTCCTGGGAATCTCCGCCCTCGCTTCACTGGTGTTCGTGAGCGGCGGCGCCGGACGGCTCATCGAGATGATCGAGTCACGCGGCACACCGAGGAGCAGGTGAACCCGATGACCCGAGCCGGCGCTCCGTCGACCCCTCAGCACCGAAAGGAACCCACCCGATGAAGACGACCACACCCAACACCGACATCCCGACGACGACCCGAGGAGACGCCACCACGATGCCCGCCACCATGACCGCCGTCACCCAGGACCGCTTCGGAGCACCAGACGAGGTGCTCACCGTTCGGGAGATCGCCCTCCCGGCGATCGGCGACGACGAGGTGCTCGTCAGAGTCCGCGCCGCCGGAATCGCCATCGGCGACTGGCTCACGATCGGTGGGATGCCCTACATCGCTCGCCCCTCGTACGGGATGGTGAAGCCGAAGCACCACGTCGCAGGGCTCGAGATGGCAGGTGTCGTGGAGGCCGTCGGTCGCAACGTGGCCAACCTCTCGAAGGGGGATGAGGTGTACGGATGGGGCAACGGCCTACTCGCCGAGTACGCCGCCCTTCCCGCCGCTCAGGTCGCCCGCAGACCCGGCAACCTCACCTTCGACGAAGCAGCCGCCGTCCCGATCTCGGGCCTCGCCGCCCTCCAGGCGCTGCGTGACGCCGGGCGGATCGCGCCAGGCCAGAAGGTGCTCATCGTCGGCGCCTCCGGAGCCGTCGGCACGTTCGCCGTGCAGATCGCAAAGGCGCTCGGCGCCGAGGTCACCGGCGTGGCGAGCACGCGCAACCTGGAGATGGTGCGCAGCGCCGGCGCCGACCACGTGATCGACTACACGAAGGAGGACATCGCCGACGCAGGGCCGCGCTTCGACCTGATCCTCGACATGGCCGGCAACCGTGCGCTGCGGGACCTCCGCGCAGCCCTCGCCCCCGAAGGCACGCTCGTGATCGTCGGCAGCTCCGGAGGGAAGTGGATGATGGGCTTCGGACGCACCATCCGCGCCGCCTTGCTCTCTCCCTTCGTGGGCCAGGAGCTCCGCCCCTTCTTCTCGAAGCCGACCGCCGCCGACCTGGACATGCTGCGGGATCTGATCGAGTCCGGAGCCGTGACTCCCGTCGTCGACCGCACCTTCCCCCTCGCCCAGGCCCCCGAGGCGATCACGTACGTCGGCAAACGGCACACCCAGGGCAAGACGATCGTCACGGTGTGAGCCGTCACGGGGCGCCGGTCCGCCGCAACAGGCGGGCCGGCATCGGGACTGTCAGCCCTGGCATCGCACGCAACACGTCCGCAGACTGAACGTGAAGCCTGACGAATCAGGGGGCCGACCATGGCGCACGCAACGCTTGCCATCGATGTCGATGCCGAGCGGGAGTATCGCCTCCTTCGGGAGCGCCTCGATCGCAATGTGACGGGCGCCCCCGACACGCCGCCCACACACCGGTTGCTCCGGCTCTTGTTCACCCCGATCGACGCCCACGTGGCGCGCCAGTTGCCCCAGATCATCTCGGTTGCCGATCTCGCCGCAAAGCTCGATGTCGACCGGGCCACGCTCGACGAGCACGTCACGTCGATGGCCGAGCGGGGCTTGGTGCTCGACTTCGTGCGCAACGACACGCGCTTCGTGATGGCGGCTCCCGTCGTGATCGGCTTCTTCGAGTTCGTGTTCATGCGGGAACGCACGACGGTCCCGATGGCGGAGTACGCGGATGCCATGGAAGACCTGTTCCTCGACGAGGCATTCATGCGCAGCGTGTTCACCGCGAGCACGCAGCTCGGCCGATCCTTCGTGCGGGAGGAGAGCCTTCCTGCCAACGTCGAGATCCTGAGCTGGGAGCGCGCCACCGAGGTCGTGAGATCGGCCGACGCGGTTGCCGTCAGCCTGTGCCCGTGCCGGCACGTGGCCCGACTTCGGGGCGAGGGGTGCGATGCCCCGAT
>DKBA01000150.1 GCA_002450985.1 Acidimicrobiia bacterium UBA6912
AGCAGGTTGACCATCTCCACCGCCCTGGCGAACACCCCATCGCGGGCGCCGCCGGCATTGTCGGTGATGACGGCGAACTGGAACTCGTCAGGATCGTTCTTGAAGTCAAGATGGGTATAGGGCGCGGAATGCCCACCGATCTGAAAACGCGAGTCGTCGGTCATGCGGTGTCCCCTTCTACATAGATGCGGTTCCAGTCGTTCCTCATACTCACCATTGTCCAACCCTCGGCGGTGGCGAACTCGAGGATCCGCTCCGCGCCCGTCGTCGTCGCATACTCCCGCTCGGCGTCATCGTGGACAATGACCAGGCGGAAGTCGGCGACCTCAAGCATCTCGATGTCGACGTCACCATTACCGGCCGCGAACTTCGGCAACCGACCGGTGCGGGCGAACAGGTGCGACGGCTTGCCGGGCCCGAGCGCAAGATCACCCCGCAGCTCGTTGTCGCGCACGAGTCGACCGTCTCGGTAACTCCACTCGGGGGCCGAACCGATCACGTTCTCCTTCAGTACGCCCCAGGTGTCCTCGGCGATCACCCGCATGAAGTCACGACCGCCGCCCGAACATACGAACACCCGCCACCCGTGAGCGCGCAGCAGGTCGAACAGCTCCAACATCGGCTGGTACACGAGCTCGGTGCACCGCTTGCCGAACCGCTCGNNTGGCGGGCGAGACCGGCGAGGAACACCGGGTCACGTTCGACGATCGACCGGTACGGCTCCGCATCGGCCAGTGAAGGGTCCGCTCGCACCTGAGCGACCAGCTTCTCCAAGAGGAAGGGCGCCTGCGGTGGCATCGGCTGCTCGACCCACAACGTGCCGTCGTTGTCGAACGCTGCGATTCGCTCAGCCTCCGCAACGAACCGCGCCGAACCTGGCGTCGCCGAGTCCGTCACGAAGTCCACCACCGCTGTCCTTGCCGGACCATCGTTCCAACTCGCCAGCACATCGGTGTTCATGGGACCTTCCCTGTTATCGAACCGAATCGGCCGCCGGCTACCACATCACCTGATGCGTGACACCCGGAGACGTGGGCGCCTAGACCCACCCAAATCATGGTCGGACCGCGATCGCGGAGAAACCGGCCGAAAGTCACCAGAACGCGTGCGCCCATGCCCAGGACCGACCACACACAGGACGAACCGCACAGATCGACGCTCGCCAGCAGTCGACGTAATCACCTCGACGCACTCTGGATCCGGCAGTCTGCACTAGCAAGCCATTATCTGGGAGGAGTGCTCCGCCGCCCCGGGAGGCCGTGGCAATGCTCGTACTTGAAACCAGATCCGCACGGACATCGCTCGTTGCGCCCCGTGCTCGCCTCGATGGTTGTGGCCGACGGCTGCGGCGGATGGATGGTTGTCCGTGGGCGGCGTCTCAGGTCCCGCACCTCACGATCCCGTTCGGCCAGGCGTTGACGGCATGCGGTGAGTTCCCGCTCCCGCTCCTCGAGACGCTCCGTCACCTCCACGACGCGTTGCACGGTGCGGTCCGCAAACACCGGCATTGCCCGGTCGGGGTCGTCGGCCAGGACAATGGCCAGCTCGGCGGCGATGAGCTCGGCCACCCCCTCGCCCATGGTCACCCCCACTGCGTCGCAATACCGGCGCCACACCGACCACACGGCATCCGATACCGGGACCTTGACCATCTGCACCCCGCCGTCACCGTCCAGTCCAGCGAGGAGGCGGCGGTCGATACGGGCCAGATCGCTGGGGTCACGCCCCATCACACCTCCGTTCGGTTGACTGGTTGACCGCCAGCAACTTGCTGCAACTGCGTGTGCCTCTGGGAACCGGTGACCGCGATATGGCTGCAGCCACCCGTCTGGTGCTGACGGGTGTCTCCTGTGGTGGGCACGGCGATCCTCCTCACTGTCGACGCTCGTGAGGCAATGCTGCAGGAGGTCGGTTCCCACATGATGTCCGGTGGGGTCTCCGGCGAACACCGAGAGCCCGCGACACCGTCGGACGCCGTTGACCCGGACCGCTTCGCAAGATCAACGCCCCAGGCCGCCAAAGGCTCGACTGCAGGCCGATGACGGCGATCTCAGGCGTGCCCACACGGAAGACGGCGGGCCCGTTCGTCGCCACGCCCGGCCGGCTGCTGGCACGCTCGCGGGACGGCTGCGGCATTACTGCGAACAAGGAGCCAACCTGGGAAGTGTGAGGTGACGATCTAGGCCTGCCGGGGACTATCTGGGAACTCCGCGGGGACAATTTGGGAACCGACGTCGATGTGGGAACCGTGCGGGGACTATGTGGGAACCGTCACAGACGCTGTTTGGGAACTCGGGCGTGATACCCATCGTCCCAGAGAGACTGGGGGTTCCCCATCCAGCCAGCTCGGACAAGCAGCACCACGCATGAGCGCCTGATTCCGATCAGAGACCGTCGACCTCTACGGACACCTCTACGACGAATACCTCGAAGCCCTCGCCGACGCCCTCGACGAGCGCCACGCCGCGGCCCGCGCGGCCCATACGCGACCCAAGAGCCCTGGAGAGGTCGTCTCGATCGACCCAGAGACGCGCCGAAACCCCCGCAGGGAGCAGGGGTTTCGATGAAGCTCCGGGGGTGGGACTCGAACCCACAACCTGCGGATTAACAGTCCGACGCTCTGCCGATTGAGCTACCCCGGAATGCCCGCACCGATCGGAGCGGGTCCGGATGGTATCACAGGCCACCCGGACCGAATGTGCACGGGACTCCCGCCGGGCTGGCACAATGGCACGATGCGATTTCGATCAGGACTCATCGTGGGCTTGGGTGTCGGCTACGTCCTCGGCGCTCGGGCGGGACGGGAGCGCTACGAGCAGCTCGTTGCGGCGTGGGAGAAGCTGCGAGGCGATGAGCATGTCGCCTCCGTGCTCACCAAGGTCGCCGACGCCACGGCCGATGCCCGCAACGGCGCCCGAGAGGCACTCGGCGACGGCTTGCGCTCCGCCGGATCCGCCGTCCGCGCCCGTACCGATCAGGGCTGAGCCGGCCGCCCGTCAGCTGCCGAGGTAGCCCTCGAGGCGCTTCGCCCGTGCCGGTTGGCGAAGCTTGGCGAGCGCCTTCGTCTCGATCTGGCGGATGCGCTCCCGGGTGACCCGGAAGTGGCTGCCGACCTCTTCGAGGGTGCGCACCTTGCCGTCGGCGAGACCGAACCGCATGATCAGCACCTGGCGTTCCCGTTCGTTGAGGTCCTCGAGGGCGAGGTTGAGGTACTCCTGCAGCAGGCGGAAGGACGCGGCCTCCACCGGAACGTCGGCATCGGTGTCTTGCACGAAGTCGCCGAGCGTCGAGTCGTCCTCCTCCCCCAGCGGTGTCTCCAGCGACACCGGGTCCTGGGCGATGCGACGCAGCTCGGACACCCGATCCGGCTCGATCTCCATCTCGGAGGCGATCTCCTCGATGGTCGGCTCCCGGCCCAGCTCCTGCATGAGGGTGCGCTGCGCCCGCGCCAGCTTGTTGATCGTCTCGACCATGTGGACCGGCACCCGGATGGTGCGCGCCTGATCGGCGAGCGCCCGGGTCACCGCCTGGCGGATCCACCACGTCGCATAGGTCGAGAACTTGAAACCCTTGCGGTAGTCGAACTTCTCCACGGCGCGGATGAGCCCGAGGTTGCCCTCCTGGATGAGATCGAGCAACGAGAGCCCACGCCCGACGTACTTCTTTGCGATGGAGACGACCAGCCGCAAATTGGCCTCGACCAGACGCTTGCGGGCGCGGTCGGCCTGGCGGCTGGCCCGCTCGAGGAACACCCGCTCCGACGTCGCGAGGCTCTCCCCCTCGGCGGCGAGGCGATCGTCGGCGCGCAGCCCCGCCTCCATCTGCATCGCCAGCTCGACCTCTTGCTGGGGGGTGAGCAGGGGGTAGCGACCGATCTCCTGGAGGTACATGCGCACGGGGTCGGACACGTGCACGAGCTCGTCGTTGCTCAATGCCGTGGCGGCGAGTGCGTCCTGGGAGTCCTCCCGTATGGCGATGTCCGCTTCCCGCAACGAGGAGATGACGTGGTCGAAGGCCTCCGGTGGCGCATCGACATCCTCGAGCTCCTGCTGGATCTCGGTCATCACGAGGAAGCCGCGCTGCCTCCCGCGCTTGGCGAGATCCTCGAGCACGCCGGCAACGAGCTCACTCATGGCGTTCTCGCAGGGCTCGTCGTTCACGTTCCAAAGCTATCAACTCCTCGAAGGTGCCGGAATACTCCTGAGGCTGCCCGTTGGGGTCCAGCCCCTCCAATCTCCTGCGGAGCTCCTCGATCCGCTCGTCGATGCGCCCTACGCGCAGCTTGGTGACCACGTCACCCGCATCGGCCAGTGGACGATCCTCGAGCGCCAACTCGCTGAGCAAGCTGATGATCGGGGACGTGTCGTCCGCCAACAGGCTACCGAGATCCGGAGGGGTTCCCGGCGGCAACGCCAGGATCGCCGGTGCGACCTTGCCGAAGCCCGTGCGGTGGGCGTCGTCGGAGAACAGATCGGCATCGAGATCCAGGCTGCGGATGGAAGGATCGTTGGCGAGCACGAGCCGCAGGAGCTCCCGCTCGGCCCGCTCGAGACCGCTCAACCGGCGCCGCTCCTCCGCAGGAGCGGTGCGACGCCCAGACGGGAGGGCGCCGTCGACGGCACGTTCGACGACGGCGAGGTCGACACCCGTGCGGCGCGAGACCATGACGGCGTACTCGTGGCGGACCACCCCCACCGGGTGGAGGGCGATGAGCTTGGCCGCGGCCGCGGCGGCGCGTCCCCGCGCCTCGGGCTCGTTGAGGTCGTAGCCGCCGAGGTCCTGCTCGATGCGGAATTGGAGGAGCGGTACGGACTCTGCGATCGCCTTGCGCAGTACATCGATCTCTCCGTCGCGCACGAGATCGGCCGGATCGCGGCCCTCCGGGAGCACGCCGACCCGCAGGTCCAGCTCTCCGGGCACCGCCTTGTCGAAGCCACGCAGCGCCGCGCCGGTGCCGGCGGCATCGGCGTCGAAGGCGAGGACGATGCGCTCGGTGAACCGTCGCAGGAGGTCGAGGTGCTCGTCGACCAATGCAGTCCCGCACGTCGCCACCGCAACGGGCCGCTCGGCGAGATGGAAGGCGATCACGTCCGTGTAGCCCTCGACCACCACCGCCTCGGCGCTCCTCACGATCTCCGATTTCGCCCAGTTGAGCCCGTAGAGCAGACGCGACTTGTGGTAGATCGGCGTCTCCGGCGAGTTGAGGTACTTGGGCCCGTCGCCCTCGAGCAACCGCGCCCCGAAACCGACCGGATCGCCGCGCAGGTCATAGATCGGGAACATGATGCGACCCCGGAAACGGTCGATGAGGCTGCCTCGTCGTGAACGGGATCCGAGCCCCGCAGCGATGATGACGTCATCACGGTGGCCCGCCTGCCGCAGGTGCGCGGCAAGCGCGTCCCACTCCCCCGGGGCATAGCCCAACGCAAAGCGGTCGACCACCTCGCCGTCGTAACCGCGACCGCGCAAGTAGCTGCGTGCCGTGGCGGCATCCGGCGCCGCTTTCAGCCGCTCCATGTAGAAGGCCACGGCATCCGCCACCGCCGCCACCAGCGCCTCTCGCCGGGTGCGCCGTTTCGCCTCGCCGGGCGACTGGGTGAGGGTGATACCGGCGCGCCTGGCGAGCAGCTCCAGCGCGCCGGTGAAGTCGACTCCCTGCGTCTCCTCGACCCAGCTGAAGACGTCGCCGCTCTTGCCGCAGCCGAAGCAGTGGTACAGGCCGCGGGCGGGGTCGATCGACAGGGAGGGGGTCTTCTCGTTGTGGAAGGGGCACACGGCCATGACCGATCGGCCAGACCGTTTCACCTTCGTCACCTCCGCGGCGAGCTCGGCGAGGTCGGTCCGCTCTCTGACCTTGTCGATGTCGTCACGCGCATACGCCACTGCTGACGAGTGTACCGACGAAGCGCAGATGCGAGACCCGTACGACGCGCAGAAGGGAAGCCCCGGCGAGGGAGGGAGGAGAACCCGGAGCTTCCCTTCACGCAACCGGCGGACGCCCGCCGCCAGGCGGGCACCGCCGAAGTGAGCGGGCCTGCCTCACGCGGGCATGCGCCGTACGGCCTCGGCGGCCTGCTTACGAGAGGTCACCATCTGGAAGATGGCGTCGGGATGCCAGATCATCGAATACTCCTGTGTTCCTGGGTGCAGTCATCATACCGCATCTGACCGCATGGTGGTAGATATCTTCTATCAAAATAGCGATATTGATGATAGATTTATCCCCATGGACGATCTCGACCGTCACATCATCCATGCGCTCGCCGAGGACGCCCGCACGCCCTACGCCCAGATCGCCAAGCAGCTCGGCGTGGCGACCGCCACGGTGCACCAGCGAGTCCGCAGGCTCCGCGATCGCGGGGTGATACGCGGTTTCCGGCTGGAGCTGGATTGGGAAGCGGTCGGGCTTCCGGTGTCGGCCGTGATCTCGATCCAGAGTCGAGCGGACACGTCGCTGCGAGAGGTGGCCGAGGAGCTGCGGGCGATCCCCTACGTGGTGAGCTGCGCGGCCGTGACCGGCGAGTTCGACCTCTTCGCCACGGTGCGTGCCCGCTCGTCAGAGCACCTCGGCCAGCTCGTCGACGAGATCAGGCGAACGGCGAAGGGTTCCACCCGCACGGTGATCGTCCTCACCGCGTACTTCCTCGGAGTGACCCCACCCCTCGAATAGCGCAACGATGCGCGAGCCGCGGAAGTCGAATACTCGGCTCGTAGACTCGCACCATGCCGGTCATCTTCGTGTTCATCGCCCTGATCGCCGTGATGGCCATCACGATCGCGATCGTGGCCACCCGCGCGGTGCGTCTCCAGTGGGCGGCGGCGGCACAAGAACTGGGACTGTCCATAGAGTCGTCGTCCTTCAGCCACCCGCGGCTCGCCGGCACCGTCGACGGGTTCGACGTGCTCGTCGACGTGAGAGGGTCCGGCGACAACGCCCACACCCGCTACCGGGTGACGTACCCACCCGTTGCTCCCCCGTTCGAGCTTCGTCGCGAGGGCGGGGCGCAGCGCATTCTGCGGATGCTCGGGGCTCAGGACGTCCAGCTCGGGGACGCCTCCTTCGACGAGGCGTTCCTCGTGAAGACCGACGCCCCCGCCGACCTCGCCGCGTTCCTCGGCCCCGCCAGGCGCCTCTCCTTGCTGCGACTCGTCGCGGCTCACCGCTCGCTCGTGGCGTCCGAGTCGGCGCTCGAGGTCACAACACGCAAGGTGGAGGGCAAAGCCGGGACCATCGAGGGGACCGTACGGCGCCTCACGGCGACGGCCAAGCACCTCATCGGGACCGCCACCACCGCGGTGCTCGACGAGGCCATCGCCTCGCGGGCCGCCGGAGACCTCGGAGAGTCGCTCGAGAGCGTCGAACGGGCCGTCTCCGCCGACCCCGGCGATCTCGATGCGCAGCTGCTCCAGGCCGATGCAGCGCTGGCTGCCGGCGACATGAACCGGTTCGCCGCCGCCGCGGAAGCGCTCAGAAGTGCGCTGCCGGGGGATGCCGAGGCCGAATCCCTGCGAACGGCAGCCAGGGAGCGGATGGGCCTGACCGAGCCGCCACCGGCCACACCGCCGACCGCGGACCAGGCGTTGACCAACGACGGTGCCATGGCGATGTTCGAAGAGGTGTTCGGTGGCGACCGCCTCAGCTTCGAGAGCGAAGGCGAGTTCGCCGCGACCTGCCGGGGGCGGCAGGTGCGCTGGTCGGGCACCGTGAAGTCGGCCCGTCGCTACGACCACGATCTCGACTTCGGCGACGGACCCGCCACCAAGGCGGTCGTCACCGTGGCGACCATCGAGTCGGATCTCTACGGGAACACGGCGGTGGACGCCGTCGTGGCGCTCCCCGCCGACGCAGGCGCCGCCCTCGCTCGCGGCGACGAGGTCACCTTCACCGGGACGCTCGACAAGGCCGATGCGATGATGCGCAACGTCTTCGTGCGCAACGGGCGCATCGTGCCGGGCTGACACCCAGCGGCTCAGGTGAGACGCTCGGCGAGATACGACGCGAGCTTGTCCATCGAGATGCGGTCCTGCGCCATCGAGTCGCGGTCCCGCACCGTCACCGCCCCGTCGTCGAGCGAATCGAAGTCGACCGTCACGCAGTACGGCGTGCCGATCTCGTCCTGGCGGCGATAGCGGCGACCGATGGACTGCGTGATGTCGTGCTCGATGGCCCACCGGGTGCGCAGCGCGTCGGCGATGCGCTGCGACACTTCCATGAGCTGTGGCTTCTTCGACAGCGGCAGCACTGCCACCTTCACCGGAGCGAGACGCGAGTCGAGACCGAGCACGACCCGGGTTTCCCCCCGCACCTCCTCTTCCCGGTACGCATCGATGAGGAAGGCGAAGGTCGTCCGGGTCGCGCCGGCGGCGGGCTCGATGACGTACGGCAGGAATCGCTCGTTGCGCTCCTGGTCGAAATAGGAGAGGTCGACCCCGCTGTGCTCCGAGTGCTGGCGGAGGTCGAAGTCCGTCCGGTTGGCGATGCCCTCCAACTCGTCCCACCCCCATGGAAAGCGGTAGTCGACATCGAACGTGCCGACGGAGTAGTGGGACAACTCGTCGGCGCCGTGGGGACGCAGCCGTAGGTTCTCCTCGCGCATCCCGAGGTCGAGGTACCACCGCCTGCGCTCGTCGACCCAATAGCGGAACCACGTATCCGCCTCGTCGGGCCGGCAGAAGTACTCCATCTCCATCTGCTCGAACTCGCGGGTACGGAACACGAACTGGCCGGGCGTGATCTCGTTGCGGAACGACTTGCCGATCTGGGCGATGCCGAACGGCAGTGACATCCGGGCGGTGCGCCGCACGTTCTCGAAGTTGATGAAGATGCCCTGCGCCGTCTCCGGGCGCAGGTAGGCGATGTTCTCGTCGGTCTCGACCGGCCCCATGTGGGTCTTGAACATCAGGTTGAACTGCTTCGGCTCGGTGAACGAGTCCCGCTCGCCGCACGCCGGGCACTGATCCGGATCGTCGAGCTTGTCCTCCCTGAACCGGTTGTGGCAGTTGCGGCACTCGACCAACGGGTCGCTGAAGGAGGCGACGTGGCCCGACGCCACCCACACCTGGGGGGCCTGGATCACCGCGGAGTCGATGCCGACGATGTCGTCGCGCATCCGCACCATCGAGTGCCACCACTGCTCCTTCACATTGCGGAGCAGCTCGACCCCGAGCGGGCCGTAGTCGTACGCCGAGCGAAAGCCGCCGTAGATCTCGGACGACTGGAAGACGAAACCGCGCTTCTTCGAGAGGTTGACGATGGTGTCGAAGTCGATGGGCATCAGACCTCCTCCACTGGTTGTGGGGTTGGGACCGGAGACCTCGCTGGCTGCGAGGGGTCCCGGATGATAGGCGAGGAACCAGATGCCAGATGCCAGATGCCAGATGCCAGAGCCGTTTCCTCTCCCTTGTAGGGAGAGGTGGCCCGAACCGGAGGCTCGGGTCGGAGAGGGTGTCGGCCTGATGTGCGATGACGTGGAGACGTCCGCCACCCGGCCTGGGCTGCTCGGCGAAGCCAGCCCGAGAGGGAGTCTTCAACGCTCGCGTCCGCACCGCACGGCTCGCCGCTCGCCGCCTTGCTCAACCCAGCGCCGTCGTCAGCAGGTCGGCCATCGTGGATGCGTTGCGGACGCCGTAGTCGGCGTAGCAGTTGTTCATGAGGACATGGACCCGCTCGGTCGAAGACGCCAGCTCGGCGATACGGCTCACCCATTCGGCCAGCTCCGCGTCGGGGTAGTCGTACCTGAAGCGCTCGGCGGCACTGATCCCCCGCGCCTCCCAGGTGTCGGCGTTGCGGCCGTGGAAACGGACCTCGGCGAAGCTGGTCGTGGCGGCGGCGATCGGCGGCACCGAGCTCTTGAAGCCCTGGGGCTCGTCGACGCACACGTAGCCGAGGCCGTGCTCGGTGAGGAAGTCGAGTGTCGACGCGGCGTGGCCCTCGTCCATCCAGCGCCCCTGGCGGAACTCGACGGCCACGTCATACTCGGCGAGCTGCTCCGCCGCCCACGACAGGTAGCCGCACGAGGCCGATGACGGGTAGAAGTACGGCGGGAACTGGAGCAGCACCGAGCCGAGCTTGCCCGCCGAGTGCAGCGGGAGGAGGGCATCGACGAACCGCCGGAACGCCTCCGCCTGTAGCTCACGGGGNNGGCGTCGGGTGCTGCGTCATGAGCCGGAACGCCTTGACGTCGAAGGTGAAGTGGTCCGGCGTGCGTTCCACCCACAGCCCGGCGGTGCTCTCGCTGGGCGGGGCGTAGTAGGTGGAGTCCACCTCGACGATCGGGAACTGCGCGGCGTAGTACTGCAACCGGTCCTTGGCCGACATGTCCCGCTGGGGGTAGAAGGTGCCCGCATCGATGAGCGTCTTGTCGGTCCAGCTGCACGTCCCGACGAGGACCCCTCTCGCGGCGACCGTAGCGACCGAGCTGCTCATGGGCGGCTCACCCGATCGCATCCTCGGCGCCACCGAAGCGGCGCTCCCGCTGCTGATACTCGACGATGCACTCGGCGAGGACCCGGCGATCGAAGTCGGGCCACAGCACCGGCGAGAAGACGTACTCGGCGTACGCCGCCTCCCACAGCAGGAAGTTCGACGTCCGCTGCTCCCCGCTCGACCGGATGACCAGATCCGGGTCCGGCATCTCGGGCAGGTAGAGCCGGGCGGCGATCGCAGCCTCGTCGACGGCATCCGGCTCGAGCGCACCTGCCGCCACGTCGGCGGCGAGGCGGCGGGCCGCCGCCGCCAGCTCGATGCGCCCGCCGTAGTTGAAGGCGAACACGAGGTGGAGCGTGTCGTTGGCAGCCGTGAGCCGCTCGGCGATGGCGATCTCCTCTCGCAGCTCGTCGGGCACCCGCGGGTCGTCCTTCTCCCCGATGAAGTGGATACGCACCCCCTTGGCATTCATCTCGTCGCGGCGGCGGCGAAGCAGGTCGATGTTGAAGTGCATGAGGAACTGCACCTCGGTCTCGTCCCTCGCCCAGTTCTCCGTCGAGAACACATAGGCCGTCAGCCACTCGATACCGAGCTCGATCGCCCCGTCGATCACATCGAAGAGCGCCGGCTCGCCCTGGGCGTGACCCGCCGTCCGCGGCAGCCCCCGTGCGTTCGCCCACCGCCCGTTGCCGTCCAGGATGAGGCCGACGTGGCGGGGAACGCGGGCACGGTCGACCGAGGGCTCACCCATCGAGCATCGCAAGCGAGACGAGGCGCCGCTCGAGGTGGTACTCCATGAACCGCCTGGCGACCCCCATCGCCTCGGGGCTGAGCTGGACGTCGCGCTCGGGGAGCGCCCCGAGATCGGCAACGGCGAGTTGGGCGAGATACGCCGTGAGCCCGTCGCGCAGCGCATACGCCCCCGAGGTGCGGCACCGCTCACAGAGAGCGCCGCCTGCCGAGAAGCTGAAGCGGGTCAACCCGTCCCCCCTGCCGCAGCCTGCGCACGAGGTGAGCGCCGGCGCCACGCCGACGATGTCGGCCGCTTTGAGCAGGAACGACGTGGCGAGGTCCGTATCGGCGGGAGCGGCGTCGAGCGCCCGCAACCCGCGCTGGAGGAGCAAGAAGAGCCGCATCGCGCTCTCGTTCTCTTGGGCCACGATGTCGGCGACCTCCACCATCGTGCCGGCCATGACGACGCGGTCGAGGTCGGACCGGAGGTTGTGGAAAGGCTCGATCATCGCCACCGAGGTGATGGTGTCGAGGTTGCGTCCTTCGTAAACGACGAGATCGACGTGGGAAAACGGCTCGAGCCGGCCGCCGAACCTGCTCTTCGTCTTGCGGACCCCTTTGGCGACGGTGCGCAGCTTGCCCCGGTTCGGGCTCAGCAAGACCACCACCCGATCGGCGTCGCCGAACGGGTAACTGCGCAGCACGATGCCTTGGTCGTTGCGAAGAGCCATACAACCTCGCCTGGACGGCGCCGCCGCAGCGCCGAGCCCCAACAGAGCGTAGGGGCCAAGGGTACTGCCGACCTGGGGCGTCGCAGTGGATCCCCGTGACCCCTAGGGTCGGTGGACACAGCCACGAGGAGTGTCACCATGGATCGTCTCGACGACGCAGCCCGCAGCCAGTTCCTCACCGACCATCCCGGCTGGTCCCTCGACGGCGAGACGCTGCGGAGGACGTTTCAGTTCGCCGACTTCCGGGAGGCGATGGGATTCGTGACGACCGTCGCCCTCTCCGCCGAGGTGGCCGACCATCATCCCGACATCGACGTTCGGTGGAACAAGGTGTCGATCGCCCTCACCACGCACGAGGCCGGCGGTCTCACCGCCCGCGACACCGACCTGGCCGCCGAGATCGACGGGCGCACGTAGCGGTCCCTGACGGGAACCGCGTCGCGACTCGAGCGACCCGCCCTCAGCCCGGGCAGGGCAGAACGGTCACCGTGACCCCGCCGGCGCTCGACGTGTGGCCGAGGCCGTCGGTGGCGACGACGGTGAAGTCGAAGGTCGCCTCGGTGAAGGTGATCCCCGTGATGGTGATGGCGAACGACCCGCTGGCGTTGCTGCCGGTGATGGTGGCCGGTATCGATCCGGAGAGCGGCAAGCCGGCGACGGTGCCGGAGTAGTTGAACACCACCGACGCCACCCCATTCGGATCTCGGACGACCGCCGACAGATTGGACCGCGACGCTCCGACCGGGCAGGCGACACCCGGCGACAGGAATGCGTTGATCCTGCTCGGCGACGCCCCAAAGCTCGAGATGCTCGGGCCGGTGCTATCCACCAGGTTGACGGCCACGGTTGCGGTGTCGCTGAGTCCCCCGCCATCGGTGACCCGCACCGTCAGCGACAGTGGGAACGCCGACGCATCGGTGATCTCCGCGACCTGCAACTGTCCCCCGGCGGTGATCTTCAGCTGCCCGCCCGTGTTGCCGGCCGAGATCGTGAACACGAGGGTGTCACCGGCGTCACGGTCACTGGCGACGATCTGTCCGATGACGGTGTTCGGTGCGGCGCCGGCGTCGACGGTGAACGTCGCGCCTTGGACGGTGGGAGGGTCGTTCACGCCGGCAACCGTGATCGTGGCCGTCGCCGTCACGCTGAAGACCCCGTCGGTCACGGTGTAGGTGAAGCTGTCCGTCCCTGCGAAGTCGGCGGCCGGCGTGTAGGTGGCGGTGCCACCGGCAACGAGGCCGGCAGTGCCACCTTGGGTCGTCGTCACCGTCGTCGCGACGAGCCGCAGCGAGTCGCCGTCGGCGTCCGTCCACCCATCGAGCAGGTCGATGGTGGTCGTCGTGTCCTCCACACCCGTTCCCGACACACCACCGGCCGGCGCATCCGGGCGATCGGGCACGGCGGACACCTCGACGGACACCGTGACGGTCACGGACGCAGTGCCGTCCGTGACCCGATAGCTGAACGAATCAGAACCCGAGAAGTCGGCGGGCGGCGTGTAGGTGGTGGCGTCGGACGAAATCCGGCCCCCAGCCGCAGACGAGAGGTCGTAGACGGCCACCGACAACGTGTCGCCGTCGACGTCGGTGGCGCCCTCGGTCGGGTCGAAGGTGACGGTCGTATCCTCGGCGAGAGCGAGCGTGCCGGGAGACGGCACGCTGGGTGCGTCGTTGACCGGCCTGATCGTGATGCGGACGACGCCGGTGGCGTTGCGCCCGCCGGCATCGGCGACCGAGTAGGTGAGCCGATCCGATCCTGCGAAGTCGGGAGCAGGCGTGTAGGTGATGCTGCCGGTGCTCGTCACCCGGGTCGTGCCGTGGGCGGGGCCGGTCACGACCGCAACCGACGCACCGTCGACCGCACCGTCGTTTGCGATCACATCGATGGTCACGGACGTGTCCTCGTCGAGCACGGCGCTGTCGTCGGAGACGACGAGTTCGCCGGGAGCCGGCGCATCGGTGGACGGGGGCACGGTCGTCGCCGTCGTCGTGTCGTCGCCGGAGACGGTCGCCTCCTCCGCCGACGGGGGCTCGGAGACGGGCGGCAGGGTCGGGTCGGCCACCTCCTCGATCGGCGCATCCGCCGCCGGCGGGGCGGCCACCTCCTCCGAGGCGGCCACCACCTCCGAGGCTTCCGGGCCTCGCGTGAAGAAGAGGAAACCTCCCACGGCGATGGCGGCGACAACCACGGCTGCGGCAGCGGCCGCAGCGATGAGGCCGATCTGGGAACCTGCAGCCGCACCAACACCGGCACCGGCCGCGCCTCCCCCCGCCGAGGCACCCGCCGACGCACCCGCCGCACCGCTCGCCGCTGCGGCGGCGGCTGCGCCTCCGGCGGCG
>DKBA01000049.1 GCA_002450985.1 Acidimicrobiia bacterium UBA6912
GGCAGCGTGCCGTCGAGGAGCACGGGCACGAGCTTGCCCGACTCGAGCGCTTCCGACGCCTCCTCCACCACCCAGCGCGACTGACTCGACTCGCTCGACCAGATGACGATCACGCAGGCCGCTTCGACGAGCTCCTCGTGGATCACGTCGCGCCACCGCTGGCCCGGCAGGACCTCGGTGTCCCAGAACACGGTCAGGCCGCGCCGCTCCAGCTCCTCGGCGAGCTGGCCGGCTCTCGTTGCATCCGTCCTCGTATACGAGAGGAAGATGTCCGCCACGCGCTCTCCCCATCGTCGCGGTGTCTCACCGACACGATACGCAGCCGCACGCCGGGATAGCGACGGCCGGTGCATGTGGCCGGCGAAGGTGGTCGCATCGTCCTCTCGACCGACACGATTTGACATTGTTTGACGATGTTTGAAGCTTGACACGCTGGGTCGGACGGAGATAGGGTGCCGCCATGTTCTCTCACGGTGTTCTGACGCTCCCCCGCCGCCTCATCCCCGCCCTCATGCTCCTCGCCGCCGAGGGCGCACCGCCGCCGGGCGCCGTCGCCGAGCTCGAGCGCTGCGGCGCGGCGGCCGGCGGGATTCTCTCGCCCGAGGCCGCCGGGCTGGTTGCCGTGATGACCGATCCCGATCTCGTCGTCTCCGTCGAGGTGACGACACGCGACGCCACCAACCGGTCGACGATCTGGGCCACCTCCGATCGGGCGGTGTGGGGGCGTCCGGTGGACCAGGACGTGTATCAACTCCGGAGCATCGACACGGTGACGGTGCCGCTGCTGCTCGCTCAGCTCACCGGTGTGGGCAGCAGACCGGAGACCCCCTTCTCCGGATCGGTCACGGTCGCCGCGGATGCCCTGGACGCAGCACTCGACTGGCAGGGAGACGATCCCGAGACCGCGCTCGCCATCCTCGTCTCGGCGGGGGCCGACCCCGTGTGGGCCGACCGCATCCTCATCGCCAACCAGCACCGCAGGGCACAGTGGACGGTGTCGAGTGTGTGGACCGAGCGGGCAGGCGGGCACGAGGTCCACGAGGCGACCGTGCTCGACGCCGGCCCGGCCGGCTACTGGCGCATCGTCACCGTCGAGCCGGGCACGGTGACGTACAGCGTCGCTTCCGTCCTCGAGACGATGCGGCTGCTCCGCCGCTGCCTGCCGTCCCGGTCCGTGACGAGCAGCTCCGACCCCGGGTGAGGGCCGGTGGCGGACGGCCGTAGGGACGCCTCAGCCGAGCAGCGCGGCGACCCGCTTGGGGTACTCGGGGTCGTCCTCGGGGCGATAGCCCGGTTCGAGGTGGCGGCCGGTGAGCAACGCAGCCGCCGCCTCGAGCTCGTCGGCGAGCTCCGGCTCGTCCGCAGCGACGTCGAGCAGGAGCGCGGCCTGGAAGGTGCGATGGAGCCGCTCCAGGACGCCCCGGAAGTGCCACGCGGCGAAGTCCGGGTCGGCGACGGCTCGCCGGGCATCGGCCTCGACGCGGCGCAAGGCGGCGGAGATGCGCTCCACCGGGCCGCTGCCGCGAGACAGCAGTCCCTCGATGCGGGCGACGACCACGGGCAGCAGATCGAGTTTCGCCACGTCGCGGGCCACCTGGGCGGTGAGCACGTTGTGGGTGCCCTCCCATTGCTCGTACACCACGCTGTCGCGGAGCAGCCTCGGCAGCACGCTGAACGACTCGATGGCGCCGTTGCCGCCGAGCACCTCGACGGCGTCTCGCAGCGCCGTGGTGCACGCCTGTGACACGACCAGCTTGTTGGCGTTGACGAGGAACCGGTGGAAGCGCAGGTCATCCCCCGCAGAGGCCGTCTCGCCGAGACCGGTGCGATCGGCGACCTCGTCGAGGGCGGTGAGCGCCCACGTGCCGTACAGCGCTGCCAGCCACTCGGTCTTGATCGAGGCAACGAGTTGCTGGACGGCAGGGAAGTCCCCGATCGGCCGTCCGAAGGCACGCCGCGCCGCGGCGTACCCTGCCGCCTCCACATACGCCCGCCGCAGCATGCCGACGTTGCCGAGCGCGTTCATCCACCGGCTGGCGTTGAGCATGCCGGAGACCATCAGCTTGAATCCCTGGTCGAGTCGACCGACCGGGTAGGCCACGGCATCGGCGAAGTCGATCTCGCCCGATGCCATCGCCGTCGTGCCCAGCTTGTCCTTGAGCCGCCGGATCGAGAAGCCGTTGGGCCGGCCGTCGACCTCTCGGGGAACGAGGAAGCAGCCCAGGCCCGCCGTGCCGGGACCGGCTCCCTCGGGACGGGCCATCACCAGGAACAGATCGGCATCGGCCACCGAGCAGAACCACTTCTCACCGTCGATGCGGTACGTGCCGTCGCCGGCGTCGCGAGCCACGACGGCGTTGGCGCCGACATCGCTGCCTCCCTGGACCTCGGTGAGGTATTGGGCGCCGCGCAGCGCCGACTCGTAATCGGCGGAGCAGAGCCCGCTGCCGTAGCGGTCGAGGAGCTCTGATGCCCCCGCCCACCGCAGGACGCGGACGAGACCCGTGGTGCACGTGGCCGCACACATGTGCCCCATCTCTCCCTCGAGCGAGGCGAGGGCGAAGAGGTTGGCCTGCTCGAACGACCGGCCCGGCTCGGCCGCGGCACGCAGGAGACCCGAGCCCCAGACGATCGCGCCGGCGCGGTGGTAGTCGCCGTCGAACACGACCCTCTCGACGGCGTTGCCGATCCCGTCGTACTTCTCGTGGCGTGGGGGGTGGGCCTGGTACCGGTCGACCAGGGTCGCCAGCGAGCCCGGCACCTGCCGCACGAGCGCCTCGGCAGCATCGGTGACGGCCTGCAGACGCTCCCCGCTCAGGTAGCGGCGATTGGCCGCCGCCAGGTGATCGTCGATGCGCGCCAGATCCTGCGGCACGGCGGTCCGCCACGTCGCAAGATCGGCCCTCGCCTGCTGCGGTGTCCTGGGTTCGCTCATGTCTCGCATTGTCGCACGGACGGCAAACACGCAGCCCACCTCGCCTCCCGGATACCGATGTCGGATTAGCTTCAATCCCGCTCATGGAGATCACCCTGCTTCCGGTCCCCGACGGCGTGCTGGCGGTGCGGGCCACCACCGGCGCCGGAGCGCCGCTCGTGTGCCTCCACGGCTTCACGCTCCACGGCGGGATGTTCACCGCACTGGCCACCCACCTCGACCGGCCGGTGATGGCGCCGGATCTTCCGGGCCACGGCAGGACCGCGGTGGCCCCCGTCGACCTCGACGCCACGCTCGATGCCCTGGCCGCCTGGCTCGACGCAGCAGCGGCCCCGGCGGCCGTGCTCGGGTACTCCCAGGGCGGGCGCATCGCGCTCCATCTGGCGCAGCGACGACCCGATCTCGTGCCGGCGCTCGTGCTCGTCTCGACCGGCACCGGCCTCGCCGGCCCCGAGCAGGCGGAACGGCGCCGACGGGACGAGGCGCTCGCCGAGGAGATCGAGTGCGACGGAGTGCCCGCCTTTCTCGACCGCTGGCTCGCCGATCCGATCATCGGCACCACCCGGCTCGATGCTGGCGCCGCAGCCGCCGATCGCCGTCTTCGGGAGGAGAACACGGCCGCCGGGCTGGCGGCGGCGCTCCGCGGTCTCGGGCAGGGTGTGGTGCCCATCGTCGACCCTGCGGAGCTGCAGCGGCCCAGCCTGTGGATCGCCGGCGGCGACGACGAGCGCTACGCCGCCCTCGCCTCCCGCGCCGCAGCGGCTGCCGGCGGTCGGGTCGAGATCATCGCCGGGGCCGGGCACAACCTGATCGCAGAACGGCCGGCGACCGTCGCCGAGCTCCTCACCCGGTTTCTCGGCTCCGTCCGGTGAAACGCTCGATGACGTCCACGTAGTCGTCGACCCTCGTGAGGATCGACTCATGTCCGGCCCCGTCGAGCTCGACCACCCTCGCCTCCGGCAGGAGTCTGGCCAGCTCGTGCTGGGCACGCACCGGCACCAGCACATCGCGAGTGGGGATCACCACCACCGCCGGCTGCTGGAGCCGCCCCACCCACTCGCGGGCGTCGAAGTGGTAGGCGGCGACGCCCGCGTCGTAGAAGAGCCCGCCGTCCCGCCTGCGGAGCCCCTCGTACAGCCAGCGTTCATTGGTGGGAGCTATCGAGCCGGTGCGCAGCAGGACCTGGGTGGTGAGGAACGCCGCCTCCTTGGTGCTGATGCG